>NZ_WJSQ01000144.1 GCF_009720245.1 Sphingomonas segetis | reverse complement strand
CGCAAAGCGCCGCCGCGAGCGCGACGCCGTGCCGCTGCTGCCGGAGCCGCCGGTCGACCGGGAGGTTGGGCGCGGCCGCGAGCGCGAGGTCGGCCGCGGCGCCGGAACCGTCCTCGATGAACGTGTCGCCGATCTCCGGACGCGCCAGCAACGCCTCGCGCAGGAAGGGCGAATGTCTGCGCGCGCGTAGGACAGCGTCCTCCCGAGCCGACGACGCAGATGTTGCATTTGCGCGACTCATCGCCGGCATTTCACATAAGCTACTTTCATCGGCAGGAAACTTCCGTGTGCTCTGGCTCGTTTGCAATGCCTGATGAACCTCGAGCGAGACTACCCCGCAGTGCCGGAGCTGAATAACATGGACCGTCGGATCATCCGGGTCGACATGCCGCCGGCACAGGCAGGCATCATGGCCGCGCTGCGCCGAGCCTTCGAGGCTGCCGCCGCGGAACCGTGCGACCGCGATTTTGCGGAACTGCTGCGCAAGCTGAATTGACCGCAATGCTCCTGCACGAGCAGGAGCTTAGCCCCAAACGGGAAATCGACCCTGCGTCCGCAGGGGGTACGGCTAACGCTCGTGGTCGCGGCTGAGCTCGTCGACTTCGCCCATGATCGTCTGGAGCGCCGACTTGTCGGGATCGGTCTTGTGCTGGCGCCGTGACGGCAGCTTGCCGCTCGACAGCAATTGCTCGAGCGCGACTCGGCCGCGCGCGACGCGGCTCTTGATCGTGCCGACCGCGCAGCCGCAGATCTCGGCCGCTTCCTCGTAAGCGAAACCGCCCGCGCCGACGAGGATCAGGGCCTCGCGCTGCGGCTGCGGAAGGTGCATCAGCGCGCGCTGCATGTCGCCAAGCTCGATGTGCCGGTCCTGGCTGGCGGGCGCGGCGAGGATTTTCGACGCGGTGAGGTCGTCCCACTCGCCCTTGAAGCGGGCGCGCCGCATCTGGCTGAGGAACAGGTTGCGAAGGATGATGAAAGTCCACGCCCGCATGTTGGTGCCGGCCTGGAAGCGCTTTCGCGCCGCCCAGGCCTTGAGCAGCGTCTCCTGGACGAGGTCGTCGGCGAGATCGCGGCTGCCCGACAGCGAGCGGCCGAAGGCGCGAAGGTGCGGGATGACCGAAGCGAGCTGGTCCTTGAAGTCCGGGTCGGACAGCGGCACCGGCTCCGTCGAAGCGCTTGCTGGTCGGTCCTCTTCGCGATCTTCCGTCAAACTAGATCCCCACCCTGTGCCGGCGCGCGACCGTGGCCGCGCGCAGTTGGATCGAACATGAACGATGCCCGTGACAGGAAATAGGGACTCAGCGAAGCCCTACCAAGACGATCACCGCGAAAAGGATGATCACCAGCAATGTGCCGACGACAAGGACATTGCGCGTAACACCCGGCGTGGAGCCGGCGCGCGCCTCAGTCGTCGTTTCGACGACCGAAGGTTCGTGATGCCTCGGGTCAGCCATTATGCTCTCGTCACGAAATCAGCGTTCCCCCGGCCAACGCGCCGGCCGGAACCGTGTTCCGAACGGCTGATGTCACGCCGCCGGGACGGTCGCCGCGTCGAAGAACAGGGCCTGGGCGATGGCCGCCTTGACGGTCGATCGCTGGAACGGCTTGGTGATCAGGAAGGTTGGCTCGGGGCGAGTCCCGGTCAGCAGCCGCTCGGGGAATGCAGTGATGAAAATCACCGGCACCGAGAATTCGGCAAGGATGTCCTTGACCGCGTCGATGCCGCTCGAGTCGTCGGCGAGCTGGATGTCGGCGAGCACCAGGCCCGGAGGGTGCTGGCGCGCCTGGGACACGGCTTCGTCGCGGGTCACGGCGACTCCGGTGACGTTGTGGCCGAGATCGCGCACGATGGTCTCGATATCCATCGCGATGATCGGCTCGTCCTCGATGATCAGCACGTCGGCGAGCGTCTGGCGTTCGATTTCCTCGAGCGCCTCGGCGACGAGCGAATCGACGTCAGCCGGGCTGACGTCGATCAGATAGCCGGTATCTTCGGACGAGAAGCCCTCGAGCGCGGTCAGGAGCAGCGCCTGGCGCGACAGCGGCGTGATTCGCGACAGGCGCGCATGGGCGATGCTCTCGGCCCCGACGGGGCTCTTCGACGGCTCCTCGCCTTCCTCGACGTTGGCCGTCGACCAGATTGCGTGAAATGTCTTGTAGAGGCCGAGCCGCGGGTCGACGTCGCGCGGGAATTCGTCGGGCTTGGCGACGATCGCCTCGAGAGTCGCTCGGACGAACGCATCGCCGTGGGCCTGGCTGCCGGTCAGGGCTCGGGCGTAGCGGCGGAGGAAGGGCAGGTGCGGTGCGAGTTCCTGGCCAAGGGACATGGTGGTGAAATCTCCCTGGAAAATTTGCTTGGGGCGTCTTTGGCGGGCCGCCTTGATTGTTTCAACCCTGGAAGGACCATCTGTTGCGTCGCCGCACCGCCCCCCAGAGAAGTGGCTCGCGTGTGGAACCAAGCACCGGCGATTTGGTTTCCGATGACTAGACCGGCACGCCGCCCTGACCAGCAGCCGCGCGGCGGGCCGGCCTGTACGTATCGAAGCGGGGCATCGCCAGCCGAACCGTTGCGCCGCGCAGCGAGATTAGTATGAGCGCGTCGAGAACCCGCGCGAGGGGGGACGAGGAGTTGAGTGCCAGGAAAGGAAGCGAGACGGAGGGAGCCGGTCATTCCAGGCACTCGAAGAAGTCCAAGGCTACCGATCGCACGGCCCGCAAAGGCGATCTCGGGCGCGCGCTTCGGTCCGTCTTATGACGATACGCTGCGCGAGCCCGTCCCCGACGATTTGCTCAAGATCATCGGCAAACTCGGCTGATCGATTCAAGGTCGCGCGATGAGCGTGGCCGCCCGCTTCGCGCGTCTGCCGACCGGCGCGAAGCTGCTGCTGATTCTCACCGCCGTGCTGCTTCCGATCGGAATCGCGCTCGTCTCGTTCGGCGAAAGCGGGATCCGTCAGGCCAATGAGGCGATAAAGGGCCGGGCCGAGGACCAGTCCCGCGCCGCGGCGGAAGCGATGCAAAGCCTGATTGCGCGAAATGCTCTTGCGCTGCGGATTGCGGCCAACGGCGCGCTTGCCGAAGGACCGGCACGCGCCTGCGACCGTGCGCAACGATCGCTAACCATTGCCCCGGGCATCGCGCAGAGCTTCGAACTGGAGTCGGCCGATGGAAAGCCAATCTGTTCGGCCGGGACGGTCGGGGATACCGGCAGCTTGCCCGTCGTCCCGCCCGCCAGCATCGCGACTCGGATCGCGCCCGGCCTCAACGGAGTCGCGATCCGCGTCGGGGTCATCGACGGGATGGCGACGGCTTTCGTGCCGGTCGCCGAGCTGCGCGCCGCGGCGACCGAAGCGCCGGGCGAAATCGAAGCCGTGGTTCTCCACGACGACAATCTCGAGCTCAGGGTGCTAGGCTCCCCCGATACTCCCGACCTGCGGCTGCGGCTGACCGAATGGCGCATCGGCAACGGCGTGCTGCTCGCGCGGATCGGCGCGGCGAACCGGAGGATCACGACCTACGACCGGCTCGTTCTGCTGCTGCCAGTGCTGATGTGGGTCCTCGCGGCGCTCATCACCTGGGTGCTCGTCAGCCGTCTGCTGATCCGCCCGCTCAAGCGCCTCGAGCGCGCGGTCAGGAGCTATTCGCCGGGCGGGACGCTCGACCTCCCACGCAAGCTTGGGCCGTCGCGGGAAATCCAGGAGCTGCGCGACGCGTTCGGCCGGGTCGTCTCGAGAGTCGACGAATCCGATGCGGAAATGGCGGGCGCGCTCGAAGGGCAGCGGCGGCTCGTCCGCGAAGTCCACCACCGGGTCAAGAACAACCTCCAGGTCGTCGCGTCGCTGCTCAACATCCACGGCCGCGGCGCGACCGCGCCCGAAGCCCAGTCGGCCTATGCCGGGATCAGCCGCCGGGTCGGCGCTCTGTCGATCGTCCATCGCAACCATTATGCCGACATGGAGGAAAATCGCGGGATCGCGATACGCCCGCTGATGACCGAGCTCGCCGCCGAACTGCGCGCCGGCGCACCCGACGCGGCGCGGAGCCTCAGCATCGATCTCGAGCTCGATTCGCTCAACACCACACAGGACGTCGCGGTCGCGGTGGCTTTCCTAGTCACCGAAATCGTCGAGTTCGCGATGCTCCACTGTCCCGAGGAGCCGATCGAGATTTCCCTGAGGCGCACGAGCGAGCTCACCGCCCGGCTGATGCTGGCGAGCAAGGTCCTGGTCCCGGACGACGAGGACAGGCCCCAAAAGGTGCAGTTCGAGCGCATCGTCGGCGGCCTCGCCAAGCAGCTCCGCTCCACGCTCGATCGGAAGCTGGGACGTTACAGCGTTGATCTGCCGGTCTTTCCGCCGGCCTGAGCAGCAGCAAAGGTCGTTACGCCCTCGCCCAGAAAAAATGCAAATTCTTTTCCGGACCGGGAACTCCTTTTGGCGAAGGGGCGTTATGCAGTTCGGATAGTGACCTTTTGCCCCCCCGCTCTCGCTATCCGCTTAAATGGGCCCAGAACCGCCAACCCTCCCCCCCCCCGGTGGCGCTTCTGGGCCCTCTTCTGTCTGGGGCACAGCCACAGCAGAGCCTGACCGGGCGGCTTTCCGAGCCGCCCGCCAGTGCGTCAGCCGGATCGCCAGCAGAGCGAATTCGTAAAGCCCGTAAAGGGGCACCAGCAGCATCAGCATCGAGACGACGTCGGGCGGCGTCAGGACTGCAGCGACCGCGGCGGCGCCGACGATCGCATAGCGCCGCGACCTGGCGAGCTGCTCGCGGGTGACGAGCCCCGCGCGCTCGAGGATCATCAGCAGGATCGGGAGCAGGAACGCCGCGCCGAAGCCGAAGATGAAGCGGGTGCAGAAATTGAGGTAATTGCCGACGCCCGGAAGCGCTTCCTGGCTGACGCCGCCGATGTTCCCCTGGTAGCTCAGCAGGAAATGCAGCGCCCACGGCATCGCGAAAAAATAGGCGAACGACGCCCCCGCGGCGAAGAACAGCGGCGTCATCAGAAGGAAGGGCAGGAACGCGTTCTTTTCCTTCGCATAGAGCCCCGGCGCGACGAACCGCCACAATTGGGTGGCGATCACCGGGAAGCTCAGCATCAGCGCCGCGAACAGCGACACCTTCACCTGCGCGAAAAAGGCTTCGAATACGTCGGTGTAGATCAGCTTGCCCTGCCCGGCCTTCAGCAGCGGCTGGACGAGCACCGCGAAAATCTCCTGCGAGAAAGCGAAGCAGATGAAGAAGGTGACGACGAGCGTCACCAGGCACCACAGGAGCCGGCGCCTGAGCTCGATCAGATGTTCAAGCAGCGGCTGCTTGGTATCGTCGATATCCCTCACGGCAGCGGACGCTTTTCGGGAGGGATTTCATCCTCGGGCTGGCTCTCGTCGAGCGGCAGTCTCGGCTCGGGCACTTCGGCCAGCGGCGGCATGTCGTCGGGCTGGCCCGGCTCGGGATAATGGGCATCGGCCGGGTGGAGCTGCATGATGCGCTCATTCTCCTCGCGCCAGCGCTTCTCCATCTCCTCCAGCTCGGCCTCGCGCACCATGTTCTCGATCCCGGACGTGAAGTGACGCGCCATGCCGCGTACCTTGCCGACCCAGTAGCCGGCGGTGCGCATGACCTTCGGCAGGTCCTTGGGGCCGATGAAGATCAGCGCGAGGATGGCTACGACGGCAAGCTCGCTGGAATCGATACCGAACATGTCGGTGGTTTAGGCGCTCAGCGCGTCTCGTCGTCGCGGGGCGGAGGGGATGCGACGGGCTCTTCGCGGCGCGGAGTGACGTCGATCGGCTCCTGATCGCGCGGAATCTGCCGTGGCGGCTCGGCCCGGCGCTGCTCGTCGTAGCGCCGCTTCTTGTCGTCATCCTCCTCGGCCATGCCCTGCTTGAAGCTCTTGAGGCCCTTGGCGACGTCGCCCATCATCGCCGAGAACCGGTTCCCGCCGAACAGGAGCAGCAGGATGATCGCGAAGATCAGGATATGCCAGATGCTGAAACCGCCCATTGGGGAAACTCCTTTGAGCGGCGTATCTAGTCGCCTTCCTCGTCGCTTTCCAGTTGAAGCTGTTCGAAGACGCTCTCGTCGAGCGGGTCGAGCAGGCCGGCGGCCTTGAGATCGTCGATCCCCGGCAGATCGCGCCGCGATCCCAGTCCGAAGTGAGTCAGGAACTCGCCGGTCGTCGCATAGAGCAGCGGTCGGCCGGGCCCCTCGCGGCGGCCGGCGGGCCGAACCCATCCGGCATCCATCAGCACGTCGAGCGTGCCTTTCGATATCTGGACTCCGCGGATCGCCTCGATGTCGGCGCGGCTGACCGGCTCGTGATAGGCGATGATCGCCAGCGTCTCCGTGGCCGCGCGCGACAGGCGGCGCGGCTCTTCGCGCGTGCGGCGGAGCAGATGGGCGAGGTCGGGGGCGGTCTGGAAGTGCCAGCGCCCGCCGCGCTCCACCAGCTCGACGCCGCGGCCCTCGTAATGGGCGGCGAGCTGGCCGAGCGCGATCTCGACCTCGCCCTCGCCGACATGCTCGGCGATTTCATCGGCGCTGAGCGGCTCCGCGGAGGCGAACAGGGTCGCTTCGATGGCGCGGACGAGCTCGTCCATTACGCCGCCCTGAGCTTGACCGGCGCGAACGGCTCGTCCTGCGCGATGTCAAGCCGCCCGCGCCGGGCCAGTTCCAGCGCAGCGACGAAGCTCGACGCCAGTGCGGAGCGGCGGAACTGCGGATCCTGGCTGGCGGGAAGGAAGCTTTCGAGGAAGGTCCAGTCGAGGGCGGCCCCGATCATCCGGCTCACCCGTTCGATCGCCTCTTCGAGCGTCATCACCGCGCGCGCATGGACGACGTGCATCGCCGGCTGGGTGCGCGCGCGAACCGCGCCGTAGGCGGCGAACAGGTCGAAGTCGCGGACCTGCCACGCGGCCTTGCGGATCAGCCGCAGCCCCTCGGGCGCGCCGCGGACGAACACGTA
>NZ_WJSQ01000143.1 GCF_009720245.1 Sphingomonas segetis | reverse complement strand
GCTGTCGGTGCGCCTCACCAGCGCGCCGGTCGTCGACACGCACCTCGCCGCCGCCGTCAAGGCGCGGCTCAAGGCGCTGCTCGGCGTCGGCGTGAGCAGGCCCGCCCCGAAGGCGAACGCCTAGCCCGCGACGAATTGCGCATTGCCCCTGCGGCAAGGGCCGCCCTAAAGCTCGCTGCACTCGAAGCGGGTGGGTGGATCAAATTGCCGCGGACTTTCAGCATCATCACGACGTGCAAGGGCCGGCTCGAGCATCTGAAGGCGAGCCTTCCCAAGATGATCGCCCAGGCCGCCGAGGAAGTGATCGTCGTCGATTATTCGTGCCCCCAGGGGACGGGGGATTTCGTCCGTGCGAACTTCCCGTCGGTTCGTGTTGTCTCCGTCGAGGGACAGGAGCATTTCTCCAACTGGAAAGCGCGCAACGCGGGCGCGGCGGCAGCGAACTCGGACGTGCTCGTGTTCGCCGACGCCGACACGATCATGGCCGACGGCGCGATCGAGTGGCTCGCCGGACATCTTCCGCCGCGCGCCTACGGCTATTTCGACACGCCGACGTCGCAGTCGTTCAACCAGGGTGGACCAAGGCTCGCCGCGAACCAGCTGAAGGGATTTCACGTTATCCCGGCGGCCGCGTTCCGCCGCGCCGGCGGGTATGACGAGGTGCTCGAAGGCTATGCCGCGGGCGCCGACACCGACCTCGAGGAACGGCTGGCGTGGATCGGCCTCGCAAGGCACGCGCTGGACGCGCGGATCATCGAATCGATCATCCAGCACGACGCCCCCAGCCGAATCCAGCACCATGCCTATCCGGTGAGGACGAGCTATTGCGCCGGCCTCCTCTATCGAGCGGCCAAGCGCGCTCTCTTAAGAGTGCGCGGCCGGGTGGAGCTGCCGCTGAAGACGCGCGAGCACCTCTATGCGGCGGCCAGGAATGCGGCGCGCGGGCTCGGCGCCGGCAGGGACACGGTGAGCATGAACGTCGCGGTCGAGAAGCGCCCCGTCCTGATGCCGCGGCAGCTCGGCTACGAACGTGGCAGCTATACCCTGACGTTCAAGGTCGAAGTGTCGATGCAGGACGTGCTCGACAAAATCCCCGACTGAGATCGCGGGCCGGTCAGGGCAACGTCTTCGCGGGCGCGGTCTCGCCAGTCAGCAGTCCGTGCAGGCCTTCAGCGAGGTTGCGCGCGCCTTCCTTCATGAGCGGCTGGATGGCCGTCGCCACGCCGGGCGTGCGATTGGCATCGAGCAGCACGGGCTCGCCGTCGTGCATGACCCAGTCGAACTTGCCGAAATCGAAGCCGAGCCGCTCGCGCTCGGCCCTGAGTTGCGGCGGCACTTCGATCGGCTGGGACCGCAAAATGTCGGCCGCTTTGGAGACCTTGTCGGCGGTGACAAAGCGCGTGCAACGCTCCCGCGCGCCCATGAACACCCAGGTCCGAAGCACGAACCCGCCTTCGGGATCGGGCTCCGGAAGGAAGCGCTCGACCACCAGCGACGAGTCCGACCAGATCTCGTCACCGACATCGGAGATCGAATCCAGCACGCTGTAGGCGCCGCCCTTGGTCACGCCCGGGTGCGGCAATGGCTGTCCCGTTTTGGCGGCGCCGCGGTTGTGGAGATCCTCCATCACAGCATTGTTGTTGAAGTTCGATTTGACCATCACCGGGCCGTCCCAGCGATCGTCCCGAGACAGAAGCAAACGGCTGGTGGCGCGCTTCGAAATGTCGCCGGTCCTGAAGTTGATGGCGAGCGGATAATGCCGCGCAAGCGCGAGATATTCCGGCTCCACGATCGTCGAATCGACGTGCAGCAAGGCCGCATCGCCGTTCGGGGCGCGGGGGCCGCGCGAAATCACGGCGCTGTGGCCGAGCGTCTCGAGCTGCCTCAGCACCTCGAACAGCAGATAGGGGCTGTCGACCTTACCAGAAATACGATCGCGGATGCGGAACACGTCGAACTCGTGGATGATGACGATCAGGGTGGCCACGGCCAGTCCGATATTCGACCAGGCATATGCTGGCTAGCGAGCGGCGACGACGGTCGGGCAGCGCTCCGCCAGCGGATAACCGGCGGCAGGAACTACCGTGAGATCGGCGAAATGCCGTCCGATGACCTTCATGATCGCCGAAAGCGTGGGGAAGCCCAGACTGTGGTCGGCGCCAGCATAAGCGTCGAGAGTGGCAATGTCCTCGCCGGGCCAGCCGGTTGCCGCGGCGAGCTGGGCGCGATCGGGGAACATGCGCTCGAACGCGGCGAGGATCTCCTGCACTGGGACTGTCGCGCGAGGCCTCGACGCCGCGAGCGCCATCGCGATCCGCCACTTCAACGCATGGAGATTGCCGGGCCAGCCGGCGAACACGTCCTCGCGGATCAGATCGAGCGTCTCCGGTTCCTCGGGTGAGCAGAACAGCCGAACGGCGAGCTTGCCCGCCGGCAACAGGACGCGCCGGGCTTCGGCAAGCACCTCCTCAACCTGCTCGGGCGCGGCGTTGAGCGATGCATCCCCGATGACCACATCGAAGCTCCCGCTCGCGAACGGGAGATCCGTCCAGTCGGCGAGGATCGCGCGTCGGCCGTCGCGATCGCCAGGCCAGACCTGAGCCAGCATGCGCGGCGAATTGTCGATCGCGACCAGCTCGCGCCCGAGCCCCGACAGCTCGGGAGTCACGCCGAGCAGGAGGATGCTCTTGTCGTCCCCATCGATCGCGCGGCGGACAGCCTCGACGTCACCCTTCGACGGCCTGAGCGGCGAGCGGAGGCGGCCATGAACGCCCGCAAAATTGCGCCACCCCTTCGTCGTCAGCGATGATTCGGGTCCCCGCACCCCGCGAGATTCCCCGAAGCGCTCCGAAATTGCAATCCGCGGATCGCGGCTTTCACGCCCGTCTTAGCGGCCGTGACCGCGCCAGCGCTTCAGGGTGCGGCTGATGATTCCGGCTTCGTCGCCGGTCTCGCGCCACAAGCGAGCGAAGCTCGGGTCGGACGACGCCGGCCTTTTCTCCGGCTCGAGATCGTCGAAGCGGACGCGCATCGGGATCGCGACACCCTCGCCGCAGACGATGCACTCGCGGTTGCGAAGTGCCGGGATGGCGTCGAGGAAGCCGCGTGCGCCCTCCGGCATCGCGGCGCGGACGCAGGCCTGGTCGCGGTCGTTGTTGAGGCGCATCGAGACGATCGTGCCGCACTGCGACAGCACGCCTTCGGCAAGGTCCGACGGCCGCTGTGTGATCAGGCCGAGGCTGACGCCATATTTGCGGCCTTCCTTGGCGATGCGCTCGAGGATCTTGCGGACTGCCTGGCCGCCTTCTTGGTGCTCGTCCTTGGGCACGTAACGGTGGGCCTCTTCGCACACGAGCAGAAGCGGCTTCTGCGCTTCGGTCCGCGACCAGATCGCATAGTCGAAAACCATGCGCGCAAGCACCGAAACCACGACCGAGGTGATTTCCGACGGGACGCCGGAGACGTCGACGATCGAGATCGGGCGGCCCTGGCTCGGCAGGCGGAACAGCTTGGCAATCAGCCCCGGCATCGAATCCGATACCAGCATGCCCGAGAACATGAAGGTGTAGCGGGGATCGGCGCGGAGCTCCTCGAGCTTGGTTTTGATGCGCTGGAAGGGAAGCGAGTCGCCGGTGCGGTCGAGCTTGCCCATCTCGTTGACGATGATGCCATGGAGATCGGTCAGCAGGTACGGGATCGGGCTGTCGACGGTGACCTTGCCGTATTGGGTCATGTCCTTGCCCTTGGTGCGGGCGGTGAGCAGGCACTTGGCGAGGATGTCGGCGTCCCGCTGCCGCTCAGGGCCGTGCGTCGTCAGGAGCACTTCGCAATGCTCCTCGAAATTCATCAGCCAGTAGGGCAATTGCAGATTGTCGACGTTGAACAGCTCGCCGCAATTCTTGAACGCCGCCGAATATTCGCCGTGTGGGTCGATCATCAGGATGTGGCCCTCGGGCGACAGCTGCGAGATGCGGTGGAGGATCAGCGCGACCGAGGTGGACTTGCCGGTACCGGTCGAGCCCAGGATCGCGAAATGCTTCGACAGCATCGGGTCGACATAGAGCGCGCCGCGGATGTCGTCGGTTGGATAGACGGTGCCGATCTCGATGTTCGGCTCGTCGCTTGCGGCGAAAATTGCGCGCAGATCGTCCGTCGTGACCGGCATCACGTCCGCCCCGGGAATCGGGTAACGGGTGACGCCGCGGCGGAAGTTGCTGAGCGTGCCGGCGGAATCCTTGCTTCCCTCGCCGAGGAAGTCGACGTGGGCGACGAGCTCGCCATTATCGGCGCCGCGCAACGTGCGGACGTTGGCGATCAGCCAGGCGTTGCCGACCACCATCTTGACCTGGCTGCCGACCTGGCCGGACATGGCGATCGAAGGATCCGCGTGCGATTGCAGCGGCGCCAAAGCGGCCGCATTCATGCGGATCTGCGATCCGGAGCCGGCGATCTCGACCACCTTGCCGATTGCCGTAACCGGTCCCGGCCTGGTCTTCACCGGAGCCGGCACTGCATCCTCCTCGCTGAAGCTGCTGACTTCGTTCAAGAACTCGCGCAGGTTCGGCTGCTCATCCATGGTCGTACGCTCCCAGACAATAAGGTCGCGCACGTCGATACGCCGGAGCGGTTAAAATTAAATTAGGCCAAGTCGTTAGAAGCGGCGCCGGAACGCGACCGCGGCGGCCCAGCCGAGGCCGAGCGAAAGCACGACGCAGGCGATGCCGTAAGCGAAGCGATGGCGGCGCGAGGCGAGCCACACGTTACGCTCGAACCCCGACTTGTTGATCTCGATGTCGCGGGTCGCGACCGCGACCACGCGGCCGCTTTTGCTCGGGTCGGGGTTGGGCTCGATCAGGAATGTCTCGGCTGTGTAGGTGCCGACCGGCACCTGGCTCGGGATCGTGACGACCGCGCGATAGAGGATGCCGTCCGTGATCTCGACGCCGTGCGGATCCTGCGAATAGAGCCCTTCGCGCCTGCGCAGGTCGAGCAGGCCGGCTTCGAAATGGCGCTCCTTCTCCGGGAGCGCGCCGCCGCCCGGCGACAGCTGGAGATTGTGGACTCCGAGCTCGTAGATGGACGCGGTGCGATCGTCGACGAGCTCGCGGATCGGCCGCGACGAAGCGACTGCATAATAGCTCGGCGCGGAGCGGAAACGGCTCGAATCGGCGTTCATCCAGATGCCCGCGATCTTCTGCTTCTCGCGCAGCAGGATCGGCTGGACGGGGCCGCGGAGCACGACCGCGATGGCGGCTGGGCTCTCGGGCCGGCGCCCGCCGGGATAAGCGATCGCGCCGAACAGCAGCAGCTGCGCGCCCGAGAAGCTGTAGCGGATCTGCACCTGCCGCGCCGAAACGTCGGGGACCAGCACCGGCTTGTCCGCCGCAATCAGCAGCGGCGCGAGCAGGGCGAGAGCGACGAGGGGAAATCGCGCGGTCACAGATACTCGATCGAGAAGATTTCGTCGGGCCGCCAGGCGAGACCGAGGAGCATGCGGAAACCGACGCAGAGGATGATGATCGCGAGCGCGAGCCGCAGCATGTCGGGCTTGATCCTGAGCGTCAGCAGCGCGCCGTATTGGGCGCCGATCACGCCGCCGACGAGCAGCAGGACGGCAAGCACGATGTCGACCGCGCGCGTGGTCACGGCGTGGACCATGGTGGTCACGGCGCTGACCGCGAGCACCATCGCGAGGCTGGTCCCGATCACGACGCGGGCCGGCATGCCGAGCAGATAGATCATCGCGGGAACGATAATGAAGCCGCCGCCGATGCCGAGGAGGACCGTCAGAACGCCGGCGCCGAAGCCGATGGCGAGCGGTGCGATCGGGGAGATGTAAAGCCCCGAGGCATAGAAGCGCCAGCGCAGCGGGAGCGAGGCGACCCAGCGGTTGCGGCGCGCGGTGCCCGCCTGCGCCTGCTTGCCGCCGACGACGCCAAGCGCGACCAGCGCATCCTTGAGCATGATCGAGCCGATCCAGCCGAGGATCAGCACGTAGAGGAAGCTGATCACCACGTCGATCTGCCCGCTCGCCTGGAGCATGCGGAACAGGACGGCGCCGATGAGCGAGCCGAACAGCCCGCCGACGCTCATCACCCCCGCCATCTTCAGGTCGACGCCGCCGCGGCGCATGTGGACCATCGCGCCCGACACGCTCGCCCCGGTGATCTGGGTGGTCGCGGAGGCAACCGCGACGGTCGGCGGGATGCCGTAGAAGATCAGCAGCGGCGTCGTCAGGAATCCGCCGCCGATTCCGAACATGCCCGAAAGCACGCCGACGCCGAAGCCGAGCAGGATGATGAAGACGGCATTCACCGACTGGCCTGCAATGGGGAGGTAGATGTGCATCGGCCGGATGGAGACTAGCCCCAAACGGTGGCGGCGGCCAACACCCTCGTCCGTCCCAGCTGACGCGTCGATCTCTCGCTCAGAAATCCCCGGCCAGGGTGATTGCCGGCCCCGAACCCGGCGCGGCGTTGCCGGCGAACCGCTGCCGCCAATCGACGTGAACCTTGACGTTGCGGCGCACGCGCATCGTGACGCGCGGACCCGCGTCGAGCCGGTAGACTCCCGGCTGAGCGCCGCCCCACAAGCCGAACCCGGCCGAAAATTGCTTGTAGACCGGCCGGCTGAGCGTGACGGCGCCGTCGATGAAGTGGTCGCGGCTGTGGAAGCCGACGACCCCTCCTTGCAGATAGCCGTCGAGCATGAAGTGCAGCGGCATCGGCCGATCGTAGACACCTGCTTCGAAGAACAAGGCAAAGGCATTGCGGCCGCCGCCGAAACGGCCGATCCGCTGCCGCCGCTCGGCATCGATCCACAAGGGGATGCCGGCGACGGGCTGGATGCGCACGCCGGCCGCGACCTCGCCGCCGCGCCGTCCGACGGCCGAAGTGCTGCGAAGGGTCGCGGCGACCTGCCGAGTGAAATTGTAGGTCAGCCTCGCGCCCGCCTGGCTGGCGCCGAGCGA
>NZ_WJSQ01000142.1 GCF_009720245.1 Sphingomonas segetis | reverse complement strand
CGGCTCTCGCCCCTGCCCCCGCCGCGGATAGCAATGTCGCGCCTTTCTACGCCGCGCGCCCCGGCAACCTCATCTGGCTGCGCAGTCCGGAGAGCCGCGCGGCGACCGCCAAGCTGGTGGAGATCCTCAGGCGCGCGCCGATCGACGGCCTCACCGAAGGACCCGCCCTAGCCGCCTCGGTCGAGACGGCGCTCGCCAGCGGGACCCCTGCCGACGACCAGATCATCTCGACCGCCTGGGTGCGCTACGTCCAGGCGCTCAAGCGGCCTGTCGAAGGCATCAGCTTCGGCGACCCGACGCTCCAGCTCAAGCCGCCCGCTCCGCGCGAAATCCTCTCCGATGCGCTCGCGGCGCCCTCGCTCGCCGCACACATCGACGCGGTGTCGAACGTCAACAGCTTCTACGCGACGCTCCGCGCCGATGCGATCGCGAGCGGGCAGCAGTCGGACCCGCACGTCACCGCCACGCTCGACCGGCTTCGGCTGGTCCCCGGCGCCGGCCGCGCGATCGTCGTCGATGCCGCGAATGCCGAGCTGATGATGCTCGAGAACGGCAATGTCGTCGACACGATGAAGGTGATCGTCGGCAAGCCTGATTTCGCGACGCCGCTGCTCGCCGGAAAGATCTGGTATGTGACCTTCAACCCCTATTGGCACATCCCGCAGGACGTGGCGAAGCGGAAGGTCGCGCCGATCGTCATCAAGCGCGGCGTCAAATATCTGAAAGCGGCCCGCTACGAGACCGTCGAGGCGTTCGGCGGCGACAAGGAAGTGCCGGTCGATCCCGAGACGATCGATTGGAAGGCGGTCGCGGCCGGCAAGGTCGAGGCGCACATCCGCCAACTCACCGGACCGCACAACATGATGGGCAAGATGAAGTTCGGCTTCGTCAATGATTACGGGATCTTCCTCCACGACACGCCGCACAAGGACCTGTTCGACAAATCAAAGCGCAATCTCAGCCTTGGCTGTGTCCGCGTCGAGCGCCCGCCGGCACTCGCCGAGTGGCTGTTCGGCGGCCCGCCCCCGGTGCCCGGCGACGACGCCGAGCAGAACGTCCGCATCGGCAAGGAAGGCGTGCCGATCTACATCAGCTACCTCACCGCGCGCCCCGACGGCGAGACCATCGCGTTCGCGGATGACGTGTACAAGCTGGACGGCGCGAGCGGAGGCGCCAGCGACAAGGCGATCGCTACCGCGTCGGCTGGGAAGAAGTAGCCAGCCCCGAACGTTGCCGTCGACCCAAACCGGACAGTAGCCCGCCCGCTTGCGGACACCCCTTGTAAAGGGTTTCGGCTCTATGCCTCAGTGCAATCATTTGGCTCGACGCTGCATTCACGCGGTCGAGCCGGGAGGGCGCGATGAAGCCGTACATTATTGGGGCGATCTGCGTGTGGTTCGTCTTCGGCATCACCGGTGCGGTGATGCTCGGCCAGCAGCGGGTCGATATCCCCACCATTGCCGGCGGCCCGATGACATTCTGGAAGGGCCTCAACAAGCCGGTGAACGAGTAAAGAGCCGCCGGGCGCACCGGCCCGCTTTCCACCATTGCAGACATTCGGCCGCGTGGCCTAAGCTCTGCCAATGGCCATTCCGAGCCTGCACGAGTTCATCCGCGAGCTCGAGTCGACGCGGACGTACTTCAGCCTGACCTCGGTCCGGGAAGGTGCGGTCATGATCGAAGTCGCGCTCGTCGACGAGCGGTGGGAGATCGAGTTCTTCGAGGACAGGGAGCGTCAGCTCGAAATCTACCGGAGCGACGGAACGATCTTCGGGCCTGAAAAGCTCGCTGAGCTTCGAGTGAGGATCAGAAGCTGACCGAAACGCGGCGAGTTAGCGAGGTTTGATGCGTGGTTGGTTTGAACAGCGGTATCTGGACCTGCTCGGCTCGATTTACATCTACAACGAGCATCGGGGATATACGGCCATCGACGGCGTGATCGAGGCGGTGCGAACGCGCTGGCCGGACGACGCGGCATTCATCGCCAGGCTCGCCAAACACCGCGCCGACGAGCGCAAGCACTATATGATGTTCCGTCGCTGGTTCGAGCGCCGCGGCGTGATGCCGATCGCGGTCGACCGCGCGTGCGGGCATATCGACCGTTTCGTCGGGATCATGTTCGGGTCGGCGATCGACGCGCTCGACCCCATGCAGATCGTCAAGCGCGACGAACTGTTCGAGCGGATGTGCCGGGTGGTCTCGCTGACCGAGCGGCGCGGCCATCGCCAGGTCCGAATCCTGCTTCGCCACCCGATCGTGCGCCGCGACTCGCGGCTGGTGAAAATCTTCCGGATCATCGAGCGCGACGAGCCAAGCCACTGGGCGCCCTATGACGAGTGGCTGAGTGTGCACGGGCGGCGGCCGCCGAACTGGTGGGAGCGGGCGATCGACCGCTACATTCACGGCGAGCTGTTGTTCATCAAGCTTCCGCTCCTGTTCGCGACTCCCCGTCTGTCCCGCCGCTCGGGCTGGCCCGACGAGCACGACTTCGACGCCACGCATCACGGTGCGCCGGTGGCTGCGAACGGCTGAAGCGATTTCGAGCAGCTACAATTTCGCGGCGCGCTCCTCCGCACGCATCGCGCGGGGTGGCAGAGCCGCCGCCTGGGCGGGCCCTGACCGGGCATGGCTGCCTGTGCTGGTCGCCGTCACCGCGGTCGAGCTGCTGTGGTGGGCGACGATCTGGCTGCTCGGGGTGGCGCCCGTTCCCTACGTCGCGACCTATGTCGGCCTCGCCTTCTTGGGGCTTGGAATCGCGGTAGCGCTGCGGCTCGCGCTGGGCTTGCCGCCGAGTGGCGCGCCGTGGCTGGCGGTTCTCGCCGGCACGGTTGTGGCCGCCATCGCCGCAAGCGCGTTCCTGCCGCTCAAATATGCGATCCCCGCGGAAGTGCCGTTCTGGCTCGACCGGCCGATCGCGGACGCCGAGCGCTGGCTGTTTGGCGCAGATCCGTGGCGCCTGCTCGACGCGCTGCTCGGCTGGGCGGTCGTTCCGCTCGATTGGCTGTACGGCTGCTGGCTCCCGGTGCAGTCGGTGATCCTGTTTTTGCTGATCCTGTCGCGCCCGACGCCCGCCAAGTCGCGCGCGCTGATCGCCTACAGCCTCGCCTGGTTCATTCTCGGCGCGGTGGCGGCGGTCCTCCTGTCGTCGGTGGGGCCGATATTCTACGACCGGTTGTACGGCGGCAGCGCCTTTGCGCCGCTCGCCGAGACGCTCCGCGCGCGCGGCGCATGGCTGGCGATTGGCGAATCCGACCGGATGTGGGCGGCGTTCGCGGGTGGCGATCCGGGACTGGTCGCGGGAATTTCGGCGGTCCCGTCGATCCACGTCGCGATCAGCCTGTGGATCTTCCTCATGGCCCGCACGATCGTGCCCCGTGCCGCGCTGCCCGCCTTCTTCTATTTCGTGCTGATCTGGATAGGCTCGGTGCAGCTCGGCTGGCATTATGCGAGCGACGGGCTGGCGGGTGCGCTGGGCATGCTCGCCGTCTGGCAGCTGGCGCGCGTCATCCAGAACCGCCGCGGCGCGAGCGACGCGGCATCGTCCGAACACGGCCAGCCCGACTTACTTGATTGAGCAATCCGTGCCCGCACCCGTTGCGTGCCCGCCGAACTGACTTAAACAGCACGAATCCGGGGCGGGGAGAATGATTTGAGCGTTTTGACGCTGGAGCGCGTGAGCAAGCGCTTCGACCAGACGATTGCCGTCGACGATCTCAGTTTCTCTGTCGAACAGGGCACCGTGTTCGGCTTCCTTGGCGGCAACGGCGCGGGGAAGACAACCTCGCTGCGCATGGTGCTCGACATCATCCGCCCGACGAGCGGCAAGATCGAGGTGCTCGGGCGCCCGCCCGGGCGCGAGAATGCTGCCGACATCGGCTTCCTGCCCGAGGAACGCGGCCTTTACCGCCAGATGACGGCGCTCGACACGATCGCTTATTTCGGGCGGCTCAAGGGCATGACCGCCGCCGACGCGAAGCTCGAGGGGGCGGCGCTGCTCGACCGTTTCGGGCTCGCGGCGAGCACGAAACAGACCGTCGACAAGCTGTCGAAGGGCATGGCGCAGAAGGTCCAGCTTGCGACCGCGCTGGTCAACCGCCCCCGGCTGCTCATCCTCGACGAGCCATTCTCCGGTCTCGATCCCGTCAACCAGGGCCTGCTCGAGGACGAAATCCGACGGATTTCTGCCGGCGGGTCGACGGTCGTCTTCTCCACCCATGTCATGCAGCACGCCGAGCGCCTGTGCGATTGGCTGCTGCTGCTCGGCCGCGGCCGCAAGATGTTTGAGGGGACGCTCGACGACGCGCGCGCGCAGCTGCCTGCGCGGCTTGCGCTCGTGGCCAAGAACGATCCGTCGCGGCTTCCCGGCGTCGAGAGCGCCGAGGATCACGGCGAGGCGGAGCCGGGCTGGCGGCGCTGGGACGTTCGTCTCGAGCCCGGCGTCGAGCCCGGCCACGTGCTCGAGCAATGCGTCGCCGAGCAATTCCCGCTGCGCCGGTTCGAACAGGTCCACGCCAGCCTGCACGACGTGTTCGTGCACATCGTCGGAACGCCGGAGACCGAGCAATGAAGAACGTCCTGATCGTCGCCGCGCGCGAGTTCCGCCAGATCGCGAGCATGCGCAGCTTCTGGCTGACCCTGCTGATCATGCCGTTGTCGATCGCCGCCGGCGCGGTCGCGCCGCAACTGTTCGACAAGGACCAGGCCGACCGCGTCATGATCATCGACCGGACCGGCGGAAGCGAGGCCCAGGCGCTCGGGCAACGGTTCAAGCTCGACGAAGCGCGCGACAAGCTCTCCGCTTTGTCGCGCTACGTCCAGCGCCACCATCTCGAACGCGCCGACCCAGCGGCTTTGTGGGCGCAGCACGACCGCTGGTACAGTGACGCCGACGTCGCGCGCTTCGTCGCGGAAGGCGGCCCAGCCGCGGCCAAGGCGAAGATCGCGCGGGTTAAGGCGGAAGACACGCCGGAGTTCACGCCGCCGGAGCCGGATTTTGAGCTGGTTCCGGTCCCCGCGTCGCTCGCGAAGGTGCCGGACGCGCAGCTCGACCGCGCGCTGAAGCCGGTGCTCAAGCCCACCGACAAGGACGCGAAGGCGGTGGACTATATAATCCTCATCCCGGCGAGCTTCGGCGAGAGCCCGCTGGTGCGACTGTGGGCCAACAAGCAGCCGTCGCAGCAGTTCGTCGGCATCGTCCAGGACGTACTGACGCGCGGCCTCAGGACGCGCTTCCTCGCGGCCCAGGGAGTCTCTCCTGATGCAGCCGAGAGCGCGAGCACGATCGCGCCGACGCTCGCCATCTCGACTCCCCCGCCGGGCGGCGGCGCGCGCGAGGCGATGCTGGTGCGCTCGATCCTGCCCCTCGCCGCTGCCTATCTGCTGATGATCAGCCTGATGCTGTCGGGAAGCTGGATGCTCCAGGGGACGGTCGAGGAGCGCTCGAACAAGCTGCTCGAAACGGTCCTCGCCTGTGTCAGCCCGCAGGAGCTGATGTACGGGAAATTGCTAGGGACCGCGGGCGTCGGGCTGTTCATGATCGCGGTGTGGGTCGGGTGCGGAATCTTCGCCGGCTATGCGACCCACGGCGCCATCGCCGACCTCATCCGCCCGGCGCTCGACCCGCTGACCTCACCGGGCACGATCCTCGCGCTGATCTACTTCTTCGTGGTCGGCTACGTTACGATCGCCATCATGTTCCTCGCGATCGGCGCGATGAGCGATTCGATGCGCGACGCGCAGGGCTATCTGATGCCGGTGCTGCTGCTGATCCTGCTCCCCATCACGATCCTGATGCAGGCGGTGCTCGGTGGCAACAACGGCGGCGTGCTGATGGAGGTGCTGACCTGGGTGCCGATCTGGACCCCCTTCGCGGTGCTGGCGCGGCTCGGGCTCGGGATCCCGACGTGGGAGGTCGTCGGCACCGGCATCCTGCTCGCTGCCTTCACCGCCGCCGAGATGGTGCTTCTCGGCCGCCTGTTCCGCGCGAGCCTCCTCGCGCAGGGCCAGCGGCCGAACGTCCGCGAAGTGATTTCGCGAATGCGCGCGGTGCCGAGCTGAGTTCGCACAACGCCATCCCGGACTTGGGCGGGGAGCCGCCTTTCCGGACTAACTCGATCTGCGCGCCTTTGACGGCACTGCGCCGCTCTGCCCCTCCTCGGGGCCGACCCCGGCGTCGCTCATCCGAAGGAAGGTCCGCACCGCATCGCCCGAGACGGCGCGGCCGAACAGCCAGCCTTGCGCTTCCGAGCAGCCGAACTGCTCGAGCGCCGCGCGGATCTGTTCGGATTCCACCCCTTCCGCGCTGATCGGCACGTCGAGCGTGTGGCCGAGCGCGGCGATGGTGTTGACGATCTCGGCGGTGCGCTGGCTCTTCACGATGGTGGTGATGAAGCTCTTGTCGATCTTGATCCGGTCGAGCGGCAGGCGGTTGACCTGCGCCAGGCTCGCATAGCCGGTGCCGAAATCGTCGAGCGAGATGCGCACGCCGACGTTCTTGAGGCTCTCGATGATGGTCATCACCTGGTCGCGGTCTTCGAGCAGAGAGGCTTCGGTGATCTCGATTTCGAGCCGGTTCGCCGGGAAGCCGGTGGCGGAAAGCAGCTTCAGGATATGCTCGGCGAGCAGCGGCTCGCGAAACTGCACGGGCGAGACATTGACCGCCAGCTTGAGGTGCGGCGGCCAGTCGCGCGCTTCCTTCATCGCCTGTTCGACGACGCTCATTGACAGCGGTCCGATGAGGCCAGTGCGCTCGGCCGCCTCGATGAAATGCTCGGCGTCCATCATCGAACCGTCGGGCGAGCGCCAGCGGGCGAGCGCTTCGAACCCGGCGATCTCCTGGGTGGCGAGGTCGATCAACGGCTGGAAATAGGGGACGAAGTCGCCGCGGCGAATGCCGGCGCGGATTCCTTCCTCCAGTTTGAGGCGGTCGGAGAGCTCGAGCTCGAGCTGATCGTCGAACCACGCGAAGCCATTACGGCCGGCGC
>NZ_WJSQ01000141.1 GCF_009720245.1 Sphingomonas segetis | reverse complement strand
TTCGAGAGTCCCCGCGCGGCCGTCGAGCCGGATCAGGTCGCCGTCGCGCACTCGTGCGAGCGGCCCGTCCGGAAGCGCCTCGGGCGAGACGTGGATCGCCGCCGGCACTTTCCCGCTCGCCCCGGACATGCGGCCGTCGGTGATCAGCGCGACGCGGTGGCCGCGGTCCTGAAGCACGCCGAGCGTCGGCGTCAGCTTATGAAGCTCGGGCATGCCATTCGCGCGCGGGCCCTGGAAACGCACGACGACCGCGCAGTCGCCGTCGAGCTCGCCGGCCTTGAACGCGTCGAGCACCTCGTTCTGGTCGGAAAAACAGCGCGCCGGCGCTTCGATCACCCAGCGCTCCTCGTCGATGGCGCTCGTCTTGAGCACGGCGCGGCCGAGATTGCCCTGGACGAGGCGCAGGCCGCCGTCAGCCCGGAACGCGTCGTTCGCCGGGCGTAGCATGTCGATGTCGGCGCTTTCCTCTGCCGGCTTCCACACCAGTTCGTCGCCATGAAGTTCGGGATTGCCGATCCATGCATCCATCGATTCTGCTCCCGCGGTCAAATTGTCGGTGTGGAGCAGACCCTCGCGGCTGAGCGTGTAGGTGACGAACGCCATGCCGCCCGCGTCCTGGAAGTCGTTCACGTCCTTGGCCCCGTTGGGATAGACACGCGCGAGCAGCGGCACCGCCGAGGACAAATCGGCGAAATCCTGCCAGTCGATCAGGATCCCGGCCGCGCGGGCGATCGCCGGCAAATGGATGAAATGGTTGGTCGAGCCGCCGGTCGCGAGCAGTCCGATCATCGCGTTGACGATGGCCTTCTCGTCAACCACCTCGCCGAGCGGCCGCTCGCCGCTCCTGGCGAGATCCGCCAGCCGATGCACCGCGGCCCGTGTCAGCGCCTGTCTCAGCGGCGTTCCGGGATTGATGAAGGCGGCATTCGGGACATGCAGTCCCATCAGTTCCATCATCATCTGGTTTGAATTGGCGGTCCCGTAGAAGGTGCAGGTGCCGGGCGCATGATAGGACCGGCTCTCGGCCTTCAGGAGCTCGTCCTTGCCGACCTTTCCTTCCGCGTAGAGCTGGCGGATGCGCTGCTTTTCCTTGTTTGGCAGGCCCGACGGCATTGGCCCGCCCGGGACGAGCAGCACCGGCAGATGACCGAAGCGCAGCGCGCCGATCAGCAGCCCGGGCACGATCTTGTCGCAGATCCCGAGCAAAGCCGCGGCGTCGAACATTCCGTGGCTCAGCGCGATGGCCGTGCCCATCGCGATCACGTCGCGGCTGAACAGCGACAGGTCCATGCCCGGTTGCCCTTGAGTCACGCCGTCGCACATCGCCGGGACTCCGCCCGCGACCTGCGCCGTGGCGCCGACCTCGCGCGCGAAAATCTTCATCTGCTCCGGATAGCGGCCGTAGGGCTGATGCGCCGAAAGCATGTCGTTGTAAGCGGTTACAATGGCGATGTTTGGCCCGCCGAGCGTGCTGATCGTCGGCTTGTCCTCGCCCGATGCGGCGAAGCCGTGCGCGAAATTGCCGCACGACAGCCGCGGGCGGCTGATCCCCCGCTCATTCTGCTCGGCCATCAGGTCGAGGTAGCGCCGACGGGTCGGCTTCGACCGCTCGATGATGCGGTCGGTGACGGTTGCGATGGTGGGGTTTAGATCCATGGCGCCTATGTGGTCCTTCGCGCCTATTCGTGCCAGCTGATGCCGTCGCGCTCGGTCAGCGCGATCGCGGCGGACGGACCCCACGTCCCGGCCGCATAGGGCCGCGGAGTCAGTCCCTTCTCAGTCCACGCGGCGCGGATCCGGTCGATCCAGCCCCATTGCGCCTCGACCTCGTCGCGGCGGACGAACAAAGTCGGATCGCCTTCGATGAGGTCGAGCAGAAGCCTCTCGTAAGCGATCCGCCGGCGATACTCGCTGAACGCGTTCGCAAGCCCGATATCGAGCGGGATTTCGCGCAGCCGCACGCCTTGGCGGTCGAGCCCCGGAGTCTTCGCCATCAGGTGAAGGCTGATCGTTTCTTCCGGCTGCACCCCGATGATCAGCTTGTTCGGCTTGGTCGTCGCGCCGCGCGAAGCGAAGATCGAATAAGGAACGTCGCGGAACTGGATAAAAATCTCGGTATCGCGCATCGGCATGCGCTTGCCGGTGCGCAGGTAGAAAGGCACGCCCTTCCAGCGCCAGTTATCGATGTGCGCCTTCAGCGCCACGAAGGTCTCGGTCGTGCTTTCGTGGCCGACCTCTTCGGCATAGCCGGGCACCGGCTCGCCATCGATCGCCCCGCGCAAGTACTGACCCGTGACGCTGTTCGCCTCAACGTCCGCCGAAGTGATCGCGCGAAGCGCGTGCAACACCTTCACTTTCTCGTCGCGCACCGCCGTGGAGTTGAAGTCCGCCGGCGGCTCCATCGCCACCAGCGCCAGCAGCTGGAGCATGTGGTTCTGCACCATGTCGCGAAGCGCGCCCGCCTGGTCGTAATAGTCGCCGCGGCCCTCGAGGCCGATGGTCTCCGCGACTGTGATCTGGACGTGGTCGATGTGGGTCGCGTTCCACAGCGGCTCGAACATCGAATTGGCGAACCGCAGCGCCAGCAGGTTTTGGACAGTCTCCTTGCCGAGATAATGGTCGATTCGGAAAGTGCGGTCCTCGGGGAAGGCGCCGGCCACCGAGTCATTGATCTCGCGGCTCGATTCCAGGTCGCTGCCGAGCGGTTTCTCGAGCGCCATTCGGACCGTCGGGCAGGCAAGGCCCGCCCCTGCCAGGCCGTCGATCGTCGGCTTGAACAGCGACGGCGCGGTCGACAGGAAGATCGCGACTCCATGGCACGGGTCGCCGATCCGCTTGGCGAGGCGGTCGAACCCGCTCTGGTCCTTGATATCGAGCGGGACATAATGAAGCCGCCCGAGGAAGCGCTTGGCGATGCCCTCGGAATAGAAGCCCTGCGGCAGATGTTCCTTGAGGGCCGCGTCCGCCCGCTCGCGGAACGCCTCGTCGCCGAGTTCCGTACGCGCCGTGCCGATGATCCTGAGATCGGCAGGGAGCAGGCCGTCGGAATCGAGCCCGTAGAGCGAGGGAAGCAGCATGCGCCGGGCAAGGTCGCCGGTCGCGCCGAACATCAGCAGGGTCGAAGCCTTCTCCACCATCGGGCGCTTGCTATAGGGGTCGTTGCGCGGGCGCAAAGTCCGAATACGTATCCGCGGCCTGGCTACATGCCCGTGGCGGAAAATGTGCGCGCGTCAGGATCGAGGTCGCGCAGATCCCGGCCGCGCGTTTCCTTGCCGAACCATGCGACGAGCAGGAGCGCGACAATGGTCGGCACCAGGATCGCGAGCGACACCACTGCAAGTGGCGGGACCAGCGCGAGGATCGCGAGCAGCTGGGCAAAAGTGCCGCCGCCTTTGGTGCACGCTGCGACGATGCCCGTCGTTCGGCCGCGGATGCGCAGCGGAAAGCTTTCCGCCGCATAGGGCAGGAGCATAGCGATCAGCGCATTCGTCCCGACGATGAGCAGGGCGACGGGCAGCACCGGGCTCCCGGACCCCGTCAATTCGAGCTGCAGCACTGCGAGCAGCCCGGCGGCGGTGACGGCGATCGAGGCGACTAGCGACCATTTGCTGCTCCACGCGCTGTAGGCGAACGCCACGACGAAAATCATCGGAAAGGCGATGAGCGCGGATTCCGCGAGCAGTCGGCTCGACACCTCGACGCTGTAACCCTTGGCGACGAGATCGGCGGGGAGCCACAGCAAAAGCCCGAAATTGATGAGGCCGTAGCAGGTGGCCGCGAGGCTGAGCGCCACGAGCTTGCCGAAAAAGGCGGCGCCGGTCAGCGCGACCGTCGGGCCCTTCACCAGCGCTGCCGTTTCGGCCGGGCGGATCTGCCGCGCCTTCGAGCCGAAGCGCTCCATCACCCGCCGCGCTTCGTCGCGCCGGCCGCGGGCGAGCAGGAACTTCGCCGATTCGGGAATCAACGCCCCGAGCAACACCAAGGACAGGCCTGTCGGGAGGTTGAGCAGCCACATGATACGCCAGCCGAAGTGCGGCTGCAGAATCGCCGAAAAGCCGCTCGCAGCGAAATAGCCGCCGACCGCGCCCAGCCCGCCGACCAGCACGAGCGACCAGCCGCGGTGCTTGCTCGGCATCATCTCGGCAAGCAGGGCATAAGTGACGGGCAGCATCCCGCCTGCGGCCACCCCCATCAGGAAGCACATGCCGACGTTCCACGCGAGCGAGGGCATCGCGCCGCAAATCGACGTCCCGACGAACATCACCGCCGACAGCAGGATCGACGCCTTGCGGCCGTAGATGTCGGCGATGATTCCCCAGATGATCGATCCGACCACCGTCCCGACCAGCGCCGAAAACGGGAATTGCGACACCGTCGCCTCATCGACCTGGTATTCGCTCATCATCCCGGGGAGCACGAAACCGAGCGTTGCCGGCTTCATGATGTCGATGACGAGCGCGATAACCAGCACGCCCATCAGCATCCAGTGTGCGCGCGACAGCGGCGCGTCCTCGGGCGGCGTGACGACAATGTCCTGCGACGCCGAAAGCAGGCCCGGTATGTCCCTCGGAAGCAGCCCATAGGCGGCGATCCCGACGCCGCCGACGATCGCCACCATTCCGAGGACCATGTCGGCCCCGATCGGCATGCCGGCGAGGATGAAATGATTGTGCCGGCCCATCAGGAACATCGGGATATGCATCAGCACCCCTGCCGTGACGGCAATCACGCCCAGGATGAACGCCCACAGGCCGCGGCGCCCGGACAAAGTGCTGGTGCTGATCATGAACGGCACGAGATAGCAGCGACGCCGCCTGTGTCACTCTTGCGCAAAGGAAAGTTTCTGCTCCTGCGATGGTTGCGGGGGCGAGTCGGCGATGCTAACTCAGGTTTGATCTCCGGCGCCCGCCGGGGAATTCACGCCGCGGACGGTGCGAAGGGCCGCGGTTCCACGAGGTTGAAGCTTGAATGACGCCACAGAACGCCCTTCATCCGCTCTTCGGTGAAGCGGCGATCCCCGCGCGAGGGCGCGGGATGGCGCATCGAGCAGACACGCTTTCCAGTCATCCTGCCATCGCAGCCGATCAGTACTCAGGCGGCGAGGCGCCAATCATCGCGCGACCGAGCGACCTAACGCTCGACCTACGCGCCCGGAGAAATTTCAATGTCCATGCGCATGCTTATCGATGCGCGCCACCCGGAAGAGACACGGGTCGCGGTCGTCAAGGGAAACCGGATCGAGGAGTTTGACTTCGAATCGGCCGAGCACAAGCAGCTCAAAGGCAATATCTATCTAGCCAAGGTCACCAGGGTCGAACCGTCGCTTCAGGCGGCGTTCGTCGATTATGGCGGCAACCGCCACGGCTTCCTGGCCTTCAGCGAAATCCACCCCGACTATTACCAGATCCCGAAAGCGGATCGCGAAGCCCTGCTGCGCGAGGAAGCCGAGCACGCCGCCGAGGAAGAGCGGCTGCGCGCGGCCGAGCTCGACGAGCCCGATGCGCCTGCTGAAGACGAGATCAGCGGCGAGGAATTCGACGGCGACACGGCCACTGCGACCGCGACCACGACAGAAGCCGGCACCGGCTCCGCGCGCTCGCCCGTCGACGAATCCGCTGCCGACGAGCTCCGCCGCAAGCGCCAGAACCTGAGGCGGCGCTACAAGATCCAGGACGTCATCCAGCGCCGCCAGGTGCTTCTCGTCCAGGTCGTCAAGGAAGAACGCGGCAACAAGGGTGCGGCGCTGACCACCTATTTGTCGCTCGCCGGCCGCTATTGCGTGCTGATGCCCAACACCAGCCATGGCGGCGGCATCTCGCGCAAGATTTCGAACGGCGCCGACCGCAAGCGGCTGAAGTCGATCATGGGCGACCTCAACCTGCCCAAGACCATGGGCCTGATCGTCCGCACCGCGGGGCTCCAGCGCACCAAGACCGAGATCAAGCGCGATTTCGACTATCTCGCGCGGCTGTGGGACGAAATCCGCGAGAAGACCCTCAGCAGCACGGCGCCGGCGCTCGTCTATCGCGACAGCGATCTCGTCAAGCGCGCGATCCGCGACCTCTACAACCGCGACATCGACGAGGTGATCGTCGAGGGGGAGGAGGGATACAGGGCAGCACGCGGCTTCATGAAGCTGCTGATGCCGAGCCATGTCCGGCGGGTGCAGCTGCACAGCGAGACGACGCCCTTGTTCCAGCGCTACGGCGTCGAGGACCAGCTCAGCGCCATGTACCAGCCGGTCGTCCAGCTGAAATCGGGCGGCTACTTGGTCATCAACCCGACCGAGGCTCTGGTTTCGATCGACATAAACTCGGGCCGCTCGACGCGCGAGCACAATATCGAGCAGACGGCCACCAACACCAATCTCGAGGCGGCGCAGGAGATCGCGCGCCAGCTTCGCCTGCGCGACATGGCGGGCCTCATCGTCATCGACTTCATCGACATGGAGCAGAACAGCCATGTCCGGAAGGTCGAGAAGGCGATGAAGGAAGCGCTCAAGAACGACCGCGCGCGAATTCAGGTGGGGCGGATTTCCAGCTTCGGACTGATGGAGATGAGCCGGCAGCGGCTGCGCACCGGCGTGCTTGAGGCCTCGACGAGGCCGTGCCCCCACTGCGATGGCACGGGCCTGATGCGCACCGCTGCCTCGGCGGGCCTGTCGGCGCTGCGGATCATCGAGGACGAAGCGGCGCGCGGCCGCGGCGACCGCATCTGCCTTCGCGCCGGCAAGGAAGCCGCCGTCTACGTGCTCAACAAGAAGCGCGGCGAGCTCGCAGACATCGAGCAGCGCTACGGCGTGTCGATCGAGATCCTGATCGACGAGAGCTTCGAAGGTGCGCGCATGACGCTCGAGACGTCGGGCGGCCGGCCGGTCGCGGCGCCGCGATCCGAAGCGCCGCCGATCGAGGACGAGGAAGAAGAAGAAGAAGAAGAAGAAGAGACGGTCGAGATTTCGCTCGAGGCTCGGAAGGACCAGGCCGATCACGTTCGAGCGCTGCGACGACAGGTTGCGCGCAAGCTGGTTGTGGACATAGCCCAGCTCCGCCACGGCATCGAGGACGCGCTTTCTGAGGCCCTCGTTG
>NZ_WJSQ01000140.1 GCF_009720245.1 Sphingomonas segetis | reverse complement strand
GGCCGCGGCTGCGCGGCTTCGCTGGCAGCCTGCGCATCATCCATCGGAGCGGTGTCGGCGGGCGGCCCGGCGGCCGGGTCGGAGGTGCGGTCCGTCACCGGTGCCGGCAGGGTGCTCGTCACGAGGTTGTTCGCGACCGGGTCGCGCTGGCTGCACGCCGCGACGACGATGATAAGGGCAAGGCTGAGCAGGGGTGGGCGCAATCGCATGCACCCCTAACGCTGTTGAGCGTGCGGGTTTCCCCGTCGAGGGCTTCTACCCCATCGTCGGGATCATGAACGCGGCCTTGTTGTCGGCGTCGACGAAGCCGTCGGGCCAGCGCTGCGTCACGACCTTGGTCTTGGTCCAGAAGCGCAGGCCCTCCTGACCGTACTGGCCGATATCGCCGAAGCCCGAGCGCTTCCAGCCGCCGAAGCTGTGGTAGGAGACCGGCACCGGGATCGGGACGTTGACTCCGACCATGCCGACGTTGACCCGGGCGGTGAATTCGCGCGCGGCGTGGCCGTTGCGGGTGAAGATCGCGACGCCGTTGCCATATTCGTGCTCCGAGGGGAGCCGCACCGCCTCCTCGAAATTCCTGGCGCGGACCATCTGCAGGACGGGACCGAAAATCTCCTCCTTGTAGCTCTTCATGTCGGGCGTGACGTGGTCGAAGAAGGTCGGACCGATGAAGAATCCCTCCTCGTGCCCCTGGAGCATGAAGCCGCGCCCGTCGACCACCAGCTCGGCGCCCTCGTCGATGCTCATCTGGATGTAGTGCTCGATCCGCTCGCGATGCGCCTTGCTGACGACCGGGCCGTAATGGGCGTCGGCGTCGGTCGAAACTCCGACGCGCAGGCTCTCGATCGCCGGGATCAGCTTCTCGCGCAGCCGGTCGGCGGTCTCCTCCCCGACGGGGACAACCACCGGAAGCGCCATGCAGCGCTCGCCGGCCGATCCGAACGCGGCACCGGCGAGGTCGTTGACGACCTGGTCGAGGTCGGCGTCGGGCATGACGATGCCGTGGTTCTTGGCCCCGCCGAACGCCTGGACGCGCTTCCCGTTGGCGGTCCCGCGGGCGTAGATATATTGCGCGATGTCGCTGCTTCCGACGAAGCTGACGCCTGCGATATCCGGGTGATCGAGGATCGCGTCGACCATCTCCTTGTCGCCGTGGACGACATTGAGGATTCCGTCCGGAAGCCCTGCCTCCTTCATCAGCTCCGCCAGCCGGACCGGAACGCTTGGATCGCGCTCGCTCGGCTTGAGCACGAACGCATTGCCGGCGGCGATCGCCATCCCGAACATCCACATCGGGATCATCGCCGGGAAGTTGAACGGCGTGATCCCGGCACCGATTCCGAGCGGCTGGTGCATCGAATAGACGTCGATGCCGGTCCCCGCTCCTTGGGTATATTCGCCCTTCAGCGCCTGCGGGATGCCGCACGCATATTCGATGACCTCGAGGCCCCGCTGGACGTCGCCGCGGGCGTCGGCGAGCACCTTTCCGTGCTCGGACGAGAGCAAGTGCGCGAGGTCGTCCATGTTCTTTTCGACCAGGTCGCGGAACTTGAACATCACGCGCGCCCGGCGCTGCGGGTTGGTCGCGGCCCAGGCTGGCTGCGCCGCTTTCGCCGCGTCTACGGCCTTCTGGAGGTCGGCCGACGTACCGAAGCGGACGTTCGCCTGGACCTGCCCCTGGTTGGGGTCGAACACGTCGCCCTGCCGCTCGCCCGAGGCGAAAGTGGAACCGCCGATGAAGTGATCGATGCTGCGAAGCATGGTTGATGCGTCCTCGATTGTGCTGGTCTGGGATCGCCGTTCCCCTAGACCCGGGCAGCGGCAAATGCCAGTTGAACAAGGGCGCGAAAGGGGAGATTCGAATGCGAAAAATCGCGATCTTGATGTGCGTCAGCCTGCTCGGCGCGGCGCCGGCACCTTCCACGGACGCCAGGCTCCGCGCGATGGTCCAGCCCGTCAGCACGGCACAGCTGAAGCACACGATCGAGACACTGGTCAGCTTCGGGACGCGGCACACGCTATCGTCGCAGACCGACCCCAAGCGCGGAATCGGCGCGGCGCTGAACTGGACCAAGGGCCAGTTCGAAAGCTTCGGGCTGCCGACCGTTCGCCCGTGCGAGACCTTCACCGGCAGCCGCATCCCGAATCCGACAGCCGTCTGCGACATGGTCGCGATCCAGCGCGGGACCGAGCGGCCCAACGATGTCGTGATCATCACCGGCCACATCGACAGCCGGGTCACGGACGTAATGAATTTCACCTCCGATGCGCCCGGCGCCAACGACGACGGATCCGGAACGGCCGCGGTGATCGAGGCGGCGCGGGTGCTCTCGAAGCACAAGTTCCCCGGTACGATCATTTACGCCGCCCTCTCGGGCGAAGAGCAGGGGCTCTATGGCGCGAAGGTGCTCGCCAATTATGCCAAGGCGCAGGGCTGGAACGTCGTCACCGACCTCAACAACGACATCATCGGCAACACCTGCTCATCCGACGGCATGTGCGACTCGACGCACGCGCGGGTGCTGTCGGAAGGACCGCGTTCGCAGGGGCAGGAGGAGCTTGCGGCGAAAACCCACAGTCTCGGCGGCGAGAACGACGCACCGTCGCGCAACATCTCGCGCTACCTCGACAGCCTCGCCGACCGGCTCGACATCGGGCTCGACCTGCGGCAGATCTGGCGCACCGACCGCTTCGGCCGCGGCGGCGACCACATCCCGTTCCTCGAACTCGGCTATCCCGCTGCGCGGCTCAACGTCGCGATCGAGAATTATGATTGGCAGCACCAGGATTTGAGGACCGAGAACGGCATCAAATACGGCGACACCATCGATCACGTCGATTTCCCCTATCTCGCCAAGATGACCAAGCTGAACGTCGCCGCGCTCGCCGCCATCGCCAGCGCCCCGCCGCCGCCAGCGCCGAAGGTCGAAGGCGCGGTGAGCACGGATACGACGATCACCTGGGCGCCGGTCCCCAGCGCGGCTTCCTACATGATCCGCTGGCGGCGCATGGACGCGAACCAGTGGCAGGAGTCGCGCCGCGTCCCGGCAAGCCAATGCGCGGCGGAGTGTAAGGTCGTGCTTCCCCACATTCGCGTCGACGACTGGCTGTTCGGAGTCGCGTCGCTGAGCAAGGCCGGATTCGAAAGCCCGGTCGCCTCGGCGGTGCCCGGCGGCGCGTTCAAGCCCTACGTCGCGCCTGCGGAAGAAGAGAAGAAATAGATTTTCACGCGAAGGCGCGAAGGCGCGAAAAGAAAATTCGTCATCCCCGCGAAAGCGGGGATCCAGCGAAACAGGAAGACTGGGTCCCCGCTTTCGCGGGAATGACGAAAGTGAGGCGATGCCCTTCGCGGCTTCGCGCCTTCGCGTGAAACCCTTCTACTTCCGGATTGCTTCGCCGCCGTGCCGCTCGCAATGACGGTTCGAATGGAGCTCGAAACCGACCGCCCTGCCGAGCAGCGGCCTCTCGCAGGAATCGCACTCCGGCTCCTGACTGCGCTGCTCCTGGCGATCATGTTCGCGTTGGTGAAGCTCGTCTCGACGCGCGGCGTGAATGTCGTCGAGAGCCTGTTCTATCGGCAATGCGGGTCGGCCTTGTGCGCGGCCGGGCTGGTCGCCGCCGGACCGGGACTGGATTCGCTTCGCACCCGCCGGGTGTCGGCGCATGTCGGGCGCATGGCGCTGGGGCTCACCGCCATGGCGCTCAATTTCGTCGCCTTCATCCTGCTTCCGCTCGCCGAAGCGACAACGATCGGTTTCTCCGTGCCGATCTTCTCGGTCGTTCTGGCGGCGCTCGTGCTCGGCGAGCCCACAGGGAAGTGGCGCTGGGGCGCGGTCGCGGCGGGCTTTGCCGGAGTGCTGCTGATCGTTCAACCAGGGAGCGGCGAGGTGCCGCTGCTGGGTGCGTCGGTCGCACTTGCCGCCGCCCTGCTGACGGCCTCGGTGACAATTGTAATCCGGCGCCTGGGAGCGACCGAGCGCGCGACGACGACGGTCTTCTGGTTCGCGGTCAGCTCACTAGTGCCGCTCGGCCTGCTGATGTTCCACTTCGCGGGCCCGCATGACGCGGTCACCTGGGCGATCCTCGGCGGGCTTGCGATCGCCGGCGGCCTCGCCCAGCTGACGCTGACGGGCGCGCTGCGGCTGGCGCCGGTCGCGCTGGTGATGCCGATGGACTATACGAGCTTGGTTTGGGCGGTGCTGCTCGGCGCGTGGATTTTCGGCGAGTTGCCGACGCCGTGGGTATGGGCCGGAGCGCCGATCATCATCGCCAGCGGGCTGGTGATCGTGTGGCGCGAGCACCGGCTGCACCGCCGCGCGGCATTGTCGGCGGGGATCGCCGCACCCAGCTAAGGGCGTGCAAAGGAGATTGTCATGGCCGGCGGATGGACGCGCGACGGCGCGGTTCAGGACCAGATCGACGACACCGTGAAGGACGCGGTGCTTCGCGCCCGCGCGCTGACGCCCAAAGGCGAGAGCGCGGAGGAATGCGACGACTGCGGCGAACCGATCCCGAAGAAGCGCCGCGACGCGCTTCCGGGCGTGCGCACCTGCGTCGCCTGCCAGTCCGAGCGCGACAAGGCCGTGGTCCATTCGACCATCAACCGGCGCGGGAGCAAGGACAGCCAGCTGCGGTAAAAGCGCTGTCCTACAGGGCCTGCTCTCCGTTAAGGCGCCCGCATGATCGAGTCCGTTCGCCTCAGGCTCCCCTCGTGATGCCGGCGAATAGGAATCCGACACATCCGACAAGCCCCCGTTTGGCGTGCACTCGGGTGACACAGCCCTGCAACCTCCGACCGTTCGCAGCGTAGGAGAGCCATGCCTCGCAAGCGCACCGCCGAGCTGCCCAGCCGAAAGCAAATCCTCGATTTCATCGCCGCGTCGGACCAGCCGGCGGGGAAGCGCGAGATCGCCAAGGCTTTCGGCATCCGCGGCGACGCCAAGATCGCGCTCAAGAAGATGCTCAACGACATGGCCGACGAGGGGCTGATCGAGACCGGGCGCGGGCGCGCGTTCAACAAGATGGGCGGCGTCCCGCGGGTGACGGTGCTGAAGATCGTCGAAGCCGACGACAGCGGCCATGTCTTCGGAACGCCGGAGCATTGGGAAGCGGACACGCCAGCCCCGAAGCTGCGGATCATCGAGAAGGATGGGCGCGGCGCGCTGGGAATCGGCGACAGGGTGCTCGCCCGGACCGAGGAGCGCGGTGAAAAGTTCGTCGCCCACCCGCTCAAGAAGCTCGCGAAGAAGCAGGAACTGGTGCTCGGCGTGCTTCGCCAGGAGGGCACGCGCTTCTGGCTCACGCCGGTCGAGAAGAAGGAACGGCGCGAGTTACCGGTCGGCAACGTCGGCGAGGGCGAGGCCGGCGACCTGGTGCTGTGCGAAATTTCGGGCCGCGGGCCGCGAGTCAGCGCCCGCGTCGACGCAGTGCTCGGCGACCCGTTCGCGCCCAAGAGCGTCAGCCTGATCGCGATCCACAAGTACGAGCTTCCGCACGAGTTCAGCGATGCTGCCCTCGACGAGGCGAAGCGGGTCGCGAAATTTCCGCTGCCCGCAGGGGACCGTCCCCGAACGGGGACTGTCCCCAGCACATCGCGCGCCACCGGATTAGGGGACAGTCCCCGTTCGGGGACAGTCCCTGGCACAGAGCGCGAGGACCTGACTCACCTCCCCATTGTCGCCATCGATCCCGCAGATGCACGCGACCACGACGATGCCATCTGGGCCGCGCGCGACGAGGACGAAGACAATAAGGGCGGGTGGAAGGCGATCGTCGCAATCGCCGACGTCAGCTTCTACGTCCGCCCGGACTCGGCGCTCGACAAGGCTGCGCGGGCGCGCGGCAACAGCGTCTACTTTCCCGACCGCGTCGTGCCGATGCTCCCCGAGGAGCTGTCGGCAGACATCTGCTCGCTGAAGGAGGGCGAGGACCGGGCGGCGCTCGCGTGCCACCTGACCATCGCCAAGGACGGGACGCTCAAGCGCTGGCGCTTCACCCGCGCGAAAATCCGCGTCGCCGCCAACATCGCCTATGAGGATGCGCAGGCGGCGATCGACGCGGCAGAGGAGGAGCGGGTCGAAGTCGCGTCGCCGGTCTGCTTCATGCCGGAGATCGAGGGGTCGGTCCCCAACAATCTGGTCGAGACGGCGCTGAAGCCGCTGTGGGGCTGCTGGCATGCGCTGCTCGCCGCCCGCAACAAGCGCGAGCCGCTCGAGCTCGACCTGCCCGAGCGGCAGGTGGTGCTCGATGAGAAGGGGCGGATCGAATCGGTCGCGGCGCGTGAGCGGCTCGACGCACACCGGCTCGTCGAGGATTTCATGATTGCCGCCAACGTCGCCGCGGCGCGGGCGCTCGAAGCGAAGAAGGCGCCGGTCATGTACCGCATCCACGAGCCGCCGAGCCGCGAGAAGCTCGAGGCGCTCAGGGATTATCTCAAGACGTTCGGAATCGAGTTCACGCTCGGACAGGTGATCAAGCCCGCGACGTTCAACCGGATCATCGAGCGCGTCGGCGAGTCCGAGTTCCGCCCGGAGATCATGGAGCAGCTGCTGCGCACGCAGATGCAGGCACGCTACGCACCCGAGCGCCTCGGCCATTTCGGTCTCGCGCTTGGCACCTACGCGCATTTTACCTCGCCGATCCGGCGCTTCGCCGATTTGCTCGTCCACCGCGGCCTGGTGAGCGCCTACCGGCTCGGGGAGGGCGGCCTTCCCCCCGCGGACGCCGAGAAGTTCGACGAGATCGGCGAGCAGATCTCTCGCCTCGAGCGGCGCGCGATGGAGGCGGAGCGCGAGACGGTCGACCGCTATGTCGCGGCATTTCTCGCCGACCAGGTGGGCCAGCTCGTCATGTGCCGGATCACCGGCGTGCAGCCGTTCGGGTTCTTCGCGACCGTGGTCGAGTTCGGCGGCGACGGGCTGGTGCCGGTCTCGACCATCGGCAAGGAATATTTCCGCTACGATGAAAAAGCGCAGCAGCTGGCCGGCGAGGAGACGGCGACCACGTACCGGATGGGGCAAAAGCTCAAGCTGCGCATCGCCGAAGCCAATCCGGTCTCCGGCTCGCTGCGATTTGAAGTGCCCGGCGAGGGCGGGGGCGAAGCGCCGAAGCCCGAGCGCCGCGACCGCGTGCGCGTCGCAAACCGCCGCGGCCGGCCGCCGAACATCC
>NZ_WJSQ01000014.1 GCF_009720245.1 Sphingomonas segetis | reverse complement strand
CCGTCGAGCGGGACCGGCGCTGCATCCCGGCGCTCGACGAGCTGCGGGCGGCGTTCGAGGAGCGGCTCACGCTCATCGAAGGCGACGCGCTTAGCGTGGACGAGCGCGCGGTCGCCGGCGCAGGCGCGCACGTCGTCGCGAACCTCCCCTATAATGTCGGCACCGCACTGCTGTTGAAATGGCTGTCGGGCGACTGGCCGCCGTGGTGGCGATCCATGACGCTGATGTTCCAGAAAGAAGTCGCCGAACGCATCGTCGCACAGCCCGGAAGCGACGCTTACGGCCGGCTGTCGGTCGCGACCCAGTGGCGCTCGCGCCCGCGGATCGCGATGACGATCAACCGCTCGGCCTTCGTCCCGCCGCCCAGGGTCACGTCTGCGGTGGTCCACGTCGTGCCTGCCGAGCAGCCGGAAGGGGTGAGTCCCAAGGTATTGGAGCAGCTGACCCAAGCTGCGTTCGGGCAACGGCGCAAAATGCTCCGCTCGAGTCTGAAACAAGTCCCCGGCGCCCTCGACGCGGTCGCTGCGCTCGGGATCGACGCGCAGCGCCGCGCTGAAACGCTAAGCCTGGACGAGTGGATAAAGCTGAGCAGAGCCCTGAGCTAATTGGACTTCGGCGACTCCGGCGCCTTGGCCGACGCGACCGTGGGCCCGCGCGATATTGCGGCGGAAAGCTGCCCCACCTGCGGGCAGCCTTGGGTGCCGCAGATTGTCTGGAGCTTCTGGAGGTTCTCCTGCGCGCGGGCGAGAGCCCCCATCTCGACCATCGCCTCGCCCTGCACGGCGATTGCATCGCGATCGTTGGGCTCCATCAGCAGTGCCTTGCTGGTCATGCGGATCGCCTTGCCGAACAGCCGCTGCTTCTCGGCGACACGGGCGAGGTCGACATAGGCCCAGCGATTGCGCGGATCGGCGACGAGCGCCGTTTCGAGCAGGTTTTCGGCTTCCTCCAGCTTGCCGGCGGCCAGAGCCGACTGCCCCTGGTGCATCAGCGACACCGACTTCGGCTGGATCTGGTCGTCGGAGCGCTGCCCGGCGACGGGCGCAGCAAGCGCGAACGCGGCGAGGCCGGCCAGCAGAAGACGAGGAAAGGACTGCATTAAATTCTCCCTACTCCGGCGTTTCGCCTAGCACGGCCGGCGCAGCCGCGCGACGAAAAAGCCGTCGGTACGGTCGTGGGCCGGGGTCAACAACAGTCCGGCACCGTCCGAACGCCCACCGGCAATGGCCGCTTCCTCACTAATCCACGATGAATGACGTGTCCGGAAGCGCTCGATCTGCCCTGCCCCTTCGCGGGACAGGAGCGAGCAGACGGCATAAACCAGCGCGCCGCCCGGCCGCACCAGCTCGGCAGCGATGTCGAGCAGCCGCTCCTGCGCGCCGGTCAGCCGATCGAGCCTTTCCGGCGTCAGGCGCCACCGCCCCTCGGGATTGCGCCGCCACGTCCCGCTCCCCGAACAGGGTGCATCGACGAGGACGAGGTCGGCCGCGCCACGCCAATCCCGCAGCTCCTCAATCTCGCGCGGCGGGCTCAAGAGGAGGGTCTCGACCCGAGCGCCCGCGCGTTGCGCACGCGGGGCCAGTTTCGAAAGACGCATCCGATTGCTGTCGGTCGCCAGGATCGCCGCGCGGGGCTCTGCCGCCGCGAGCGCGAGCGCCTTCCCACCCGCGCCCGCGCACAGGTCGATGATTTGCTCGGCGTCCCCCAGGTCACAGGCCAGTGCGATGAGCTGGCTGCCCTCGTCCTGCACCTCGATTAGGCCGCTTTCGAACGCGGGAATGTCGTCGACGCGGCTGTCCTTCGGCAGGCGAATTCCCCACGGGCTGATCGGGGTCCGTTCCGCACCGTCGAATTGCGTGAGCAGGTCATCGCGCGACGCCTTTGCAACGTTGACGCGAAGGTCGAGCGGGGCGCGTTCGAGCAGCGCGGGCCATTCGTCGGGCGTGACCAGCGGCGAAAGCTCGGGTACCAGCCAGCCGGGGACAGTCCCTGCCTGAGGGACTGCCCCCTTCTCCTGGTCCATCGGCGCCTCGGGCCCGCGCGGCTCGCCGAACAGCTTCAGCAGCGCCGGCTCCTCCTCTGCCAGCCCACGCACCGCGCCACGCCCGCTTTCCGGCCGCTCGGCGAAGCGCCGGATCGCGCGGAACACCAGCTCGCGGACCGCGCGCCGATCCTTCGATCCGGCGTAGCGCCGGTGCCTGAAATAGCGGGTGACGATTGAATCCGCAGGCGGCCCATCGTCCCGAGCCGACGCGATCACTTCGTCGAGCACCTCGATCGCCGCCTGCAGCCGCGCGGCGGGAGTCATCGCTCACCGCGTCGGATAATTGGGTGCCTCGCGTGTGATCGCGACGTCGTGGACGTGGCTTTCCGACAAGCCTGCGTTCGTGATGCGGACGAACCGCGCCCGCTCCCGCAGCTCGGCGACCGTGCGCGAGCCGGTGTAGCCCATCGCCGCCTTCACCCCGCCGACCAGCTGGTGGATGATGTCGCGCACGGGGCCCTTGTACGGCACCTGCCCTTCGATGCCCTCGGGCACGAGCTTCAGGTGATCCTTGATGTCTTGCTGGAAATAGCGGTCGGCCGATCCGCGCGCCATCGCGCCGACCGATCCCATCCCCCGGTAAGACTTGTAGCTACGGCCTTGATACAGAAAGATCTCGCCCGGTGCTTCCTCGGTTCCGGCAAGCAGCGACCCGACCATCACCGCCGATGCGCCGGCGGCGAGCGCCTTGGCGATGTCGCCGCTGGTGCGGATGCCACCGTCGGCGATCACCGGCACGCCGTTGGCAGCGCGCGCGGCGTCCATTACCGCGGTCAGCTGCGGGACGCCGACCCCGGCGACGATGCGCGTCGTGCAGATCGAGCCCGGGCCGATCCCGACCTTGATCGCATCCGCTCCGGCGTCGGTGAGCGCTTTTGCCGCATCAGCGGTCGCGACATTGCCGGCGACCACCTGGACCGAGTTGGATAGGCCCTTCACGCGGCCGACCGCCTTGGCGACGTCGGTGTTGTGGCCATGCGCTGTGTCGATCACGATGCAGTCGCAACCGGCGTCAATCAGCGCCTGCGACCGCTCGAACCCCTTGTCGCCGACGGTCGTTGCGGCGGCAACGCGCAGGCGCCCTTCGCCGTCCTTGGTCGCGAGCGGGGCGGCGACCGATTTCTCGATGTCCTTGACGGTGATGAGGCCCACGCAATGATTGTCCTCGTCGACGACTATCAGCTTCTCGATCCGGCGCTGGTGAAGGATGCGCCTCGCCTCGGCTTCGGTCGTTCCGATCGGCACGGTGGCGAGATTGTCCCTGGTCATCAGCTCGCTGACCGCCTGGCGCGGGTTCTCGGCAAAGCGCACGTCGCGGTTGGTGAGGATGCCGCACAGCTTGCCCGATTTCTCGACGATCGGGATACCGCTGATCCGGTGCGCCTTCATCAGCTCGAGCGCCTCGGCCAGCGTCTGCTCGGGCGTCATGGTGATTGGGTTGACCACCATGCCACTCTCGAAGCGCTTGACCTGGCGGACTGCCCAGGCCTGCTCTTCGACGCTGAGATTGCGGTGCAGAACGCCGATCCCGCCGAGCTGGGCGAGCGCGATCGCCATGTCGACCTCGGTCACCGTATCCATCGCCGACGAGAGGATCGGGATATTCAGCGGAATTTCGCGGGTGAGGAAGGTCTTGGTGTACGTCTGGCTCGGAAGGACGGAGGATTCGAGCGGCTGCAGCAGCACGTCGTCGAACGTCAGTCCGAGCGGAATAGCGGCGGTGTCGTTGAGTTGGGCCATATCGGCCCATGACAGGCGAAGCGCGATTCGCCAAGCCTCGCTAGGACTTGGCCCTCTCGATCACCCGCTGTGCAGCTTCGACGTGCATGCGCTCGATCATTTCGTTGCCGAACCGCTCGGCGCCGCCGCGAAAGGCCTGGACGAGCGCCCTCGCGCGCTCGAGATCGGCCTCGCCCGGCACGAAGGCCCGATGGCAAGGTGCGATCTGGTCCGGGTGAATCACGCTCTTGCCGTCGAAGCCGAGCCGGCACCCCTCCTCCGCCTCCGCAAGGAAGCCATCGCTGTCCTCGAGATTGTTGAAAACACCGTCGAAAACCGCGACCCCAGCCGCGCGCGCCGCGAGCACGATCATCTGCAAAGAGGCGCATATCGGCTCGCGCGTCGCGTCGAGAGGCAAGCGGAGGTCCGCACGCAGGTCATTGGTGCCAGCGATCAGCCCGGCTGTTTCCGGCGCGATCTCCGCCGCAGCCAGCACGCCGGCCGCCGTCTCGATCATCGCCAGCACCGGTTTGCCCACTGCTTCGGCAATGCCGTGCACCAGGTGCGCGGAAACGGCGCGCGGCACCACCGCGAGATCCGCATTGGAGCGTGCGACCGCGTCAAGATCGAGGGAGTGCCACTCCGTCCCCACACCATTCACGCGAATGGCGACGGGCACCGGCCACGCGTTCGTGACGGCTTCGACCGCAGCTCCCCGCGCCGAATGCTTGTCCTCCGGCTTCACCGCGTCTTCGAGGTCCAGCACCACCAGCTCAGCGCCGACCTCCCGCGCCTTGGCGATCGCGCGCGGATTGGACGCGGGCAGGAACAGGATCGACCTTACCGCGAACAGGTCGAGAGCCTTGTCGCTTTTTGCTTCCGCTTGCACCATGACCGTCGCATCATGCGCCCGATTGGGCAGACCGGGGAAGAAAAATGCTGACGATGTTCATGGCCGCGGTGGCGGTCCTCGTTCTTCTGTACATTGCGATGGGCGTGAAGATCGTCCGTCAGGGCTACCGCTACACGATCGAGCATTTCGGCCGCTTCGTGCGGGTGGCCGAGCCAGGCTTCAACTATGTGACGCCCTTCTTCTACCGCGTCGGCCGGCGCATCAACATGATGGAGCAGGTCCTCGAAATCCCGGGCCAGGAGATCATCACCCGGGACAATGCCATGGTGGCCGTCGACGGGGTCGTCTTCTTCCAGGTCCTCGATGCGGCCAAGGCCGCCTACGAGGTCTTTGATCTCTATCCGGCCATCACCGCCCTCTCGACCACCAACCTCAGGACCGTGATGGGCTCGATGGACCTCGACGAGACGCTTTCAAAGCGTGACGAGATCAATACCAAGCTGCTCGGCGTCGTCGATCAGGCGACCGAATCCTGGGGCGTCAAGATTACCCGGGTCGAGCTGCGCGACATTCGTCCGCCGCAGGACATCGTCAACGCGATGACCCGGCAGATGAAGGCCGAACGCGAGAAGCGCGCCGTCATTCTCGAGGCCGAAGGCATGCGGCAGTCCGCCATCCTGAAAGCCGAAGGCGAGAAGCAATCGGCCATCCTCCAGGCGGAGGGCGGGCGCGAAGCGGCGTTCCGCGAAGCCGAAGCGCGCGAGCGCGCGGCGCAGGCGGAAGCAACCGCAACCAAGGCGGTCAGCGACGCGATCGAGCAAGGGAGCGCCCAGGCGATCAATTATTTCATCGCGCAGAAATATGTCGAGGCAATCGCCGAGTTCGCCCGTTCGCCCAACGCCAAGACAATCCTGTTCCCGGTCGAAGCCACGCAGCTGATCGGGACGCTTGGCGGCATCGGCGAGCTTGCCAAAGAGGCCGTCGGTCGCGTCGGCAGCGCGCCTCAACAGCCCAGGGCCGGGCCCACCACGAGCGTCCCCAGGGCGGGCGAATGAGCGACCTGCCTATCGACTTCGAATGGCTGTGGCTGATCGGCGGCGTGATCCTGCTGATCGCCGAGCTGATCGCGCCGGGCTTTTTCCTCGTGTTCATCGGGGCTGCAGCGATTGCCACCGGTCTTGCGGCGTTGCTGCTGCCGATCGGCGTCGCTCTGCAGCTCGCACTGTTTGCGCTGCTCGCCTATCTGGCGGCGCGGATCGGCGGTCGGCGCGCTTATTCGATGCGCTACGATTATTCGCCTGACCCGTTCCTCAACGATCGCGCCAAGCGCCTTCTCGGCCGCGTCGTCGTGGTCACTCAGCCGGTCGATTCGAATGGCGGGCGCGTCCGTGTCGGCGACAGCGAATGGTCGGCGCGGGGCGGTCCCGCCGCCGCCGGCGACCGCGTGCGCATCGTCGACATCGAAGGCAATTGCCTCAAGGTCGAGGCGGAGCATGTCCTCCCGCCGGCTGCTCCGAGCCCGTCGCCTCCTTCCGAATGAAGGCCCGCATCTGATCTTCGAAAACGTTTAGCGGAACGGAGCCGAGCGCGAGGATCGCATCGTGGAACCGGCGTTCGTCGAACTTCGGACCGAGTGTCGCCTCGGCTTCCTTCCGGAGGCGCAGGATCGTCAGCTCGCCGAGCTTGTAAGCGAGCGCCTGCCCGGGCCAGCTGATGTAGCGGTCGACCTCGGTTTCGACCTCGTGCTGGGTCAGCGCGGTGTGGCTCGCGAGATAATCGATCGCCTGCTCACGCGACCAGCCCTGCTGATGGATGCCGGTGTCGATGACGAGCCGCGCCGCGCGCCACATCTCATAGCTGAGCTGACCGAACTTCTCGTAAGGCGTCCGGTAGATTCCCATCTCATTGCCGAGCCATTCGCTGTAGAGGCCCCAGCCCTCGCCCATGCCCGAGAAATAAAGGTTGCGGCGGAAGCTCGGCAGCGCCTTCTGCTCGGCTGAGACGGCCGCCTGGAAGCTGTGGCCCGGGATACATTCGTGAAGGGTGAGCGCCGGGATGTTGTAGAGCGGTCGCACCGGCAGGTCGTACGTGTTCATCATGCAATTCTCGAAGCCGCCCCGGCCCGAGGTGTAGAAGGGCGCAAGCGCGTCCGGCACCGGGATGATCCCGAAGCGGTGGCGCGGGAGCAGCCCGAAATGCTGCCCGATCACGCCGTCCACCCGCTTGGCGACATAGGCCGAGACGCCGAGCAGCCCGTCGGGGGTCTTTGCATAGAATTGCGGATCGCTTTTCAGGAACTTGAGGAACTCGGGCATGGCGCCCTTGAAGCCGCTCTCGAGCATGACCTTGTGCATCTCGGCATCGATCCGCGCGACCTCGCTGAGCCCGAGTTGGTGGATCTGCTCGGGAGTCATGTCGGTCGTCGTGTATTCGCGGACCTGCGCGCGGTAGAAGGCGTCGCCGTCGGGCAAATCATGCGCCGCAATCGTCGTTCGGCTGTGCGGGACATAGTCGTCGCGGATGAAGCCGAGCAGCTTGCGGTAGGCGGGCATCACGGACTGCGCGATGGCTATCTTGGCTTGCGACCGGAGCGCCTCCTTCTCGGCCGCGGGCACGTTCGAGGGAAAGTGCTCGAACGGCTTGTAGAAGCTGCTTTTCTCTGGGTCTTCGACGATGAAGGTGGCGATCGATTTGTCGCGCCCGTTGAGCGTGGCGCGCGGAACGCTGAAGCCGCGCGCCAGGCCAGCGCGCATGTTGACGATCTGCTCGTCGAAATAGCGCGGAATTTCGCGCAGCCGTGCGATATAGCGCCGGTATCCGGCGGCATCGTCAAACGGCTGCGAGGCGTCGAGGTAGGTCCAGAAGGAGCTGTCGCTGTTGAACGGCATCTCCCAGGTGCGGAATTGATATTCGGAAATTTGGTTCTCGAGCAGGGTCCGGAACACAGCGGCATTGACCTGTTCCGCAGGCGAAAGCTGCGCGACCGGGATGGCGTTCAACTTTGCAAGAAGCTGCTTGAGGTGCGCAGCGCGGCGAAGCTGCGACGCCTCGTCGACGTGCGGAAGGTAAGCGGCGCTCTCGGTCTCGCCGCGCGCGTTCTCGAAATAGCCGAATTCCTTCGCGTCCCACGCGGCATAGCCGTCGTAGAGCGCCTTGAGCCGCGCATCCGCAGTGCTTTGGGCCAAATGTTTCGCCGGGGGAGCAGCAATCGCCGGCAGGCAAAGCACACTCATCCCCAGTGCGACCGTGCCCAGACGCAGCAAAATCTTCATGCTCCACTCCTCCCCACCCGAGCCACTCGCAGCTCATAAAGCGGAAGGCCCGCGCTGAGTATATGGCGAGGGCCGAACCGCTCTGACCACTATTGGGGCAAGGATGCGATGTCCGGCAAAATGAACGTCTGCCGGGCCTCGATCGAAAATAGCCGATCGGGCGAATAGAAGCGCAGCGGCCAGTCGCGGTCGCCCGTCGGCGACAGCAGCAGCGAGTTGACGAGCTCGTGCAGCGGTTCCGACAGCTCCGCTTCCGATAGAAACAGCCGCACGCCGTGAAGGAAGGCGCGGGTGATCGTCTCGTGATAGCCTTCGGTGTCGCTGTTCACACCGCCGACGCTCTCGTTGTAGCGGCGGATGAGCCCGGGCAGATCCTTGTCGATGTCGATGTCAGGGCGCTTCAGCAGCAGGTAGGTGGTCGCCGCAAGGTGCGCCTCGTGGGTCCATTCGCTGCGCGGCAGCGTACGCGCGACGAGACCCTCGCCGATGTGCTCGATCTCGGCGTCGGAGTTGAAGAATCGGGGGTGAAGCTCGGTCATCGATCGGGTCCCTGGGAAGGGCCCGACCGGCGCCGGGCCTAAGCTGAGGTGGCTTGCGGAGCTTGCGCCTGCATTTGTTGTCGTTCTTGCCCGCCCGTCACCTTCGGGGCAGCCGCGCGAACCCCCTCGTCCACGCTGTCAGCGAACTGGGCGAAATTCTTGGCGAACAATTCGACGAGCTTCGCGGCCGTCGCGTCATATTCGGCAGCGTCGGCCCAGGTACTCCTGGGGTCGAGCAGCTCGGTGCAGCCCGCAAGTTCGACCGGCACCTCGAAGCCGAAATTCGGATCCTTGCGGAACTTGGCATGCTTCAGGCTGCCGTCCAGCGCCGCATTGAGCAGCGCGCGCGTGGCCTTGATCGGCATGCGCCTGCCGACCCCGTACTTACCGCCGGTCCAGCCGGTGTTGACCAGCCAGCAATCGACCTCGCCTTCCGCAATCCTCTTCTTGAGCAGGTTGCCGTAGACCGAAGGGTGGCGCGGCATGAAGGGCGCGCCGAAGCAGGTCGAGAAGGTCGCCTGCGGCTCGGTAACTCCGATTTCGGTGCCGGCGACCTTGGCGGTGTAACCCGAGAGGAAGTGGTACATCGCCTCGTCGGGCGTCAGCTTCGCGATCGGCGGCAGCACGCCGAAGGCGTCGGCGGTCAGCATGACGACGTTCTTGGGCACCGGACCCATGTTGTCCACAGACGAATTCGGGATGAAATCGATGGGGTAGGCGCCACGGCTGTTTTCGGCGAGCGCCGGATCGTCGAGGTCGAGCTCGCGGGTCACCGGATCGATGACGACATTTTCGAGCACCGTGCCGAAGCGCTTCGTCGTCGCGTAGATTTCCGGCTCCGACTCTGCCGAGAGACGGATCATCTTCGCGTAGCAGCCACCTTCGAAATTGAAGACTGCCGTGTCCGACCACCCATGCTCGTCGTCGCCGATCAGCGTCCGGTTCGGGTCAGCCGAAAGCGTCGTTTTGCCAGTGCCCGACAGGCCGAAAAAGATCGCGCTGTCGCCCTTGGGCCCGATGTTGGCCGAGCAGTGCATCGGCATGATGCCCTGCGGCGGAAGGAGGAAGTTTAGAAGGCCGAAAACCGACTTCTTCATCTCGCCGGCGTAGGAGGTGCCGCCGATCAGGATCAGCTTCTTGGTGAAGTTGACCGCGACGACTGTCTCGCTGCGCGAGCCGTGGCGCTCGGGATCGGCGCGGAAGCTCGGCAAGTCGATCATCGTGAACTCGGGATCGAAGCTCGCGAGATCGGCCGCGTCGGGCCGCACCAGCATCGTGCGGATGAAAAGATTGTGCCAGGCGAGCTCGTTGATGACGCGAACGCGCACCCGGTGTTCCGGCTGCGAGCCGCCGTAGAGGTCCGCGACGTAGAGCTGCTCCTGATCGGCGAGCGCTAGAAGGAAGTCGTCGTAGAGCCGCTCGAAGGCGTCCGGGTCCATTGGCTTGTTGCCGTCGTTCCACCAGATGGCATCGCTGGTCAGCTCGTCCCTGACCGTGAACTTGTCCTTGGCGCTGCGGCCAGTGTGCTTGCCGGTGCGGACGACCAGCGGCCCTTCCTTTGCGAGCAGGCCTTCGCCGCGGCGCACCGCATGCTCCACCAGCGGTGCCGTCGTCAGGTTCCAGAAGATTTCGGCGCCGGTGGCGATCCCCTGGGCGTCGAGGCCACGACGCGGAACGCGGTCGTTCACTTTAGCTGCTTCCCTTTCCAACATGTCAAAAGCGGCGGCGACCGGTGCCTGGCCTGCCGCCGCATACGTATGCGTTAGAAGCGCCTATAGGCACGAAAAGGTTGCGTGGTCAAAACGGCTTAGCGGCTGCCGGGCACCTGATATCCGACGGTAACGCTAACATTCGATCGGTGCTGTTTGCGGCCGTGCTTGTGCGCCTGCCACCCCACCGCTAATCCCTTCCGTTCATCGGGAGGGCATCGACAGAGCAGCGGATGAGCCATGTGATCGCGCTGGTCGATGACGACCGGAACATCCTGACCTCGGTGTCGATCGCCCTGCAGCAGGAGGGATTCGTGACGCGCGTCTATTCGGACGCGATGGCTGCGTTGAAGGCGATCGGCGACAATCCGCCCGACCTTGGGGTATTCGACATCAAGATGCCGAACCTCGACGGAATGGAGCTGCTGCGGCGTGTGCGCGAGTTCAGCGCCATGCCGGTGATCTTTCTGACCTCGAAGGACGACGAGCTCGACGAAGCGCTGGGCCTTGCGATGGGCGCCGACGATTACATCTCCAAGCCCTTCTCGCAGCGGCTGCTGATCGCCCGAATCCGCGCGATCCTGCGGCGGCAGGAGCTCGAGCGCGGCGGAGCGGCGGCGGCGAATGCCGAGGAAGAGCCGGCGCTGCTCGAGCGAGGCCGCCTCGTGATGGACCCGGCACGCCACAAGGTCCGGTGGGACGGCAAGGATGTGAGCCTCACCGTCACGGAGTTCCTCATCCTCGAAGCGCTCGCGCAGCGGCCGGGCGTGGTGAAAAGCCGTAACCAATTGCTCGATGTCGCCTATAGCGACGACGTTTATGTCGACGACCGCACCATCGACAGCCACATCAAGCGCATCCGGCGCAAGTTCCGCGGCGTCGACCCGGAGTTCGATGCAATCGAGACCCTCTATGGAGTCGGCTATCGATTCGACGAATAGCACCGGCGCGGCCGACCCGCCGGACCTCGCCTTGCGCTGGTCGGGCAGGTGGACGCTCACGCACCGGATTCTCGCCGTCAATATCCTGACCTTGCTGCTGGTGGCTCTGAGCACGCTCTACCTCGACGTGTTCCGCAACCGGCTGAGCAAGGAACGTACCCACCAGGCACGAATGGAAACAGCGACAGCCGTAGCCGCGATGGGACATGTGCCGGAGGAGAACTGGCCGGCGCTGCTGGCCACCGCGTCGAAGGTCACCGGCGACCGCTTCCGCCTCTATGGCCGCGACGGGTCGCTTCGGATCGACAGCTGGCAGCTGACCGGGCCGACCTACGAATTACGCGATCCGAAGACGCAAAAGTGGACCAAGGACGTCGCTCGGGCGCTCGACCACGGCTTCAACCTGATCGTGGGCGCCAGGTCGCGCGACGACTATGTCGAGCCGCCCGTCGATCGGCTGGGTGCATGGCCGGAGGCAGTGAGGGCGATCAAGCTGGGGCGCGCGACGACCGAAGTGCGCAATGCGCCGGACCTGACGCCCGTCATCTCGTCGGCAGTCCCGATCGACGGCGGCATCCTGCTCGCCACCGACAACGACCGGACGTTCACCAAGACGGTGCGCAAGCAGCGGACGCTGATCGTCGGCGCGATGATCCTGGTCATTCTGCTTTCCGTGCTGGTTTCGGTGTTCCTGGCGCGGACGATCGTGCGTCCGTTGCGGAGACTGGCGCTCGCTGCGCACCGGGTCCGTCTCGGGCGCGCCCGGGAGGTCAAGGTGCCTCGCCTGCCCAACCGCAGCGACGAGATCGGCCTTCTCGCCCGTTCCGTTTCCGACATGAGCCAGTCGCTGCGGCAGCGGATCGACAATATCGAGGCTTTCGCCGCCGACGTGACTCACGAGCTGAAGAATCCCCTCGCCTCGCTGCGTTCGGCAGTCGACGGGCTCGACCGCGTCGACGATCCCGAATTGCGCCGCAAGCTGATGGCCATCGTACGCGAGGACGTGCGCAGGCTCGACCGGCTGATCAACGATATCAGCGAGGCCGCTCGCACCGATGCCGAGCTTCTCCGCGCCGAGTTCGAGCGCGTCGATCTGGGATCGCTTATCGAGCAGATCGTCTCGAGCTGGGAAACGCGGCGCGAGAAAGGCGATGCGCGAATCGCCTTCGCACGCCCGCGAAAGGACACGGCAGCGGTCATGGGCAAGCCCGACCGCCTCGCGCGTGCAATCAACGCCATCATCGACAATGCCGTCAGCTTCTCCCCTCCCGGCGGGCTGGTCGAGATTGCCGCCGCGCACGTCGGCGACGAGGTCCGAATCCGCATCGACGATGAGGGCCCCGGCGTTCCGCCCGAAGCGCGTGAAGCAATCTTCAACCGCTTCCACTCGGTCCGCCCGGAAGGCGAGAAGTTCGGCCGCCATTCAGGCCTCGGCCTTGCCATCGCCCAGGCAATCGTCAAAGGCCACGATGGGGAGATTGACGTGCACGACCGCGATGACGCCCCATCCGGCGCCCGCTTCACCATCCGGCTTCCCGCGGCGGACCGCGAATGAACCCGCCGCAACCGGGAACCGGTCCGCGCCTGTCGGCCGAGACCATTCACGCAAGCACGGTTGCGATCGACGGCCGCGCAGTGCTGATCACCGGCCCTTCGGGGTCGGGCAAGTCGGATCTCACGCTGCGCCTGCTCGATCGCGGCTTCACGCTCGTCAGCGACGACCAGACGATCGTCAGGCGCGACGGCGATCGCCTGGTCGCGACGGCGCCGCCGGCCATCGCCGGCAAGCTCGAGGTCCGCGGCATCGGGATCGTCGAGGTGGAGCGGCTCGGCGACGTACCGGTCGCGCTGCTCGTCGAGCTCACCAGCGACATCCAGCGACTCCCCGACGACAGCCGCGAGCGGCCGATCCTCGGCGTCGGCCTGCCGCTGATCTCGATCGATGCGATGACTGCCTCCGCCCCGTCGAAAGTCTCGCTCGCTCTCGGCCGCATGGGCCTCAGGTTCCAGTGAGCGCTGCGCGGCGCCTGCCGCGCCTGTTGCTCGTCACCGGAATGTCCGGGGCGGGCAAATCGACAGTGCTCGACACGCTCGAGGACATGGGCTGGGACACAGTCGACAACCTTCCCGCGGACCTCCTCAATCAGTTCGTCCACGGCGGCGGCGAATGCCGCACGGTGCCAGTGGCCGTGGCGATGGACGCGCGCAGCCGCGGCTTCGACGCCGAGCGCCTGCCCGCGCTGTTCCGATCGGTCGAGGGAGTGGAGCCCGAGGTCCTCTATCTCGATTGCTCCGGCACCGAGCTCATGCGCCGCTACGACGAGACACGGCGGCGGCACCCGCTCGCGCCCGACCGGCCTGCCGAGGATGGGATCGCCCGCGAGCGCCAGCTGACAATGCCCCTGCGCAACGGTGCCGACAGCGTTCTCGACACGACCGACCTCAGCCCCGCCGAGCTTCGCGACGAGCTCCAGCGCCGCTACGGCGGCGATTCCGACCAGCCGGTGCTGACCGTCGCCTCGTTCGCGTTCGCGCGAGGAATCTCGCGCACTGCCGACCTGGTCTTCGACCTTCGCTTTCTTCCCAATCCTCACTGGATCGACGAGCTTCGGCCGCTGACCGGAGAGGACCAGGCGGTCCGCGACTATCTTGGCCGGGAGCCCGCGTGGGGCGAGACAGTGGACCGGATCGAGAAGCTTCTCATCGACTGGATTCCCCGCTACTGGGCCGCTGGCAAAAGCTATGTGACCGTCGCATTCGGCTGTACGGGAGGGCGGCACCGTTCGGTCGCCGCGGCAGTCGAAATGGCAGAGCGGTTGCGAAGAGCCGGGTTTGCTCCGAATGTCCGCCATCGTGATCTCGCCTCACCCCCGCGGGACACGATCGAACGGCATCCCGGGCGCATACCGGCAAGCGAGGGCGAGGACGAGTTGAGTCGATGATTGGACTGGTGCTGGTGACCCACGGCCGGCTTGCGGCCGAGTTCATCACCGCAATGGAACATGTGGTCGGGCCGCAGGACGCGATCGAAGCGATCTGCATCGGTCCCGACGACGACATGGAAAGCCGCCGCAAGGACATTGCCGCCGCCATCACCCATGTCGACCAAGGCAAGGGCGTGATCATCCTCACCGACCTGTTCGGCGGGACTCCGTCGAACCTCGCGATCAGCCTGATGAAGGGCGAGAACGTCGAGGTGATCGCCGGCGTGAACCTGCCGATGCTGATCCGGCTCGAAGGCGCGCGCAAGGTGATGCCGGTCCATGCCGCGGTCGCGGCGGCGCGCGAGGCCGGGCGCAAATATATTTCCGTCGCATCGGAGATTCTGGGCGAGGCCGCTGCTTGACGGCGGCCAGCCGCGAGGTCCGGATCACGAACCAGCGCGGCCTCCATGCCCGGGCGAGCGCCAAATTCGTCAATCTCGCGAGCGAGATCGGGGCGGACATCGAAGTCGAGAAGGACGGCAACAAGGTCTGCGGCACCTCGATCATGGGCCTGATGATGCTCGGCGCGGCAAAGGGCGACGCGATCACCATCCGTGTCGAGGGCGAAGGTGCCGAGGAAGCGCTGGCGAAGCTGGTCGCGCTTGTGGAAGAGAGATTTGGTGAGGAATAGCGTCACTGCGAGGAGCGTAGCGACGAAGCTGTCCTGCCGCGCGGGCCTGGGTTGCTTTGCTCCGCTAGCAATGACGAATGCCTAGGCAAATCACCGCCTTTTCCAATTCCACCGTCAAGCTGCTGCGTTCGCTGCGCGACAAGAAGGCGCGGCGGTCGGAAGGGCTGTTCCTCGCCGAGGGGCTGCGCATCCTGACCGAGGCGCGCGACAGCGGCCGGCTTCCCGAGATCGTCGCCTTCTCGCCCGAAGGAGCGAAGCACCCGCTGGCCGCCGAGATCATCGCGGCGACAGAAGCGGCCGGCGGCGATGCCGTCGAAACTACGCCCGACATCCTTTCGAAGATGAGCGGCAAGGACAATCCGCAGATGCTGCTCGGCGCCTATCGGCAGCCGGACACGTCGCTGGAGCGGATCGACCGCTCCGCCGCTCCGCTATGGATCGTCGCCCAGGCGCTGCGCGACCCCGGCAATATCGGCACGATCCTGAGGACCGGCGACGCGGTCGGCGCGGGCGGGCTGATCCTGATCGACGATAGCGCCGATCCGTTCTCGGTCGAAGCGGTGCGCGCTTCGATGGGCGCCATCTTCACCCAGGAAGTCGCCGCCGCGCGCTGGCCCGACTTCCTTGCCTGGCTCCGCTCTGGCGAGGGCGAGCTGGTCGGAACGAGCCTCAAGGCCACGCACGACTATCTCGAAGCCGAATACCGCCGTCCGTGCTTCCTCCTGATCGGCAATGAGCAGCAGGGGCTGCCGCCCGAATATGAGGCCGAGTGCGACCTGCTGGTCAAAATCCCGATGGCCGGGCGGGCCGACAGCCTCAACGCGGCGATCGCCGCCGCGGTGACGGCCTTCGCCGTCAAAGCGAGCTGGCGATGACGGAACCGGGCGCCGTGCATACGGTTGTTCGGTGCATGAAACGCCTGCTGACGATTGCCCTCGCCGCCGCGCTGAGCGGCTGCATGACTGTCCCCGGCCCTCCGCCGGCGCCCTACCATGCGCTCGGCACGGAGCCTTTCTGGAACCTGCTGATCGACGAGCACGACATCACCTTCGTCGAGCCAGAGGCGCAGCCAATCAAGCAGCCCACGCCCAAGCCGATCATCGGCGTCGCGGGCGAAATCTATCAGACGCCGCGGATCAACGTGAACATCGTCCACGCCCGGTGCAGCGACGGCATGAGCGACCGCGTCTACCCGGACAAGGTTCAGGTATCGGTCGACGGGCGGCAGTTCAACGGATGCGGCGGCGAAGCCGTCGCACCGGCCAGCCTCGCCGGCACCAATTGGCGGGTCGAATCCGTGAACGGACGGTCGACGCCCGCCGGCACCAATTACTTCATGAACTTCGAGGCGACCCGCGTCGGCGCGAAGTTCGGCTGCAACTCGATGGGCGCCGACTACACCCAGACCGCCAACGTCCTAGACCTGAGCATGGTCATCGCGACGCAGATGGCCTGCGCCGACATGAGTTTCGAGTCGCAGGGCGGCGCGATCCTCAACGAGCCGATGACCATGAACTGGAGCGGAGGGGACCGGCTGACGCTCAGCAACGCCCGCGGCCGAATCACGCTCGTGCGTAGCTATTAAGGCCGATTCAGCCGCGATCCGGGTCTCGCCCTTGTCCCTTGACCGCAGTCGTGACGCTCAGCCCTTCCGCCCGTTCGATCGCGCTCGAGCGGTAGCCGTGATCGTTCGAATGTTCGCGAATGTTCGCAGTGACGAAGCGCCAGCGAAGACGGTCCAGTTCGACAATTTGACAGAGCCGCGGCGAGGCAAGCAGCCAAATCCCTATTTTGCAAGGCGTTCTATTCAGCCGCGACCCGCGGCGGGTCGTCGTTCGACGGCGTGGCCGCAAGCTTCGTGAGCGGACGCGGCGCGATCTCGACCATCGGCGGTGTGTCGAGTGTCTTGGCGCTGCCGGCGCCAAGCGTCTCGAACCTTTTGGCCTGCGTCAGCACTTGGCTTTCGAAGCTGCCAACCATCTGGTTGTAGGCGCTGTTCGCGGTCGAAAGGTTCTTGCCGACACGAGTCATATGTTCGTTCATCGTCGCAAGACGGGAATGCAACTCCTTGCCAAGGTTAGCGATTTCCTGAGCCGCTTCGGCCAGCCGCTCCTGCCGCCAGATGCTTGCAACTGTTTTCGCTATTGCGACCAGGTTCGTGGGAGTCGCAAGCAGTACACGCCGCTCGAAGGCCCAGTCCCACAAGGTCGGGTCCTGCTCGAGCGCTGCAGCCAGGAAGTGCTCGCCCGGGATGTACATGATGACGTAATCAGCCGCGTCGCCGAACTGCGCCCAATAAGACTTCGATCCGAGCTGCTGGGCGTGGTTGCGCATCGAAGCGACGTGGGCACGGAAGCAGGCATCACGCTTCTCGTCGTCGACTTCCTCGCAGGCGTCGAGATAGGCGTTGAGCGAGCATTTCGCGTCGATCACCAGCTTCCGTCCGCCTGGAAGACTGACAATGACATCGGGCCGAAGCCGGCCGTCGCCAGTGTCGACCGACACCTCGGTCTGGAAATCCACATGTTCGCTCAGGCCCGCCTGCTCGAGCACGTTCCTGAGGCTCTGCTCCCCCCAGCGACCGCGCGCCTTCGGTGAAGCGCGCAGGGCGTTGACGAGGTGGCGGGTCTCGTCCCGGACCTGCCCCTGCCCTGTCCGCACCAGCTCGACCGCTTCGCGCAGGCCGGCATAATGATCGACTCGCTCCTTCTCGATCGTCTGCAGCTTCTCCTGATAGGTCTTGAGAAGCGTTTCGACGGGCGAAACCGCCTGGGTGAACCGCTCACCCGCCTGGTCGAGAAAGCTCTTGCGGGCATCGCCGAGCAGTTTGCTGGCAATTTCATGAAACTGCGCCGAAAGGCTTTCTTTCGCGTCTTTCAGTCCCTCGATCTGCTGTGCGAACGAACGCTCGCGCTCCTCCTGTGCCGCCTTTAGCGCGCCGAGCTCATTGACCGCGCCGCGACTGGCGTCGCGCTCCTTCACGACCTCGTCGAGCTGGAGGCGAAGGTTCTCGACCGTCTGCCTGGCGCCCGCAGCTTCCCGGCTCGCCCACAGCCAGCCAAGCGCCGCGCCGACGATCAGCCCAACCAAAACGAATGCAATGGCGGTCGCGTCCATGACCGTGACTCCCCCGGAACAGAATGGGAACTGTAGGACGGGCGAGGCGGCGGCTCAAGTCGATCATCGGCACAACATCGGCAATTCGTCGGGACTCCATCATTCCCGCGCCGGCGCAGCGGACGCACCCTTCCCGGCAAACCGAGAAGATTGGTCAGGCCGCAGCCCGCAACAGGAGGGGATGATGTACAGATCGAACGTTTACCTGAAGGGGTCGCTGCTCGCGACCGTGCTCGGCGCGGGTGCGGCGGTAGCGATGCCGCCGTTCGGCGACTGGTCGGCGCCAGTGAACCTGGCGAGCCTGCCGGGCAGCAGCCCAGCCATCAGCACGCCCGCCGTCGACGGCTGCGCAAGCCTTTCGCCGGATGGCCTGACGATCGCGTTCACTTCTAACCGCTCCGGCAATTTCGAAGTGTATGTCGCAACCCGCCCCAGCAAGTCGCGGGGCTTCGGCGCCCCTGTCCCGCTGCCGGCGCCGATCAACAGCACGGCAAACGATTCGTGCCCGACACTCGTCCAGGGCAATCGGATGTTCTTTTCCAGCGACCGTGACGACCCGGCCTACGACCTCTACGTCGCGCACCGCGTCGCGGGCTCCTGGTCGGTCACTCACCTTGGCCCGAACATCAATCAGCCCGGATGGGAGGAGGAAAGCGCCGCGATCTTCGAGGACGGCGATCGCGAGGTGATGCTGTTCTCGAGGCGGCGCCTCGACGGTAGCGAAGGCAAGATCTACCAGAGCGTGGACGGCGGCCCGGCGAGCCTGGTCGCGGGGGGGCCGCATAGCAGCGCATCGGACAACCGCCCGAGCATCACGCACGACGGCAAGACGATCTTCTTCGATTCCGACCGCTACGGCACCCTCGGCGGTCCCGATCTCTATTATTCCACGAGATCGAGCATGTCGCAGCCGTTCGGACCGGCGATCCACTTGCCGGCGCTCAGCTCCAGTGGGTTCGATGCACGCCCCTTCATCAGTTGGGACGGCGCCACGCTGACCTTCAGCTCGGCGCGGCCGGGCAACGCGTCGCCTGCCCCCGACATGTGGTTCGCGACCCGACCTAGGGCGACCGGCAACTGGTGAACCCGCGGCGGGCCGATGGGCCCCATCCGTGGACGGAACCTTTGGGCCTCTTTTTCGCTCGCCCGATGAAGCGAGGGAGATCGAGGCCCATGTCCATCCGCAAGATGATCGCGCTGCACCCGGACGTCGCGGGGCACGTCAACCAGCCGCTCGGGGATGCGGCGCACCATCTGATGTATTGCGCGCGCATGTGCCTCAGCTGCGCCGACGCGTGCGCTGCGGAAAAGATGGACATGCGCCAATGCATCCGCTCGTGTCTCGACTGCGCGGACGTGTGCGAAGCCACGGGCAAGCTGGCGGTGCGCCGGACCGGATCGAACGAGCAGGTGCTTCGAGAGACCCTGGAGCATTGCGCGCGGGTCTGCGACGCGTGCGCCGCCGAATGCGAGCGCCACGATCACGAGCATTGCAGGCTGTGCGCGCAGATGTGCCGGGAATGCGCGGAGGATTGTCGCAGCGCGGCGGCGTCGATCGGTTAGGCAGTCCGATGCACCATCGCCTCACGGTGGCATTCCTCGTCCTGGCCGCGTGCAGTCAGAAGCCCGGACAGCCGTATGCAAACGAATTCGGCGCCGGCGAAAACCTGTCGGTCTCGAACTCGGCGGCCTCGGTCGGAGCGAATTTCGGCCGTCAAGGTGCAAACGAAGCCGCCGCGCAGGCGGCTGCGAACGGCCCGGGAACGCTCCCGGCCGCCGATGCAGGCCTGAGATTCGTGGGTCGCTGGGCGCCGAGCGAGGGCGACTGCACCTCCAGGGCGTGGCGCTTCACCGCGGACGCGCTGATCGTCGACGGCGGTCCGCACTGCAGCTTCTACAAGGTCGACGAGGCGCCCGGCGGGTACGACATCGCCGCGCAATGCCCGACCAAGGAGCCGGTCCACACCGACCTCATCAAGCTGCGCTTCGCCGAATCCGCCCGCGCAATGCTGGTGGAATCGAACGCAATTTCGCCGATGGGGCTAATCTACTGCGGTCAATAACGACCGAACTACGCAGCCTTTTTCTGTTGCTCTTTCCGCCACTTGGCGAGCTTCTTTAGCACCATGTCTCGTTTCAGGCGCGAGAGATGGTCGATAAACAAAACGCCATTCAGATGGTCCATCTCGTGCTGGAGGCAGACGGCCAGGAGCCCGTCGATCTCTTCCTCGTAAGCCTTGCCCTCGGCATCCTGCCAGCGGGCGCGGATGCGATCGGGGCGCATGACCTCGGCATATTGCTCGGGGACGGAAAGGCAGCCCTCGGTATAGGGCACCTCGCTGTCCGAGTGCCACAAGATTTCCGGGTTGATGAACACCCTCGGATCCCTGACGTTGGGGCTTTCCGGATCGTCCGGGTCCTCGGGTTCCTGCAGGTCGATGACGAGGAGCCGGATCGGAACCCCGACCTGGACCGCGGCAAGCCCGATGCCCGGTGCGGCGTACATCGTTTCGAACATGTCGGAAACGAGTGTCTTCAGTTCGTTGTCGAATGTCTCCACCGGCTTGCTGATTTGCCGGAGGACAGGATCGGGCGTCTCGAAGATCGGGCGAATGGCCATGGAGCGAATTTAGTCGTTCGAGCGATGGGGTTCAAGAAATCGGGCGGCGCGCCCTCAATGCCTGCGCGAGCGTACCCTCGTCCAGATAGTCGAGTTCTCCCCCGACCGGAAGTCCGTGCGCCAACTGGCTGAGTCGAATGGGAAAGGCCTGCAGGCGCTCGGCGAGATAATGCGCCGTCGTCTGACCCTCGAGCGTGGCGTTCATCGCCAGCACGACCTCGTCGATGCCGCCCGCCGCCACGCGTCGCACGAGCTGGTCGATGCCGAGCTCCTCCGGGCCAATGCCCTCCAGCGCCGACAAGCGGCCGCCGAGCACATGATAGCGGCCGGGGAACAGCCGCGAGCGGTCAAGCGCCCACAGGTCGGCGACCTCTTCCACCACGCACAGCATCTTCTCGTCGCGGCGCGGGTCGCGGCAAATCGAGCATGGGTCGGAAGTGTCGACATTCCCGCAGGTCGAGCAGGTCGACAGCTTGTCGGCGACCTGACCGAGCGCGGCGAGCAGCGGCTGGAGCGCGGTCTCGCGCTTCTTCATCAGGTGAAGCACCGCGCGGCGCGCCGAGCGCGGGCCGAGGCCCGGGAGGCGTGCCAGTGCCTGCGACAGCGCTTCGATCTCCTGCGACGCCATGGTTCGCCTCCTTGACCGCGCTTGCGCTGCCCCGCAAGTGCGACCGCGATGCGCATCGTCTTCATGGGATCGCCGGACTTTGCGGTGCCGAGCCTCGACGCTCTGGTCGAAGCCGGGCACGAGATGATCTGCGTTTATTCGCAGCCGCCGCGGCCGGCCGGGCGCGGGAAAGGCGAGCGCAAGACCGCGGTTCACGAGCGGGCGGAAGAGCTCGGGATCGAGGTGCGGACGCCGCGCACCCTGCGCGGTACCGACGAGCAAGCGCGGTTCCGGGCCTCGGACGCAGACCTCGCCGTGGTCGCCGCCTATGGGCTGATCCTGCCGAAGCCGATCCTCGATGCGCCGAAGGGCGGTTGCATCAACGTCCATGCGTCGCTCCTCCCCCGCTGGCGAGGGGCCGCGCCGATCCAGCGCGCGATCCTCGCCGGCGACGAGATGAGCGGCGTGACGATCATGAAAATGGACTCGGGGCTCGACACCGGCCCGATGTTGCTCAAGCGCGAGCTCGATATTCGTCACAAGAATGCCGGGCAGGTAATTGTCGAACTGTCGAAACTCGGCGCCGGTGCGCTGGTTGAATGGCTCCGTCATCCGACACCGCCCGAACCGCAGCCGGAGCAAGGGGCGACCTACGCGTCCAAGATCGACAAGGCCGAGGCGCGCATCGACTGGTCGGAGGCTTCCGAGCAAGTCGAGCGGCGGGTTCGCGCCTTCAATCCGGTCCCGGGAGCCTGGTTCGAAATTGGCAACGAACGCATCAAGCTCCTCGAATCCGTGGCGGGGATCGACGCTTCAGGGCAGCCGGGGGAAGTGCTCGACCATTGCCTGAGCATCGCTTGCAGCTCGGGCTACATACGTCCGCTGACTGTTCAGCGCGCCGGCCGCGCTCCGATGACCGCGGGTGACCTGCTGCGCGGCTTTCCTATCCCGAAGGGCACCGTTCTGCCGTGACGCGGTGGCGGCTGGCGATCGAATATGACGGCGGCCCGTTCATGGGCTGGCAGCGGCAGGACCATGGTCCGTCGGTCCAGCAAACGCTCGAGGAAGCGCTTCAGCGGATGACCGGAGAACAGGCGCAATTTACGGCCGCGGGACGCACGGACGCCGGGGTCCACGCTCTCGCCATGGCAGCGCATGTTGACGTCATGAAGTCACTCACGCCGCACCGTCTGCGAGAGGGGTTGAACGCGCTCGTTCGGCCGCAGCCAATTTCGATCTTGCAGGTGGAAGAGGTGGCTGACGACTGGCACGCGCGTTTCTCGTGCATCGGCAGGCGCTACCTGTACCGCATCCTCAGCCGCCGGGCGCCTCCTGCGCTCGATTCCGGCCGCGTCTGGCACATCGCCGTGCCGCTCGATGTGGACGCAATGCGGCAAGGCGCCGCGCACCTCGTCGGGCGCCACGACTTCACTACCTTCCGCTCGGCGCATTGCCAGTCCGACAGCCCGGTAAAGACGCTCGACTCGCTCGAGGTGAGCCGTTCCGGTGAAGAAATTCACGTCGCCGCCGCCGCGCGCAGCTTCCTCCATCATCAGGTGCGCTCGATAGTCGGATGCCTTGCGCTAATCGGCCGCGGCCAGTGGCGACCCGACGAAATGCGCGGGGCGCTCGAGGCGCGCGACCGTTCAGCGCTCGGATTCAACGCTCCCCCGCAAGGGCTGTATTTCGTCGAGGCGGTCTACCCCTGACGGCCTATTCGGCGGCCAGTGCCTCGAACTCCTGCGCCGCGAGATACTTCTCGGCATCCAGCGCGGCCATGCAGCCGGTGCCCGCCGCGGTGACCGCCTGACGGTAGATTTTGTCCATCACGTCGCCGCAAGCGAACACGCCGGGCACGCTGGTCTTGGTGGTTCCGGCCTCGATCCTGATGTAGCCGTCCTCGTCGAGCTCGATCTGTCCCGCGAAAAGCTCGGTCGCCGGCTTGTGACCGATTGCGACGAACGCGCCTTCGGCCTCGACGCGGCTGATCTCACCAGTGCGCTTGTTGCGGATGTCGAGGCCGACCAGCGCCTCGGGATCGCCGGAGCCGACGAACTCGACCACCTCGCTGTCCCAGATGACGTCGATCTTCTCGTTCGCGAACAGCCGGTCCTGGAGGATCTTCTCGGCACGGAGCGAATCGCGGCGGTGGATCAGCGTGACGTCATGGCTATGGTTGGTGAGGTAGAGCGCTTCCTCGACCGCGGTGTTGCCGCCGCCGATGACCGCTACCTTTTTGCCCCGGAAGAAGAAGCCGTCGCAGGTCGCGCAGGCGGAGACACCCTTGTTCTTCAGATGCTCTTCGGATGGCAGGCCGAGCCACCGTGCCTGGGCCCCGGTCGCAATCACGAGCGTGTCCGCGAAATATTGCACGCCGCTGTCGCCGGTCAGGCGGAACGGCCGGCGCGACAAATCGACGGCGCTGATATGATCCCACACGACCTTGGTTCCGACATGCTCGGCCTGGGCCTGCATCTCCTCCATCAGCCAGGGGCCCTGGATGACGTCGCGGAAACCGGGATAGTTCTCGACATCGGTCGTGGTCGTGAGCTGACCCCCCGGCTGGATTCCCTGGATCACGATCGGCGAGAGGCCGGCGCGCGCGGCATAGATGGCGGCGGTGAGCCCCGCCGGGCCGGAGCCGAGAACGGCCAAGCGGGTCGAAATGCTGTTGGTCATCGCGCCGGATTTAGGGTGCGTCACCCCGCCCGGCAACGGCGAAAAAGCTGGTCCTCAGACAGCCCTGCGCCCGGCGACGAAGTTCCAGATCAGCACGATGATGCCGATGATCAGCAGGATGTGGATCAATCCGCTGGCGACGTGGAAGGCGAAGAAGCCGAGCGCCCACAGGATGAGCAGGATGATGGCGATGGTCAGGAGCATGGGCGCTTTCCTCGTTGTAATGGCGGAACGAAAGACCAACGGCCCAGCAGAAGCCCTGTTCCTTAAATGGGCCGCGTCAGACCAGCCGCGATTGCTTGACCGCCGCCTCGATGAAACCCGCGAACAAGGGATGCGGGTCGAACGGGCGGCTCTTGAGCTCCGGATGGAACTGCACGCCGATGAACCACGGATGGTCCGGCCGTTCGACGATCTCCGGAAGCTGGTCGTCGGGTGACATTCCCGAAAAAATCAGCCCCGTCCCCTCGAGCGCCTCGCGGTAATTGATGTTGACCTCGTAGCGGTGACGGTGCCGCTCGCTGATCTCGTCCTTGCCATAGATCGAATGGACGACGCTGTTGCCGTCGAGCTTGGCGGGATAAGCGCCGAGCCGCATCGTTCCGCCGAGATCGCCTCCCGCGGCACGCTTCTGCAGCCCTTCCTCGCTCATCCACTCGGTGATCATCCCGACGACCGGCTCGGTGGTCTCGCCGAACTCGGTGGTCGAGGCCTCGCTGATGCCGGCGAGGTTCCGCGCCGCCTCGATGCACGCCATCTGCATGCCGAGGCAAATGCCGAAAAAGGGGATGTCGCGCTCGCGCGCGAACTTGACGCTTGCAATCTTGCCCTCGCTGCCGCGCTCACCGAAGCCGCCGGGCACCAGAATGCCGTGCAGCGGCTCGAGCTCGGCGACGATGTCCCCTTCCGAATGCTCGAACAGCTCGGCGTCGATCCACTCGATATTGACCTTGGCGCGGTTGGCGATGCCGCCGTGGATCAATGCTTCGCGCAGGCTTTTGTAAGCATCGGGAAGACCCACATATTTGCCGACGACGCCGATCGTCACCTCGCTGTCGTAATGGTCGATCCGGTCCATGATCTCGCGCCAGCGGCCGAGGTCCGGCGCCGGAGCCTCAAGCCGGAACGCGCGCAGAACCTCATCGTCGAGGCCCGCCTCGTGGTATTGAAGCGGCACGTCGTAGATGTTCCGCGCGTCCAGCGCCGGGATCACCGCCGACTTGGGCACATTGCAGAAAAGGGCGATCTTCTCCCGCTCGCTGTCCGGCAGCGGGCGGTCGGAACGGCACAGGAGGACCTCCGGCTGGACCCCGAGGCTGGAAAGCTCGCGGACGCTCTGCTGGGTGGGCTTGGTCTTGAGCTCGCCCGCAGCCGCAATCCACGGCACCAGCGTGGTGTGCACGCTGACCGTATTCTCCCGGCCAAGGTCGTTCCGTAGCTGCCGGATGGATTCGATGAACGGAAGGCTCTCGATGTCGCCGACGGTGCCGCCGATCTCGCAGATGACGAAATCGCAGCTGTCGGTATCGGCCAGCGCGAATTCCTTGATCGCGTTGGTGACGTGCGGAATGACCTGGACCGTCGCGCCGAGATAGTCGCCGCGGCGCTCCTTCGCGATGATGTCGCGGTAGATGCGGCCGGTGGTGACATTGTCCGACTGGCGCGATGTCACTCCGGTGAAGCGCTCGTAATGGCCGAGGTCGAGGTCGGTCTCGGCGCCGTCGTCGGTCACGTAGACCTCGCCGTGCTGGTAGGGCGACATCGTCCCCGGATCGACGTTCAGATAGGGATCGAACTTGCGGATTCGGACCTTGAAGCCGCGCGCCTGGAGGAGCGCCCCGAGGGAGGCCGAGAGAAGACCCTTACCAAGCGATGAAACCACGCCGCCGGTGACGAAAATGAACCGCGCCATGGGATTCGAGGCTTAGGGGGACAGGAGCGGACGACGCAACCCGCGGAAGAAAAAATTTCACGGAATTTCAGGGACCGTCCCTCGCAGACGACTGTCCCCTCAGGTCATTGCGCGAGCGGAACGGCCGGTGGCGTCTGGTTCTGTTGCGGGTTGGTCGCGGGCGCCTGCTGGCCGGGTGCCTGCTGATTCGGCGCCTGGCTAGGCGCGACCGGCGCCGCGGTGTTCGCGAGCGAGGTGTCGATCTTGGCCGGCTCGCGGCTGCTGCCGGCATAGGCGGCCATCACGATCGACAGGACGATGAACAGCCCGCCGAGGATCGCCGTCGAGCGGGACAGGAAGTCCGCCGCACCGCGCGCAGTCATGAAGCCCGAGGAGCTTCCGCCGACGCCGAGCCCGCCGCCTTCCGAGCGCTGCATCAGGATCACGCCGATCAGCGACACGGCGATGACCGTCTGGACGATCAGAAGGAATGCGAACATCGGTGGCTTTCTGAAAAGGAAGGGCGCGGCGCCACTTAGTCGGCGCCGCGCCCGCTTTCAACCAAAGCTTATTGGCCCGACGTGTCGCTTGCAGCGGGGGTTGACGCGGAAGCGTCCGCGGTCGGCGCGCCGCCCTGCACCATCGCCTCGAGCTGGGCCGCGGTGTAGCCGATCGTCACGCTTGCGTCGGCATTGCCGCGAAGCCCGGTCTGCGGAACGGCGATTTTCTTGCCGCTCTGCAAAGCGATCGTCGCGTTCCCGTCGGCAACGGACTCGATCGTGCCGACCGCGGTGCCGCCGAGCCCCTTCACCGTCGCCCCGGCGACGACCGCCGCATTGGCGGCGGCGAGGCTCTGCTCGATCTGCGCGTCGAGCTGCGCCTGGGTCATTCCGAACAGGAGCTTGCCCTTGGACACGGAGAAGCTGGTCCGCGGAAGCATCGCTTCGTGCTTGTTCGTCTTGACGAGCAGGTTCGGGCCCTTGAGCCCGACGACGGTCCCGACCGGCGCACCGCTCGCGTCCGTAACCTGCATTCCGATGGTGATCCCCGCCTGCGCCTGCGCGACGGCGGGCGCCGCAAAGAAGAGCCCGACGGCAGCAGCCGTCCCAACAATCAGTCGCATTGTAACCTTTCCCTATCTTTCGATAGGGCTCCATACCATAATCGCGCTGATTGTGAACTGAATGGCTACGCAGCTCGCGGCTGTGCGGCTGCGGCCGCCGCGACGATGGGCAGAAAGTCCGCCGCCCGCAAACTCGCCCCGCCGACCAGCGCTCCATCAACATCGGGAACAGTGAAAATCTCGGCGGCATTCGATGCCTTGACCGAGCCCCCGTAGAGGATTCGGACGCTCTGTCCCTGGTCTCCGTAGCGCGACAACAGGCACTCGCGGATCGCGGCGTGCATTTCGCCGATTTCGGCCGTCGTCGGGATCTTGCCGGTCCCGATCGCCCACACCGGTTCGTAGGCGACCGCCAGCTCCGCGTCGGAAGCGGGCCGGTCGGGAAGCGAACCGTCGAGCTGGGCAAGGACCGTCGAAACGGCAGCGCCCTGCTCGCGCAGCGCAAGGCTCTCACCCACGCACAGGATCGCGCTTAGCCCGCAGCGAAGCGCGGCCTCCGCCTTCGCCTTCACTTCGGCGTCGCTCTCGCGCTGCGCGTCGCGGCGCTCCGAATGGCCGACGATGGTCAGTGCCGCCCCGGCATCGAGCAGCATGTCAGCGGAGATGCATCCCGTGTGCGCTCCCTTTTCGGCGTGATGCACGTCCTGCCCACCGATCGCGAGGTCCGGGACCGCCCGCGAAGCGCGCTCGATGAGGATAGCAGGGACGCAAAGCGCGATGTCGACATTCTCAAACTGTCGCGATGCCGCCGCGATCGCCGCTATCTCCTCGAGATCGGACGACTGGCCATGCATCTTCCAGTTGCCAGCGATGAGTTTCCTGAGTGCCACTAGCGCGCCCCTCTGTTCGCAACGCCACTAGCGGCGCCGCCTTGATGCCTGCAAGGCTCGCCCCTAAAGCGACCCGCGAACCGGCCATTCTGCCCCAGGAACCTCATGCTCAATTCGCTTCGCCGACTGCAGAAGACCAAGTTCGGCACCGCCATCATCGCGGCTTTCTTCATTTTGATCCTGATCGGCTTCGCATCGGCCGACATGTCGAACGTCGGTTCCGGCAAATGGTCGTTCGGAATGGGAAGCTCGACGCTGGTCGAAGTTGGCAGCGTCCCGGTCACCGAGCAGGAGATGAGCGATGCGATGCAGCGCCGGCTCCAGGAGGCGCGGCAGCAGCGGCCCGAGGCGGAATATTCGACCATCATCGGCGACTTCGACGAAATTCTGAGCGGCCTCATCGACCAGAAGACGCTGTTCGCCTTCGCCCAGAAGTTCAAATTCCCGCTTTCGAAACGCCTCGTCGACGCCGAAATCGCGCAAATCCCGCAGACCAAGGGACTCAACGGGCAGTTCAGCGACCAGGCTTACCGCGCCTTTCTCGCACAGCAGCGGCTGAGCGACGCGGAGGTCCGCTCGGTTCTCGCGGGCGGGCTGCTGCAGCGCTACATGCTGACACCGGTCGCCGCAAACGCCCGGGTGTCGGTCGGCATGGGGACCCCCTATGCGGCGATGCTGCTCGAATCGCGCGAGGGTCACGCCGCGGCCATTCCGCTCGAAGTGTTCCGCTCTGCGTTCAAACCGACCGACGCCGACCTCCAGCGTTACTATGCGGCAAACAAGAACCGCTACATGGTGCCTGAGCAGCGGGCGCTGCGCATCGCCCGCATCGGCCCCGAGCAGGTCGCGAACGTCACTGCGACCGACCAGGAGGTCACGGCCTATTACAATAGCCACAAGGGCGATTACGCCTCCAAGGAGATGCGCAGCATCAGCCAGGCCGTCGTTCAGGACCAGGCGACGGCGAGTGCGATCGCGCAGCGCGCCAAAGGCGGAGCGACGATCGCCGCCGCCGCCGCGCCGGCCGGTGCCAACGCGGCCGTCACGACGCTGACCGACCAGACACGCGAGGCCTATGCATCCATCGCTGGCGACACG
>NZ_WJSQ01000139.1 GCF_009720245.1 Sphingomonas segetis | reverse complement strand
ACAGCGCGGGCGGCCAGCGCCTGACGCTCGCGCCCATCCGCTTCGGTCCGGGACCCGGCGGATCGACCGCCGTCAGAACGGTGGCGCTGCTCGACGGGTCGTTCCCCAATGGCCGGGTGAGAGCGCTCCGGCTGCCGATCGATGGGCGCCTCGGCCCTGGCGGCGCATTCGCCGTGGGCACCGGCTGCGCCGTCGTCAGCTTCCAGGCCTTTCAAATGAGCAGCCTACAGCTCGGTCCGACACGGCTCCCGGTGTGCCCGATAGGCCCGGCGATCGTGTACAAGCGCGACGGCGGCCCGGTGACCGCCAGCGCGCGTATTAGCGGACCGGTGCTGAATGGCCGCCTCGGCAGCTCGCCGTTCCACCTCGCGGCATCGAGCGGACAGATCACGGGCAAGCAGTTCGCGTTCAACAGTTTGGCGCTGCGGCTCGGCAAGTCCGCATCGCCGCTCGTGTTCGACGCCTCGCGGCTCACCGGCAGCTTCGCCGGCTCGACTCTGAACGGCAATTTCAGCGGCGCCAAGGCGACGATCGGCGCGGTTCCGCTGCTCATCGGCGATGCGGGCGGGAAATGGAGCTACCGCGGAAGTACGCTCAGCGTGGACGGCGGGCTCACCCTCTCCGATCGCGCTTCGGACCCGCGCTTCTACCCGCTGCGCAGCGGCGACGTTCACATGACGATCGGGGACGACATGGTCCGCGCCAACGGCTCGCTCCATGAACCTGAGACAGGCACGCTCGTCACAAACGTCGATCTCGAGCACCGGCTGTCGACCGGCGCCGGTCACGCGCTGCTCGACGTGCCGGGCCTGACCTTCGGCCCGAACTTCCAGCCGGAGGAGCTGACCCGGCTCACCGAGGGCGTCGTCGCGCTGGTCAACGGAACGGTCACGGGTCAGGGGCGGATCAACTGGAGCTCGGGCGGCGAGGTCACGTCGACCGGCGATTTTTCGACCGCGAACATGGACCTCGCCGCGCCGTTCGGCCCGGTCACCGGCCTCAGCACCAACATCCATTTCACCAACCTGCTGGAGATGACGACCGCGCCCGGCCAGCTCGCGACCGTCAAGTCGATCAACGCCGGCATCGTCGTCGAGAACGGCGCGATCCGCTACCAGCTGCTGCCCAACAATTTAGTGAAGGTCGAGCGCGGCGAATGGCCGTTCATGGGCGGCCGCCTGATTCTTCACGAGACGGTGCTCAACTTCGGAAGCCCGAGCGCCAAGCGGCTGACGTTCGAGCTGCAAGGTTTCAATGCGAAGATGTTCGTCGATAGCCTCGGCTTTCAAGGGATCGAGATCACCGGAACGTTCGACGGGGTGCTGCCGATGATCTTCGACGAGAGCGGCGGGCGGATCGTCGGCGGCCGGCTCGACTCGCGTCCACCCGGAGGCGAGCTCAGATACAGCGGGACGAAGCCGGAGGGGCTCGCCACCGGCATCGTGTTCGACCTGCTCAGCAACATCAAATACAAATCGATGGTCGTGCGGCTGAACGGCGACCTTGCCGGCGAGTTCGCAACCGCCATGACGATCGACGGCGTTTCGCTCGGCGAGACCCACGGCTTCGTCGCCGGGCTGGTCCACAAGGTCTTCTCGCAGATTCCGATCCGGCTGAACCTCAACATCAACGGGCCGTTCCGAGCGCTGATCCAGATGGCCAAGGCGTTCAAGGACCCGACGCAGGTGATCGCGCCGGTGATGCCGTTCCCGATCGATTCGCCGGCGCTCAAGGTCGAAGTGAGCACCACCAAGAACGAGGAGCAGACCACCGAGCCAGCCGCCCCGACACAACCGCCAATCCAGCCACCACCACCCGGAGGAACCCAGTGAGAAATGCATGGACAAGAGCCGCGCAGCTGGCGGTCGGCGTCGCCGCCGCGTTGCCGCTGACCGGCTGCATCACGGTCAAGGCGCCCGAGAAGCCGATCGACATCAATCTCAACGTGAACATCAGCCAGCAGGTCGTGGTCCGGCTCCAGCCCGACGTGCAGCAGATGATCCAGCAGAACCCGGAAGCCTTCCCGCCGGCTCCGACGAGGCCATGAAGCGGCTCCTTGTCCTGATCGCCGCGTGCGCCCTTGGCGCTGTTCCCGCTGCCGCCCAATCCCCGGTCCTGACTCAGGCGATCCAGGGCGGGCAGGTCGGCGAGCGCTACGACGGCTACATGGCCGCGGCCGGCAGCGTCTCCGCGGAGGTGCAGCGCCAGGTCTCGGCGATCAACATCCGTCGTCGCAACCTCTACATCGGCCTCGCCTCGCGGCGTAATGTGACGCCCGAGGTGGTGGGACTGGCTACGGCGTGCCAGCTCTTCTCTGAACTCGCGGCGGGCGAGGCCTACATGCTGAACGACCGGGTGTGGCGCCGGCACGCCGCAGGCCAGCCGGTGCCGCTGCCCGATTACTGCCGCTGAGCTTCAAACGTACCGCGGTAACCGGGCTCGATCGACTCCACCATCGTCGGCGTGACCGGGAGGGAAATGACGTATGCGCCTTCGGCGTAGCTTCCCGCCACATAGGGGTCCGCGATGATCCGCAGGCTGTCGAACGCATAATTAAAATCGCTGTCCACCGGCACGATCGTCAGATCCTTGCGCGCGGGGCAGCTCGTCGCGGTGCTGACCTCGCGGCGGAGGCGCTCGGCTACGAGCTTGCGGCAATAGCTCGGTTCGATCTGCTTCCAGAGTAGAGCCGCACCCCCGAACAGTTGGTCGATGTCGATTTCAGCGTCGCGCTTTTCATCCCAGAGCAGCGCCGACGACACGTGGTTCGGATGCGCGCCGCCGGTGAAAAAGTCGGTGTGTGAGGTGAGCGAAAGGAGGGGGTAGGCATTGCCGGCTACCGTCCAGTCCCGCCAGAAGTCGTGGCGGTGGAAAGGAAAGTGCTGTTCCGCGCTTGCGCGTGCGCCGGCGCGCGCTTCTTCGAGCGCATGGGCAAGGCTGTCGGCCTGATCACCACGGATTTTCGCCAGAAGCGCCGGATAGGTACCGACCACTGTCGGGAAGCTGTAGCGGTAATCGAGGACATCGCTTTCTCCGAGGGCGGTGTATGGCTTCGGCTTGTCGATCTGGCGGGCGACGGCGGTCGCCGGCAGGAGGAGTAGAAGCGCCGCGAGCGGTTTGTGTGAGGTCTTCACGGCGCGATCGCTACAGCCGTTCGCCGCGGTTGACTATCCAGACGCCGGTTCATAAAGGGGCCGCGCCTTGGCGGTGCCGCTTTCCGCCATGTTCCTCGTCCTTGCCTGGCCCCATGAGTTTCTCGGCGGGGGCGACGCACAGGAGAGAGACATGGCCGAGGACGGCAGCGACGAGGTCCCGAAGCTTCCACCAGACGCACGGCTCGAATCGCTCGATGAGCGGCTCGACCGTTTGCAGCAGGAGGAAGACAAGCGGAACCGGCGGCGGATGCCCGATTCGAGCTATCGGGCAGGCCAGGCGGTGCTGAGCAACCTCGTCGGTGCTCCCGCGGGCGGGTTCATCATTGGTTTCGTGCTCGACAAGATGCTCGGCACGAAGCCGTGGCTGATGTTGGCGATGCTGTTCGCAGGGTTCGCGGTCGGCGTCTGGAACGTCTTTCGGATTGCAAACAACCCGTCGGGCCGAAGGCCCGACGCTTGAGGAATAGGGATTAGGACGCGTGGCTGCCGAAGCCAAAATCGACCCGATGCACCAGTTCGTGATCGAGCCGATCTTCGGTTCGTTCCACGAGAGCAACCCGTTCGTCTTCACCAACAGCGCGCTGTGGATGCTGATCGTCCTTGGGACGATCTACGTCTTCATGATGGGCGGGATGAGGCGCCAGCTGGTCCCCGGCCGATGGCAGGTGATGGTCGAGGGGCTGATCGGCTTCGTCGACGACATGGTCCAGGCGAGCATCGGCCCCGAAGGCAAGAAGTATCTCCCGTGGGTGTTCACCGCCTTCGTTTTCCTGTTGTTCGCCAACCTGATGGGCAACATGCCCTTTGCCGCCGCCGGCGTTCATCCGTTCACCGTCACCAGCCAGTTCACGATCACCGGCGTGATGTCGCTGATCAGCTTCGCGATCGTGCTCGGGGTCGGCTTCTGGAAGCATGGGCTGCACTTCTTCTCGCTGTTCGCTCCGCCGGGGGTGCACTGGATCGGCAAGGTGCTGCTGTTCCCGATCGAGTTCATCTCGTTCCTGGTGCGGCCGTTCAGCCTCGGCCTGAGGCCGTTCATCGCGATGTTCGCCGGACACATCCTGGTCGACATCTTCGGCAACTTCATCGTCCAGGGCTTCAACGCCTCGGGCGGCGGGATCTTCGTTTCGATCCTCGCCTTCCTGTTCGTCGCGTTCATCAACATCCTGGAGCTGCTGGTCGCGGCGATCCAGGCCTATGTGTTCGCGATCCTCACCGCGCTCTACATCAACGACGCGGTCAACCTTCACTAACCACCAGTTTCACACAAGGAGTTCACATCATGGATCTCGCTTCTGCCAAGGTCATCGGGGCCGGTCTCGCGGCGATCGGCGTCGGTGCCGCTTCGATCGGCGTCGGCTACGTGTTCGGCTCGTTCCTCCAGAGCTCGCTGCGCAACCCCGCCGCGGCCGACAGCCAGCAGGGCCGTCTGTTCATCGGCTTCGCTGCCGCCGAGCTTCTCGGCCTGATGGCGTTCGCCGTCGCGATGATCATCCTGTACGCGATCTAAGGATCGTTCAGGCCCGCCATGCCTCAGCTGTCGCAGCTTGCCGAAGTCTTCCCGTCCCAGCTCCTGTGGCTGGCGATCGGGCTTGGCTTCATCTTCTTCGTGATCGCCCGGGGCATGGTCCCGAAGATCCAGGCGACCGTGGACGCGCGCGAGCAACGCATCTCGGGCGATCTCGAGGCTGCGCAGCAGGCGCGGGCGGCTGCCGATGAGACCGAGGCAGCGTGGCGCGCGCGGATGGATTCGGCACGCGCCGACGCCGCACGCATCGCCCAGGAAGCCAAGGCCGAGAGCTCGCGCGAAACCGAGGCGCGGGTCAAAGAGGCAGCCGACAAGATCAACCTCAAAGTCGAATCGGCCGAAGGACAGATTCGCGACGCTATCGCGGCTGCCCGCGCGGAGATCGAATCGGTTGCGGCGGAAGCCACGCAGGAAATGGTCCGGACACTCGCGGGAATCGCCGTGGATAAGAAGGACGCCACTTCCGCGGTGAAGGCGGAGCTCAATGTCTGAGCTGATCATCCAGGCGGAGGTCCACCAGCCAGCCGCCCCCGAGCACGCGGAGCCGACCTATCTCGGGCTCAATCCCGCCGGCTGGGTCGCGGTGGCGATGCTCGTCGTGTTCGCGCTGCTCATTTGGAAGAAGGTGCCGGGCGCGATCGGCCGCGCGCTCGATTCGAAGATCGCGCTGATCCGCGACCAGCTCGCCGAGGCGGAGGCGCTTCGAAAGGAAGCCGAGGCGCTGAGGGCCGAATATGAGCAGAAGGCGGCATCGATCGACAAGGACCGCGAGGCCTTGCTCGAGCGTGCGCGGGTTGAGGCCGGCCAGATCGTCGCCAAGGCGAAGACGGATGCCGAGGCGCTGATCGAGCGCCGTTCGCGTATGGCTGAGGACAAGATCGCGGCCGCGGAGCGTTCCGCGGTCGAGCAGCTCCGCTCGGCTGCAGCGGATGCTGCGGCGAAGGCCGCAGCCAAGATCATTGCCGAACGCCACGATGCGACGACCGACGCGAAGCTCGTCGATCAGGCGATCGAGGAGATCGCTGCGCGCTGACCTGTACTCCGGCTTCCGCCGGGTACAGTTACTACTGCTGGTGCTGGCCGCCCGGCTCGCTGACGCCTTCGAGCGCTTCCGACGCGCAATCGTCGTCTGCTTCGCGGCTGAGGTCGCCGAGGCTGACGATCCCGCATAGCCGTTCCTGATCGTCGATCACCGGCAGGCGGCGCACCTGCGCCTCGCTCATCTTGCTGGCGATGTCCTCGACCTCGTCGGTATCGCGCGCGCAGATGACGTCGCCGGTCATCAGCTCGCGCACCGGCGTGTCGGGGCCGTATCCCTTGGCGACTCCACGCACCGCTATGTCGCGATCTGTGATCATTCCGATGAGCCGATCGCCATCGGTAACCGGGATCGAACCTGCGTCGGCGCTGAGCATGAAGGACGCGGCATCCTGCACACGCTGGTCGGGACGCACCGTCTGGACGTCGCGCGTCATCACTTCGCTGACTTTCATCGTCGCTCTCCTTTGGGAAATCCGTGGGTAGAACGAACGGCCGGAGAGCGCCGTTCCTCGCCTTAAGGCACGTTTTCCGTCAGCAGGTCGTAAGTCGCGACCATCTCGTCACGCTGGTTGAAGATATCCACGGCCCAGCGCACCACACCGGTCTCTTCGCTCTTCAGCGACTTCGAGCGGACGGTCAGTTCGACCCGCATCGAATCCCCGGGATAGAGAGGCGTCAGGAAGCGCAGATTTTCGAGCCCGGTGTTGGCCAGCACAGGCCCCGGATCGGGATCGACGAACAGTCCGGCGGCGAAGCTCAGGATCAGGTAGCCATGCGCCACGCGGCCCTCGAAGATGGGCGAGGCTTTCGCGGCCTCGTCGTCCATGTGCGCGTAGAACTTGTCGCCGGTGAACTCGGCAAAATGCTCGATGTCCTCGAGCGTCACGGTCCGGCTGCCCGTCTTCCATGTATCGCCGATTCGGAGCTCGCCCATCCGCAGGCGGAAAGGATGCACGTCGATGACGTGCTTGGGCCCGCCGGGGACATATTGTTCGGTGATGGCCGCGATCATTGCCGGCGTGGACTGAATCGCGGTGCGCTGCATGTAATGTTTCACCCCGCGCACCCCGCCCATCTCCTCGCTGCCGCCGGCACGCCCCGGGCCGCCATGGACCAGTACCGGCAGCGGCGAGCCGTGGCCGGTGCTCTCGGCGGCATTGTCGCGGTTCAGCACCAGCATCCGGCCGTGATAGGCCGCGGCGCCCTGGACGAAGTCGCGCGCCGCGTGGGGCGAGTGGCTGAACATCGACAGCACGAGGCTGCCGCGGCCGCGGTTGGCGAGCGCGATCGCATCGGCGATGTCCTTGTAGGGCATGATGGTCGAGACCGGCCCGAACGGCTCGCAATCGTGGACCGCGGCGGTGCGCCACGGATCGTCGGTCCGCAGGAGAACCGGCGGCAGAAACGCGCCGCCCGCGATCGGCGGCTCGGCATCGGGGTCTTGTTGTCTCTTGAGCGGGGGCAAGACGAGGGAGGCGCGGAACAGTGCATGCGGGAGGGGCGAATTCGTCCGTTGAACTAGCCGGGGCGCCGGTTTCGGCACCATTGGACGCC
>NZ_WJSQ01000138.1 GCF_009720245.1 Sphingomonas segetis | reverse complement strand
TCGCCGCGGCGGGAGCCGTCGGCGGCGGCGGCGCGCGGCGCGCATCCAGCATTGCAATGACATCGTCCATCGAGCGGAGCCGCTCGGCCGGGTTGGCCCTCAGCATTGCCGCGAGCACCGGCCGCACGTTTTCCGGCACGCCCGACAGGTCGGGACCGGCGCGGCGCTTGTCGACCGCGTCGACGAGCGTGCCGCCCATCTTGAGGTCGTGACCGACCGCTGCCGCCGCCATCACCAGCGCGAGGCTGTAGACGTCGGTCCACGGTCCGAGCTCGCGATTGAAATCGCCGAGCTGCTCTGGGGCAACGTAGCCGAGCTTTCCGGCAAAGCCGTCGCCGATGATCGTCGCCGAGCCCGGATTGAGGTCCTTGGCGATGCCGAAGTCGACGATTTTCGCCCGTTCCATCTGGCCGCCCTCCAGCAGCACATTGTCGGGCGAAATGTCGCGGTGAAGGACGCCGAGCTGATGGGCCGCGCGAAGCCCCGAGGCGAGACGACGAAGCAGCATCTCGAGCTGCTCGGGCGAGGGCTTCACCGTTGCGAGCACGTCGCACAGCGGCGTGCCGTCGATATAATCGGTGACGATGTAGAGGATTCCGAGCTGCGGCTCCTGCGCCAGCACGCGATATTGGACGAGCGCTTCGTGCTGCAGCCTGGTCATCGACCGCGCCTCGCGCCGGAACATCGCGATGACGTTGGGGTCGGCTGCGAGCGAGGGCAGCATGACCTTGATCGCCACCCGCTCGTCCGAGGTGACGTTCACGCCTTCGAACACCTCGCCCATGCCGCCGCGGGCGATGAAGCGCTTCACCTCGTAGATGTGGTTCAGGCAGTCGCCGATCTCGATCGTCGTCTTGGCCGGGGCACCGGCGGCGCCGGGAGAACTGGTCGCCTGAGATGGTCGCGACGCGGGCGCTTCACTGGCCGGCGGTCCTTTATCGGCCGGGTGTTCGAAAGGCACCCACTCGGTCTTGTCTCCGCTTCCGTCATCGGGAGCGTTCCAGTCGGGAGGTGCGGGAGCGGCGCTGCCCGCCGTGTCCGGGCCCGGGTCCTCGGATGGAGGTCGCTCCGGCGGACTGGCGGCCGGACGACGCGGCGGCACGAAGACGGTTCGCTGCTCCTCCGGCGGCGGCTTGCCTCCTTTGTCGTCGGCTTCGCTCACTGCCCTCCGCCCGCCATGGCCGGCACCGTCGCCTCGCGGAACCTTACCGCGACCACGGTGACGTTGTCAGGTGCGCCCTGGTCGAGGGATTCGTTGACCAGATCGTTCGTCACCGCATCGAGCGAGGCCCCGGCGAGCATGCGCGCAATCACATCGTCGCCGACGCAACAGTGCAGTCCGTCGCTCGCGAGCAGGAAGGTGTCGCCGGCTTCGATTTCGTCGAGGATGGCGTCGACCTGGATCTCGGCAGTCACTCCGATCGCCCGCGCAAGCACGTGCCGCATCGGATGGAGATGGGCCTGGTCCGCCTCGAGCATGCCGAGATCGACCATTTCCTGGACCTGGGTGTGATCCTTGCTGAGCTGGTGGAGCGCGCCGTCGCGAAGCAGATAAGCGCGGCTGTCGCCGACCCACAGCACGGCGAAGCGGCTGCCGCGCACGAACAGCACGACGGCGGTCGTGCCCATCTGCTTGCCGTTTGCCGACGATTCCTTCTGGATCGCCTCGTTCGCCTCGTGGAGCGCCTCAGCGATCTGGTCGCAGCAATCCTCGAATTCCCGGTCGAGCCGTAGCTTGCCGAGCGCCTCGACGACGACGCCGGACGCCCATTCGCCATTTTCATGACCGCCCATGCCGTCGGCAACCGCCCACAACCCTTGCTCTTCCGAAGCGAACCAGCCGTCCTCGTTATGATCGCGGACCTGCCCCTGGTGCGTGCTGACCCCGGTGAAGGGCCGGAGATTGACGGTGTTCATGCAGCAGCTCCCGCCACCGATGCGAGCATGTGCGACAAAATCCCTGCCGGCCGGCGGTCCTTGAGCCTGGGTCCGGCATCCCCAAGATCTTCGTTCCACCAGCCGTCGATCACCTGCGAAGTGCCCGGCGCGATCTCCGCGGCTGCGACCGCTTGCAGCAGCTCATCCGCGGTCCAGCCCGCGGCAATCGCTTCCGACGCCGCTTCCTCGCAGAGCCTGGCAGCCGGGCCGACCTGCTCCTGTGCAAGGTCGCCGCGCGCCACCAGCAGCGGAAATCGGCGCCCCGCGGAATCGATGGACGCGGCAAGCGCACCGGCCGTCCAGCACTCGTCGCTCCAGGCAAATCGAAACGGAGGCGCCTCGTCGAACGCTTCGTCGAACCTGTCGCCGAACTCCTCGCGCGCGGAGGCCATGCTTCCGGCGAGCCACTCGTCGAGCTCGTGCCGCTCGCCCGCGCTCACTCCGCGGGCCACGAAGTCGCCGTGCGAGGGCAGCTTGCCGATCACGATCGCGGCGCTCACAGCGCGGTCGGGCAGCGGAACGACCAGATTCCGCCGCGCCCGAACGGGTTCTCGCTGGTCGGTAGCTGAAGCAGCAGCGTCACCCAGTGCGGGCCGGACCGGAAGGTGGCGCGGATCGCCTGCGGCCCGGCATTCTGCTTGTCGGCCTTGTCCATCAAGCGGAACAGCGCCCAGGGGCCTTCGGCGCTGATCCGCGCCGCCGGAACTGCCTTGGGCGCCAGAGGGTCAGGGCTCTGCGTTGCCGGAGCACTGCCTGTTTCGGGGGCGGCCGGAGGCGCCGGCGCGGCCGCTTCAGCCGCCGCTGGATACATGGCGACGAATGCCTCCGGATTGCCCTGCGGCGACCAGGAGACGATGCGTGGGCCGGGCGTTTCGTGGTCGAGCCGCTGGGTGCTGTTGCCCGACGAAATCTCGACGGCGTCGGTGTCGCTGCCGAACTTTTCGACGGTGACCTTGAGCGCGAGGCCGGACATGAGCAGATCACGGATGCGCGCCGCCTTGGCGAACTCTTCGGGCGAGGCCGGATCCATGCCGGCAGTAACCGGATTGTTCTCTTGCCAGCGCCATATCGGCCCGCTCGTGTCGATCAGAGTCTTGAGCTTCGTGTCGACATAGGAGCTGAGCGTCCCGCCGGCACCGAACACCCGCATCATGTCAAGCATGGGCGCGTCCTGTTGGGAGGCACCGAAAAAAGGGTAGCGCTGATCGGCGACCCCCTCGCACGCCGCTCCCGCCTGGGACCAAGAGGTTGCGACGGCGCCGCTGACAGTCTTGACCTGCGCTCGGGTTCCGCTTCCGCCGGCGGCCTTGACGAAGCTCTGCAACTGCGCGGGAGCCGAACCGCCCGCCAGCTTCACGCTCGTGACCGCCGTCGCCATCGCCGTCTGGAGCTCGTCGGTTGCAGCGCCGGACGCGACTGCGGAACGCGCGGCGTAAACGGCGCGGCCTGCATCCCTCACCGCGGCAACGAATTGCCTCAGCGGCGAATCGCGTTTGCCATCGCCGACATATTCGGCGATTTCCTCGAAGTGGCTCTGAATCGAGCCGCCAGCATCGAGTCCGGTTTCGCGGCCGGCATTGTAATCGCCGACATAGCGCCCGTAGCGGCTGCTGTTCAGCTTCTGCTGCAGCGCGCGACGGCCAACCGCGGCGGCACCGCCCTCGAAATTGCTGTTGCGCCGCACTTCGAGCAGCACGCGCTCGAGCGGCGACGGCTCGCGCGTGAACGCCCCGAAGGCGACCTGGTCGTTGAAATAATCCGCCGGCTGCATCAGCGCGATCACCTTCTCCCACGCGTCGATATAATCGCGCGCGTAGAGGCCGGCGACGCCGGGCCGGATGTTGCCGATGTCGGCGCGAACGCTCTCCGCATTGCTGCCGAGCACCCAGGCATCCTTCGTGACGTCACGCTGTACGGTTGCGAGCGCGACCGTGTAGAATTTCTCGAACCCCGCACGGGTGTAGAAATATGGCACTTTCGCGTTCAGCACCGCATCGGGCTGAGCGAACGCCTTGACGTCGCCCGGCGACAGGATGCCGCTCATCATCCACGGCGCGCCGGAGAGCGACGCCTTCTGCTTGAGCACGGCGTATGCGCGGTCGGATGGCGATAGTGTCTGCAGCAAGGTTCGCGTGTCGCTGACGAGGCCGCCGTCGAGCGGCGCCTTGCGGTCGGGCCACGCCGCGGCAAGGTCCTTGTCCTCCAACAGCGCGTCGAGGTGCTTTGCCAGCGCCGCCCTGTCGGACGCGCTGTCGGAGCCGGCGTAAAGCTCATTCTCCCAATCGGCCGTGACCCAGTTGCGGACCGCTTTCGAATCCATCGGACCCTGGCCGCCGAGCATCAGATAGACCTTGAGCGGCTCGTACAGGTTCATCGGATCGTTGCGGTTCGCCTGGAGGAGCTTCTCGAGCCTGAGCAGCAGCCGCGGCAGCATGATTCGACGGAGGCCCTCGCGGTACGCCTCGCTCCCCGACGACGCGAGCCCCGACTGGAACAGGCCGACGCGCATGCGCAGCGGGACGCCGGTGGTGCGCATCACTTCATAGCCGTACGGCATGTCGCGCAGCGCATCGAGCACGGGGATGGCCTGACGAAGGTCGGGGTCGCTGTCGCGAACCTGGACGAGGTCGAGTCCCGCCAGCTTCGTTTCCTGGGTCACGGCGGCGGATTGCTCGATCATTGCCGCCTGGAACTTGCGGTTGCCGCTGAAGCTGACCGTCCACGCGATGATCGTCAGCAGGGCGATCGCCGCTACGGCACCCACCGCGGCGGTCAGGCGGACGCGCTGGCGCGTGCGCGCCGCGGGGTCCATCTGCACGAGGCCGGCTTCGGTGAACATCACCTCCGACATCAGCCGGTTGAGGAAATAGGCCTTGCCGCTCGCACCGGCCGCGCTTGCCGAAGCCGGACGGTCGTAGACGTCCGCCATGCCGGAGAGGATGCGGTCGAGCGGCGCGCCTTCCTGCACGCCGCTCGTCAGATAGAAGCCGCGCAGCACTCCGCCCGGCAGTTCGCCGCCGAGGAACGCACCGTCGACCAGGCGCATCAGCCTGGCCCGAAGCGACTGGAGCTGCGCGGGGAAGCCGAGGATCAAGCTTCGCCGCTGCGAGTCCGGCTCCTCGTAGAGCCGCTTCGCCTGTCTGTCGGTGACGCTCTGCGCCATGCGGTCGAACGCCTTGGCGAGATCGTCGGCGCTCGCCCTGCCGCGGCTGTAGGGAACCGTCGACCCGAGAACGGCGCGGCGCCCTTCGAAATCGAGGTCCGCGAAATATTCGGTGAAGCCGGCCAACAGGTCGGCCTTGGTTACCATCAAATAGACCGGCGCTTCGACCTCGAGCGACTGCCTCAGCTCCAGCAGCCGGCGACGGACAGCCGCCGCATGCTCGTCGATGTGCGCGCGGTCGGAACGAATGAGCTCGTCGACGCCGATCGATACGATGATGCCGTTGATCGGCTGAAGCGGCCGGTACTTCTTGAGCAGTGCGAGAAACCTCTTCCACCCGCTCGCATCGACCGCGCGGTCGCTGTCCTGCGTGGTGTAGCGGCCCGCCGTGTCGACAAGCACGGCTTCCTCGGCGAACCAGAAGTCGAGGTTGCGCGTGCCGCCGACCCCCTGGAGGCTCTGTTCGGTAAAGGGGAAGCGCAGGCCCGAGTTGACGATCGCCGTCGTCTTGCCGGCACCGGGAGGGCCGATGATGACGTACCAGGGGCGGCTGTAGAGATAATTGCGGCGCTTGCCGCCGGCGCTGCGCAGCGACGCAACCGCCGATTTCATGCGCTCACCGAGCGCTTTTTCTTCCTCGTCGGCGGGGTCGGTCTTCGAGAGTTCCGCAGCGATGGCGGCGTTGGCGCGCCGCGCCCGGCGCCGGCGGAAGAAGGCGATGGTCAGCCAGATGACGACGACCGCCGCGCAGAAGGCGATGCGCACCCACCACGGCCGCATGAAGTGGACGAAGATGGGCAGGCCGAACAGGAACAGCGCGATCAGGATCGCGACCGCAAGTCCGGTCAGGAACCACCAGCTGGTGAAAAAACGCTTCACCGACGTCTCCTAATAAGTGCGCTGCAGCACGACCTCCACACGCCTGTTCTGCGACTTGCCCGCCGCGGTCGAATTGCTCGCGATCGGGTGACTGTCGCCGTAACCCTTGGTGGTCACGCGATCGGGTTTGCTGAGATTGCGGCGGAGGATCCCTGCAACCGTGTCGGCGCGCGCTTCGGACAGTGCCATATTGTCCGGGAACCTCAGGCTCGAGACGCGGTCGCTGTCGGCATGCCCTTCGACGGTGACTGGCCCGCGCTCGGTTTCGATGGCCTTGCCGATCCGATCGAACAGCGCCTCCCTGCCCGGCTCGAGCTGATCATCGGCCGACTTGAACAATTGCCCGACCGTCGTCCGCACGCGGACGGTCTGCCCGTCTTCGAGCACCTTCACTAGATGCTGCCGGATCTCTGGTTCCAGGAACTTCTTGAGCCGGCCCAGTTGCGCGCTGTCGCCCATCGGCATGACCGCTGCAGCGCGCGAGAGGCCGAGCGGCGTGTCGGGCATCAGCGCGGCCACCGATTTGTCCGGGCTCTCGCCGGTGTTCATCAGGATCAGGCTCATGACCGCGTAAACGAGGAAAAGCAGCCCGGCCGCGGCAGCGGCAGCCATGCCGACATAAGCCCAGAAGCCGACGCGCCTCAGCGGCGCCTTCTCACCCTTCCATTCCCGCACGATTTCGATTGGCGACAAGTTGCGAACATGCTCGAGCGCCCCCTGGAGACGCGCCATGATTTCGTGCAGGCGGCGCTGGCCGTCCGGCATCACCCGGAAGCGGCCTTCGAAGCCCGCCGCGAGGCACGCGTGGCAAAGCTCGATCAGGTCGCGGTTGTCGTTCGGGTAGCGCAGCATATCGTCGACGAGCTGCCAGAAACGATCGCCGCTGATGTTCTCGTGGAAAAAGCCCACGACCAGGCTGCGGCGTGCCCATTCGGCCGCATGGGCGCCGGTGCCGGGCAGGTTTTGGGCGATATCGTCGATCGTCGCGCAGACCGCATATTTGGCGCGCTGCCTGGTTTCATTCGAGTAATGCTGCGCGATCACCTGATCGAACGCCGCAATCACCTCGGTCGCCCGATGATGGAAACGCGGCATGCTCATCCGAACGCGGCCCGAGCGGATGCCGGCAGCGAGCGCGAGCAACGGACTCGCCTCGGCCAGCATGATATTGCGGACTTCGCGCGGCGTCGCCGGCAGCGGCACGTCGTCTTCCCCGAGACGCGAGGGCGCCATCGCGGGCCCTGGCGCGGGCTGCTCCCGGGCCTCCGGCGCCGGCGCATTCCACACCGGTTGCTGCGCATCGGGCC
>NZ_WJSQ01000137.1 GCF_009720245.1 Sphingomonas segetis | reverse complement strand
TTCGGCGCGCTGCCTCTGCGGCGCGGCACGCTCGGTCCGTTGCGCCCTCTGCTGACGCTGAGCGTTCTGACCGCCGCCGCGCTCTGCCTTTTCGACCCGATTGCCGTCGTGTCCGCCCGGCTTCGCACTGGCCGGGGCCGCGATCGCCAACGCGGCGACGCCGGCGGCGAGAAATACCCTGGTCATCACAAATTCTCCTCTCGAACGGCTAAAACGGCCCGTCCGTGTCACCGTTCCACACTTAAACGGATGGTACTTGCACTTTAGCGCACCAGGGTGAACCTGAAATGTCTTGAACGTTCAGATACTTAGTTAATTTTGGTCGCTCACCCACGAGGCGCGCAGCGAGCGCACGGAAAGAAACATCAGCAGCGCCGCGACCAGATAAAAGCCAAGACAGGCGACGGCGGCGTTGCGCAGTGCATCGACGCCATAGGTCGATTTGAGCGCATCCGAGAGCCGTCCCATTAGCAGCGGGCCGACGCCGAGGCCGATGAGATTGTTGATCAGCAGGAAGCTCGCCGAGGCGGTCGATCGCATCGCGCGCGGGACGAGATGCTGGACGGCGGTAATCACCGGGCCGAGCCACAGGATGTTCACGGCATTGCCGATCAGCAGCAGCGGCCAGGCAATCCACAGGCTCGGCGCCATCAGCCCGAGGCCCCACGTCGGTACCGAGACGATCCAGGCGATCGCGGGGAGCCTGGCGTACCAGGCGCGGTCGCGCGCCCCGAGGCGGTCGGCGAGCCAGCCTCCGCCGAACACGCCGGCGCAGCCGCCGATCAGCAGAAGCGAGGCGAGGAAATTGCCGGTCGTCAGGAGGTCGAGCCCGAAGCTGCGCATCATCACCGAGGGCGTCCACAGCGCCAGCCCGTAGCCGCATAGCGAGCTCGCCGACGAGGCGAAGGCGAGCAACCAGAACGCGGGCTTGCGCGCGAGCATCGAGAACACGCTGCCGAGCGGCGCTTGAGCCGCCACCGCGCGCCTGGGCAGGTCGCGCACGACCAGCCACAGGACAGGCGCAAGAACGACTCCGGCGACGCCCATGACCACGAATGCGGCCCGCCAGTTCACCGCATGCGCGATGTAAGCTCCGATCAATGTGCCCGCGGCGAGGCCGATCGGGATTCCGAGCGAGAAAATCGCGAGCGCACGCGCGCGGCGCTCGGGCGGGAAATAATCCGCGATCAGCGCATAGGAGGGGGCGACGCCGCCCGCCTCGCCGACCCCGACGCCGAGACGGAAGAGGAACAGCTGGCCGAACCCCGCGGCGGTGCCGCACAGGGCCGTGAAACCGCTCCAAACCGCCAGCGAACCCGCAACAACGGCGCTGCGGCTGGTCTTGTCGGCGAGGAACGCGAGCGGGACCCCGAGCGCCGAATAGAGCAAAGCGAAGGCGAGGCCGCCGACCGCGCCGAACTCTGTGTCGGAGAGATTCAGGTCCGCCTTGATCGGCTGGGCGAGGATGCCGAGGATCTGTCGGTCGAGGAAGTTGAAGATATAGGCGACCAGCAGCAGCGCGAGGACCAGCGATGCGCTTCGCTGCGGAGCGGCGGCCGTGGTCATGAAAGTTCCCCAAGGAAGCCTGCAAGTCGATCGACGTCCGCCTCGTCGTGATAGAGCGCAAAGCCGATCCGGAGCACGTCGCCGCGCACGTCGGTGATGCAGTTTCGCGCCTTGAGCGCTTCGTACCAGCGCTGCGCTTCGGTGCTGCGGAAGGCGAGGAACCGGGCGTGCGGCGATCCGTCGAGCGGATTCAGCAGGTCGGCCGTGTCCAATGCCGTGCCGTTGAGCGATTCAGTCAGTTGCTTCTGCAGGGCCATCACGTGCGTGGAAATGTCCGCTGTCGTGAGGCCGTTCTGTTCGAGCATGCGCTGCACGGCGTTGAACCTGTAAAGACCCGACGGGTCGAACGTCGCGCCGAGGAAGCGGCTCGCGTCCTTCGCATAGCCGACGGTCCCGGGAGGCAGGCTCAAGTCCTCGAACTCCGCGAACCAGCCGGTTATCCGCGGCCGCTCACCGAACCCGGGCGGCGCGTGCATGAAGGCGCAGCCCTCGCCCGCCATCGCATATTTATAGCCTCCGCCGAGGTAGAATGCGGTGCGCGCAGCCGCCTCGCCGAACGGCCGATCAAGGGCCATGAAGGCGTGATAGCCGTCGATAACCACCCACGGGCCTCCAGGCATTCCAAGCGCGGCGACCTCATCCACGCGATCGAACACGGTACCGCTGCCGAACATCACCTGGCTCACGAAGATGAACTCGTGGCCGCCGTTCTTCGCGGTTCGAATGAACCGCTCGGGGAAGGTGCCGAACGGTTCGACCGGGATTCGCTCGACGGCGGCCGCGCCCGCCTCTTCCCATCGCGCAAGCTGCCGCCGAGCACTATGGAATTCGCCGTCGCTGGTCAGCACGCGGATGGGCCAGTTCGAGGAGCAGGCAGCGAATAGCCGCACGAGCAGTTCGTGGGTGTTCGGCGCGAACACGATCGCGTCGGGCTGCCCGCTGCCGAGCTCGCGCGCGACATGGGCCTGGGCCTCAGGCCAGACCTCGTCCATCACCTTGTCCCACTTGCGGTCGGCGAGGCGCGCTGCGTCATCCCACGCCTGCATGTGGCCGTCGAAGCTGGCGTCGGGCCACAGGTGATGGCTGTGCGCGGCGAAATGCAGCCGCCCCGGATCGGCCGAGAGGCTTCGCGCGAACAGCGATTTGAATCTCAAAGATCGGTCCTCAGCGACCACAGCTCCGGGAAGACGCGCTTGTCGAGGGTCGAGCGGAGGTAGGGCGCGCCGGCCGAGCCGCCGGTGCCGCGCCGGCTGCCGATGATCCGCTCGACGGTGAGGACATGCTTGTGGCGCCAGCCGGCGAGCGCATCGTCGATGTCGACCAGCTTCTCGGCGAGTTCGTACAGCTCGAACCAGCGATCGGCGTCGCGGTAGACCTCGAGCCACGCGGCCGCAAGCGCGACGACCGAACGGTCGCCGACATCGAACCCGGCGCGTTCGAGCGCCGCGGTCGCCGCTTCGCGGAGGCTGGGTTCCGAAAGCGCCTGCTCGAGCGCCGCGCGCTCGCGGCCCCCTTCCGGATAGTGATTGACGAAATTGGGTTCCTTGAGCCCGAGACGGAACTCGATCTCGCGAAACTGTTCGGACTGGAACCCCGAGGACGTGCCGAGAACGTCGCGGAACTTGAGGTAATCGACGGGAGTAAGCGTCGAGAGCACGTCCCACGACAGGGTCATCACTGCCTGGATGCGGCTGATTCGCGCCATCGCCTTGTAAGCCTCGGCGAAGCGGTCTGCCTCGACGAGGCCGATCGCCAGCCGAAGCTCGTGCAGCATCTCCTTCATCCACAGCTCCTTGGTCTGGTGGATGACGATGAACAGCATCTCGTCGTGCAGGTCCGACAAGGGCTGCTGCGCCGAGAGCAGCTGGTCGAGCTGCAGATAATCGGCATAGGTCATGCCGGCGGGGGTTGCGGTCATGCCGACCGATTAGGGGAAAGGGCCGCGCTGCGGAAGCGCCGCGCGGTTACTGCGGACGGTTGCCGCCGTAACCCGGCATGCCGGCCGAGCCGACCGAACCGATATTCCCGAATAGCTCCTCGAAGAAGCTCTTGCTTCGGCCGAGTGTCGGCGTGCTTCGGCCTGTGGGATCGACGTTGAGCACCAGCTCCTTGCCGGTTTTCTGGATCGACGCGACATTGCCCGCCGGATCGAAGCGGACGAGCATCACCGTCTGCTTCGTCACCCGCGGGTTGCGGAAGGCGAACTGGTTGGTGTCGCGCGACACATAATACCAGTCGGTGGGCGTAAACTGGCCCCGGAGCGTAGGCGTGCCGAGCAGCTTCTGGACCGAAGCCTTGTTGTCGACACCGGGCTGGATCGAGCTTGCGAGCTGCGGGTCGATGACCGCGCCCTTGTGCGCGCGATTGCTGGCGCAGCCGGCGGCGAGCAGCGCCGCGGCCGCGATCGTCGTAACCCTGAACAAGCCGAGCTTCATCGTGATCCTGCTTCCTTCCCTCGACGCTCGAAGCGCGCCGGACGTGCGTCGCTGCCTTGCATGGCGCCGCTGCGCCCTCAATATGGCCCTCGCGCCAAATCGCAAGACTGCGGGCCGGCGGCCCAGGCAGCGCCAAGGGACCTATGCTCGACTTCCTGTTCCGGAGATTAACGGCCGAGCCACCGCGCGGAGCGGCGCTGTTCGACGCGGTTACGCGCATCGCGCGCGAGCCGCACTGGTATGTCGAAGGCGCCGTCCCCGACATATTGGACGGTCGCTTCGCGATGCTCGCGACGGTTACCGCTCTGGTGCTGGTGCGGCTCGAATCGGACGGCGAGGATGGCGATCGAGCGGCGGTCGCGCTCACCGAACGGTTCATCGAAGTGATGGAATCGGAGCATCGCGAACTTGGCATTGGCGACCCGGCGCTCGGCAAGAAGGTGCGCACGCTGGTCGGCTCGCTGGCGCGACGGACCGACCGCTGGCGGGAAGCGGTGAGTGCCGACGGCGACTGGGCATCGGCCGCGCGCGACAGCCTCTACAAAGCGGGGGTGGCGCCGGATGACGTTGACCACTCCACAGCGGCGCTCCGGCGGCTGTGGGCGAGGCTTGGACATACCGGACTCGACGACCTCGAGCAGGGGAATCTCGCATGACGGAACGCTTCGCCCACCATCTGCGCCTCGACCAGATCCGCGACGGCGAGCGGCTCGACCTCGTCGCCGACGAGTCGGAGCGGCGCGCAATCGCCGAGCGGCTCGACTTGAGGGCGCTCGGCCGCTTCGAGGCGCACGTGGCGCTGTCGCGCACAGGCCCGCAGATCCGCGCCGAAGGACGGATCATCGCATCGCTCGAGCAAAGCTGCGTAGTCACGAACGATCCTGTTGCGGCGCACGTCGACGATGCGTTCACGCTCCTTTTCATGCCCGAGCCGGAGCCGGAACGGCCGGACGAAGAGATCGAACTCGGGGCAGAGGATTGCGACATCGTCTTCTACGATGGCGCGGCAATCGACCTCGGCACCGCGCTGGCGGATACACTCGCGCTCAGCGTCGACCCCTATCCACGCAGCGCGAGCGCCGATGCCGCGCTCAGGCAAGCCGGGGTTCTGGCCGAGGAGCAGGCCGGTCCGTTCGCCGCGCTCGCCGCACTAAAGAAAGGAAGCGACGAAGCCTAAAACGGAACGTCGTCGTCGAGGTCCGTGTCGAACGCTGCAGGTTGCGGGCGCGACTGGGTGCGCGAGGGCGCGCTTCCGAAATCCTGACCATCTTCGCTGAACGACCCGCGGGACGCGCCGCCGCCTTCGCGGCTGTCGAGCAGGGTCAGCGCACCGCGAAAACGCTGGAGCACGACTTCGGCAATCTTCTGTTTCTGGCCGTTGGCGTCGTCATATTCGCGATATTGCATCGCACCCTCGATGTAGACCTTCGAGCCCTTGCGCAGAAAGCGCTGTGCGACGTCGCCGATCTTCTCGTCGTAGATCACGACGTTGTGCCATTCGGTTCGCTCCTGGCGGTCGCCGTCGCGAGTCCAGGTCTCCGACGTGGCGAGACTGAATTTCACGACCTTCCCGCCGTTGTTGAACGTTCGCGACTCGGGATCCCGTCCCAAATTGCCGATCAGGATGACCTTATTGACGCTGCCCGCCATCGCACTCTCCATTGCCGTGCCGGAGCGATAGGACAGCGCAAGGACCGATGCCAGCCCCCGCGCGGCTATGCGGTCGCCGTCTGCGCCGATCGCCGATTCCACATGAAGCCGGCGATCAGCACGACGAGAGTCAGGAACTGGATGGCGACGCCCTGCAGCGTCGGAAACACCCCCAGGATCGAGAGCCTCGGCCAGTCGACAAGCGGGTGGATCGAGATCATGCCCGCCTCCTGCAGCGCGGCCACGCCCTTGCCGGCAAGCACCACGGCAAGCACCGCGACCAGCGCCGAGCTGTAGGCGAAGAACTTGCCGATCGGCAGGCGCCGGCTGAACCGTAGCATGGCGATGGCAATTGCCGCGAGCACGACCACTCCGGCGAGCCCGCCGGCGACGAGGCTGGCGACGCTGCCTTCCGCGGCCATCGCGGTGAAGAACAGGATCGTCTCGAACACCTCGCGATAGACCGCGATGAAGGCCAGCGAGAACAGGAACCAGCGCGAATCGCCGGTCACCGCGCTGTGCAGCTTGTCGCGGATGTAACGCTGCCACTGCCCGGCCTGGGCCTTGCCGTGCATCCAGATGCCGACGAACAGCAGGACGGCCGCGGCGAGCAGCGACCCGAATCCTTCCGTCAGCTCGCGGCTCGCGCCGCTGACGGTGATCAGGCTCGTCGCCACGAACCAGGTCAGGGCGCCCGCGGCGAGCGCGCTGGTCCAGCCGTAATGGACCGGCCGGGTGAGCTCCGGCCGGTCGGCCTTGTTCAGGAAGGCCAGCATCGCGACGACGATGAGAAGCGCTTCCAGACCCTCCCTGAGCAAAATGGTGAAAGCGCCGAGGAACGCCGACGCATCGCTCGCCTGATCGGGCGCCAGCGCGGCTTCGGCCCGGTCGAACAACGAATCGACCGTCGAGACCTGCGCGGCAATCTCGTCTGGGGCGCGGTTCGCGGCGATGCCGGCGCGAAGCTCGCCCATCTGCCGTTCGACCTCCGCCAGCAGGGCGGCGTCGCGGGCGCCGAGCATCGGTTCGACCGGCTCGAAACCATCGAGATAGGCGGCAAGCGCGAGCCGCTTGGCTTCGTCGCGATTGCCGGCGCGATAGGCGGCGAGACTCTCGCTGAGCCGCTGGCGCGCAAGCGCGAGAGTTGAGCCTTTGGCGGTCACCGCATCCGGATGCGCGCGCAAATAAGCGATAATCGGACCCGCCTTGTCCTCGCCAATCTCCTTTGCGAGCTCGGCTTCCGAGAGCGAGCTCAGCGCGTTCAAATCCGGGATCCGCGCACGCAGCGCCGGGTCCGAATCCCAGAGGTCCTTGCCTTGCCGGGCCAGCGCGTCCGGGAAGGCGAACCGGCTGGCCTGATAGGCGAGCGCCCATTTGTCGGCGTCGGGAAGCTGCGCGAAGCTTTGCATCGCGGTGCCCTCGAGCCCCTGGTTGATCACCTGGTAGAGCGCGAACGGGCTGCGCTCGCGGGCGCGGCTCCGGTCGGCAAAGGCGATCGGGGGCGGGTCGAGTTGCCGCGCCATGGGCGTGTCCGCGTGGCCCGTCGCCGAGATAGACGACGTTGAAGCCGACCATGCCGCGGGCGATCTCGAACCGGCCGCGCAGCCCCTGCTCGAGCGCTTCGATGTTGCTGATCCCGTTCTGAAGGCTGATGACGGTTGCGCC
>NZ_WJSQ01000136.1 GCF_009720245.1 Sphingomonas segetis | reverse complement strand
CGCGGCCGCGACATCGATGCCGCGTGCGGCCAGCTCAAGACGGCGGCGGAGCGCAAGCGGCGGACCCGCCAGGCGGCCTGACCCGCGGCACGGCGATGAACGGAACAGCCGGCCCCCACGCGCTTCCCGGGGAGCTCATCCTCTCCCTGACGTCCCATCCGCCCCGTTTCGCGACGCTCCGCCGGGCTCTCGATAGCGTGTTGCGGCAGACGGTCGCGCCCGACCGGATCATGCTGTGGGTAGCGGACCAGGACGTCGCGCAGTTGCCGAACGAAGTTCGCCAATTGGAGAGTCGCGGCCTGGAGATCCGGTCATGCGGCGATCTCAAATCTTTCAACAAGCTGATTCCCGCCCTGGAGGTGTTTCCCGACGCATTCATCGCCACCGTCGACGATGACATTCTCTATCCGGTCGACCTGATCGAACGGCTCGTCGGTGGAACCGAACCGGCGGTGATCACCTGCAATCGCGCGCATCGGATCAGGCGCCGTCCGGACGGGACGCTGGCACCGTTTTGCCAATGGGAACTGAACGTTGCCGATGCGCCGGCACGCAAGCCGTCGACGGACATCATTCCGATTGGAGCGGGCGGCGTGCTCTACCCTCCTGGAACATTGCATCCGATGATCGCCGACAGGTCGATGTTCCAGCGGCTCTGTCCGCAGGGAGACGATCTTTGGTTCTACTGGTCCGCACGGGCTGCCGGTACGCGGCACAAGAAGGTCGGGGAGGCGATGGTGTTGCCCTTGTTGAGCGGGTCGCAGGAGACCAATCTCTGGGCTGCCAATCTCGCTGGCGGCAACGATCGGATGATTGCTGCGCTGGAAGCTGAACTCGGACCCGCAGGTTCGCGGGTCCGGCTGGCTAGCGACAGCTAAGCCATGCTCGCGCCACTTCGGCGAGCGCTCGTGCGTGAGGTGCGAAGCACGTTCAACGACCAGGCCAGGGGCGAGCGGCCTGTGCCGGCTTCGGACCAGGCGCTGTTCCCTGTGGGCTCGGTGATCCGTCGAGTGCATGGCGATGTGACCTCAATGATGGTCGGCGGAGTCGCGGCGCTGCTGACGCAAATGCTCCACCCGGGCGCGCTTGCCGGCGTGTGGGACCACAGCGACGTCAATGCCGACATGCTCGGGCGGCTGCGCCGGACGGCGCGGTTCATCGCCACGACCACCTACGCCCACCGCGATTCGGCAATGGAGGCGATCGCCAAGGTCAAGGCCATCCACGAGCAGGTCGGCGGCAGGCTTCCCGACGGGACCGAATATCGCGCGACAGACCCGTGGCTGCTCGCCTGGGTGCATGTCGCCGGCGCCATCAACTTCCTCGACGGCTGGCGCCGCTACGGAGAGCCGGGGATGAGCGGCGCCGACCAGGACCGCTATTTCGCCGAACACGGCGAGATCGCGCGGCTGCTCGACGCCGACCCGGTGCCGCGCAGCCGGGCCGAAGCGGAACGGCTGGTGCGGGAATTCAGGCCTGAACTGCGCACCGACGAGCGCACCCGCACGTACCGCGATCTGGTGCTGAACGTGCCGGCGCGCTCCATGGCCCAGGCCCCGGTACAGCTGCTCCTCAAGAATGCCGCGATCGACCTCCTGCCGCCGTTCGCTCGAAAAATGCACGTCCTGTCACCACCCTTGGCAGGGACGGTCGTGCGCGGCGCAACTTACGGCCTCGCGAGTGCCTTGCGCTGGGCTTTCGCCGGCGAGCGCTATCGCACCGCGAAGTGAATTGCGCCGCGTCAATTGCGGCGCGCGGCGGCTCGTGGCAATCCAGGACTGAATGAAGGGAGACGGAGCGATGTCGCTGATCGGCAGGCTCATCGACAAGCTGATCACGCGCGGCAGCATCACACTGTTCGCGCCCGGCAAGCCGCCGCGGACCTACGGGCCGGGCGACGGCAAGCATCTCACCGTCCGATTCACCGACCGCAAGGTCGCGTTCGACATCATGCGCAACCCGCGGCTGGGCTTCGGCGAGGCCTATATGGACGGGCGGCTGATCGTCGAGGACGGCACGATCCTCGAGCTGCTGCGGATGATCGTCGGCGCCAACAGGTGGGAGGAGTGGGGCGAAGGCCGCAAGGCGCTCTCGAAGCGCAAGGCGACGAAGGCGCTCAAACAGCTCGTCTCGCCGAACAATCTGAAACGCGCGCGCAAGAACGTCGCGCATCATTACGACCTCGACGACGGCCTCTATGATCTCTTCCTGGACGCGGACAAGCAATACAGCTGCGCCTATTGGACCGACCCGCAGCACGAGAGCCTCGATCAGGCGCAGCTCGGCAAGAAAGCGCACATCGCGGCCAAGCTCGCGCTCGAGCCGGGCCAGCGCGTGCTCGATATCGGCTGCGGCTGGGGCGGGATGGCGCTGTTCCTCCACAAGGTGGCGGGAGTCGACGTGCTCGGGATCACCTTGTCGGAGCACCAGCTCAAGATCGCACGCGAGCGAGCGGCGGCCGCCGGCGTGTCGGAACACGTGAAGTTTGAGTTGAGGGATTATCGGCTGCTCGACGAGCCGTTCGACCGGATCGTCTCAGTCGGCATGTTCGAACATGTCGGCGCGAAACATTATGATGAATTCTTCGCCAAATGCCGCGAGCTACTGAAGCCCGACGGCGTGATGCTCCTCCACACCATCGGCAAGCTCGGAGACGTTTCGAGCGGCCCCGACCCGTTCACCGACAAATATATCTTCCCCGGCTATCACCTGCCGTCGCTCAGCGAGATTTTCACCGCTAGCCAGAAAGTCCGGTTGATCGCCAGCGACGTCGAGAACCTGCGGCTGCATTATGCCTACACATTGCACCACTGGCTCGATCGCGCGACCAGGGCGCGCGAGGCCATCGAGGCGATGTACGACGAGCGCTTCTTCCGGCTGTGGGAATTCTACCTCGCCGGCGGAATCGTCATGTTCGAGAATGGCGCCGCGTGCAATTATCAGGTGCAGTATATTCGCGAGCGCACCGCGCTGCCGATCACGCGCGATTATATGGCCGAGGCGGAGGCGCGTTACCACAAGCTCGGCGCCGAGCAGCCGCAGGCGAAGAAGCCGCAAGCGCGTCGACGCCGGACCGAGCAGCCCGAGTTCGCCAAGTAGCCGAGCTTCCGCCGTTTTCGCAGCAGGCGAAGATCAGCCCGGGTGACGCTGAGTCTTGCGCTGCTGCCGCTTCTGCTTCCGCTCCGCCGGGCTGATTGTCCCGTCGTGGTTGAGGTCGCGGCGATCGAAGCGCGCAAGCGCCGCCTGCTGCATCTCGGCCAGGGTCACGCGGCTGTCCTTGTTCGAATCGGACGCCGCAAACATGCGCCCGGCCACGCCGCCCCGTTTCATGGCGGGATGGGCCATCCGTGATTTCATCTGCTTGCCAATGGTATCGAACTCGGCGCGGGTGACGACTCCGTCCTTGTTGGCATCGGCGCGCGCGAAGAAGCCCCCGATCGCCGCGGCGGGAGCGCGGCCGGGCTTGCCGCCTTTCGCTTCTGCACGCTGACCGCGCGCCGCTTCGGCCTCTGCGCTGGTGATATTTCCGTCGCGATTGGCGTCCATCCGATCGAAGATCTTCGCCGGGTCGAAGCGAGCGGCGCGCTGCTCGGCCCGCTGTTCGCGCCGGTCCGCGCGCGCGCTGATCTCCTCGAGCGTGACGAAACCGTCGTGATTGGCGTCGAGCTTCGCGAACGCTGCCGCGACACGGGCGTCGACGTCTGCGCGGCTCGTCGCTTTGGCCGCATTTGCATGCGGCGCCTTCATGTCGGCCTTCGCCGGCTGCGTCGTCTGCGCGAACGCGGCGCCGCCCGCGACAATGGCGGCAACCACGGCCGCGCCGATGAGCATCTTCTTCATTTGCCGACTCCGTATGGGGTATCGCAAGAGCCTAGAGAGGCTAGCTGTATCCGGGTTCAACATCGCCGCCGGCGGAAATTCTAACCGCGATTTTAACCAAGATTTAGAACTTGGCGGACAGGTTGCGACCGTCATCAAGACGGGGAAAGCAATGCCAAAGCCAAGCGAAGCCGCGGCCGATGTCGCAATCATCGGCGCCGGCCCGGCCGGTCTCACCGCCGCTTACCTTCTGACCAAAGCGGGTTTTTCGGTCATCGTGATCGAAAAGGACCCTGTCTATGTCGGCGGGATCAGCCGGACGGTCGAGCACGAGGGCTTCCGCTTCGACATCGGCGGGCATCGCTTCTTCTCCAAGGCGCGCGAGGTGGTTGACCTCTGGAACGAGATCCTGCCGGACGACTTCATCCAGCGCCCGCGAATGAGCCGCATCTTCTACGACGGGAAATTCTATTCCTATCCGCTGCGCGGTTTCGAAGCGCTGATGAACCTCGGCATCTGGCGCTCGGCCAGGTGCATGGCCTCCTACGGCTATTCCCGGCTGTTCCCGCGCAAGGACGTGAAGAGCTTCCAGGACTGGACGATCAACCAGTTCGGCGAGCAGCTCTTCAACATCTTCTTCAAGACCTACACCGAGAAGGTGTGGGGGATGCCGTGCGACGAGATATCCGCCGACTGGGCGGCGCAACGCATCAAGGGGCTGAGCCTCGGCGGCGCCGTGATCGACGGGCTCAAGCGCTCGCTCGGGCTCAACAAGCGCCCGAACGACGGGATGGAGACCAAGACCCTGCTCGAGACGTTCCGTTACCCGCGCAAGGGCCCTGGCATGATGTGGGAAGCGGCGCGCGATTTCGTCGTCGGAAAGGGCAACAAGGTCCTGCTGAACCACGCGCTCCAGCAGCTGTCATTCGACGCCAAGCTCGACCGCTGGCGGGTTGCGGCCAAGACCGGTGACGGGAAGGACGTCATCATCAGCGCTGCGCACGTCATTTCATCGGCCCCGATCCGCGAGCTTACCAGCCGTATCCACCCGCTGCCCAAGGCCGCTTCGAACGCGCTCAACCTGCGTTATCGCGACTTCCTGACGGTCGCGCTGATGATCCGCTCCAAAGACATCTTCCCCGACAACTGGATCTACATCCACGATTCGAAGGTGAAGGTCGGGCGCATCCAGAATTACCGCAGCTGGTCTCCGGAGATGGTCCCGGACGCGTCTCTGGCATGCGTCGGGCTTGAGTATTTCTGCTTCGAAGGCGACGGGCTGTGGGCCTCGAACGACGCCGAGCTGGTCGAGCTCGCCAGGAAGGAAATGGCGATCCTGGGCCTGTGCGACCCGGCCGACGTCGAAGGCGGCGTGGTCGTGCGGCAGGAGAAGGCCTACCCCGTCTACGACGACCAGTATCGAGACAATGTCGAAGCGATCCGCGCCGAGCTCGAGAATGCCTATCCGACGCTGCACCTGGTCGGCCGCAACGGCATGCACCGCTACAACAACCAGGACCATGCGATGATGACGGCGATGCTGACCGTCCGCAACATCCAGGCTGGGCGCCGCGCCTACGACATCTGGGCGGTCAACGAGGATGCCGAATATCACGAGGCCGGCGACGAGGGCGCGCAGGCGGCGCTTGCCTCGGAGCGCCTCGTGCCGAAACGGCTCAAGGCCGCCTGAGTCCTCATGCTCGATCAGGTCTATACCCGCTATATCGGGGCGAGCGCCGCGTCGCTCGGCGTCGATTTCGCGGTCTTCATGGCGGCGCTTTCGGCCGGCATGCCGCCGGCGCTCGCCGCTGCCTGCGGCTACATTGCCGGCATCGTCTGTCACTGGCTGATCTCTAGTCGACTGGTCTTCGTCGGCCGGGTCGCGGGGGAAAGCGCCGGACGTCGCCAGCAGCAGGCGCTGTTCGTGTTGTCCGCGCTGGTCGGGCTCGGCATTACCACCGGGATCGTCGGACTCGGCAGCCGTTACGGCCTCGATCCGCGGATCGCCAAGGGGATCGCAATCGTGGTCAGCTTCCAGGCGACCTACATGCTGCGCAAGAAGGTCGTCTTCGCATGACGAGCAAGGCCGCGGCGCCGATGACCTTCGAGCGCCAGCGGTTGCTGGTGCTCGCGATCTGGCTCGTGGTCGGCGCGATGATGGTGCGCAGCGCGATTCCGGCGCTGACGCAATGGACGTTCCCCGATCCCGACGACGCGATGCGCCTGGTCCAGGTGCGCGACTGGCTTGCCGGGCAGAGCTGGTTCGACGTGACGCAATATCGGCTCAATGCGCCGGCGGGAGGGCCGATGCACTGGTCGCGGTTCGTCGATATCCCGATCGCGGCAGTGATCCTGCTCGCACGGCCGTTCGCCGGCCAGCACGGCGCCGAGACCGCGGCGCTGATCGTGGTGCCGCTGCTGACGCTCGGCATCGCCATGCTGCTGGTGCACCGAATCGCTTTCCGGCTGATGCACGGTCCGGCGGCGCTTCTCGCGGTGCTTGCGACGCCGCTGTCGCTCGGCGCGATGAAGCAGATGCGGATCATGCGCATCGACCATCATGGTTGGCAAATCGTGCTTGCCTTGCTGACGACACTGGCAGTGCTCGACGACAAGCGCCCACGCCGGTCGGGGCTCGTCGCCGGCGCAGCGATGGCCCTGTGGCTGAACATTTCGATCGAGGCGCTGCCGTTCGTCGCTGCTGTCGGCGCCTGGTTCGCGTTCGAATGGCTGCGTGACAGCTCGGCAGGAGAGCGGCTCAAGGCCTATCTCGCCGCGCTCGCCGCAGCGAGCCTGCTGCTCTTCATCGTCACCCATCTGCCTTCCGTCTGGTTTGCCCATCCGCACGATGTGCTGAATGTCGCGCACCTCGCCGGCTTTGCGGTCGCGGCGCTGGGCTGCCATTTCGCCGTTTCGCCGGGCGCAAATCTTCAGCTGCGGCTCGCCAGGCTCTGCGGCGTCGGGCTTGTCGCGCTCGCGGCGATGTTCGCGATCGATCCGCATTTTCTGCAGGGTCCGTTTTCGTCGCTCGACCCGCTGGTCGCCCAATGGTGGTATGCGGGAGTCGACGAAGGCATGCCGGTATGGCGGCTGTCGCCCGACGCCGCGGCGATCGGCCTCGCGCAGCCGCTCGTCGGGCTCGCGGGCGCATTGCTCGCCATCGGCAAAACCCGGGATGATGCACGCCAGGCATGGAACGCTTTCGCTTTCCTGCTGTTCGCGATGACGCTCGCGTCCGTGTTCGTGATTCGCGAAGCGACGACGGCGAGCGTGATGAGCCTGCCCAGCACGGCGTTCCTGTGCGCTGCCGCCCTGCGCCGTGCCCAGTCGCTGTCACTGATGCCGCTGCGGGTGGCGGCGACTACCGGCGCAATGTTCATCATGGCGCCGGCCTATGCCGCGCCGGCGCTCGTCATGCCCGCCGATCCGCGGCTCATCAACGCCATGCAATCGTCTAATACCTGCGTTACCCGCCCGCAGCTTCGGAAGCTCGACGCGCTGCCGCCCAGCAACATCGCCGCGCCGCTCGACATCACGCCGGCAGTCCTGGCGAGCACGTCGCACCGGCTGATCGCCAGCGGCTATCACCGCAACAATGACGCGATCCATGACGTGATCCTGCTGTTTGCCGGCAAGCCAGCGGTCTCGCGCGAGATCATGGTGCGCCGAAAGATCGATTATGTCGTTTTCTGCCCCCGCGCGCCGGAGGCGATCCGCTGGGCCAGCCGCGGCCCGGGGGGCCTCGCGGCGATGCTCAACGACGGCCGCGCGCCCGAGTGGCTCGAT
>NZ_WJSQ01000135.1 GCF_009720245.1 Sphingomonas segetis | reverse complement strand
GCGGCCCCGGTCGAGGCGGGCGCCGGGGTCGTCGCCACCGGCGGGGTTCCGGCGGGGCCGGTGTCAGCCAGAGACTTGTTCCCGGGCGACTTGGTCGCTGGCGGCGTCCGGCCGGTGCCGGCCAGGCTCTGCTTGGTCAACACCCCCAGCCGAACCAGGGTCGAGGCGGTGTAATCCTCCCCGAAATAGGAGCCCATGCCGTAGATGCTGCCGTAATCCATCAGGTCGGCTTTCTGGAAGCCGCCCTTGCCGGCGACGATGTCGTCGGCGGTCATCAGGACATTCCCGGCGCGATCGGTAAAGGCGGCCGGGTGCGGCGGCGCGGCGCGATAGGTGAGCACGGTCGCCCACCCCATCATCGCGAAACAGACTATGGCAGTGACCAGGAGCACCCATTTGAGGATGTCGCTGACGGGATCGACCGAAACCCCGCCCAGTCCGTCGTCACGTGCCGTCGCTGCCATGTCGCGCCCCCTGTCAGATGACACTCGTTAATGCGTAGTTCAGCCCAATTTCAATGGCAACCTCGGCCGCGACGATCGGGTTGCACCCGGATTTTCCGCATCCAATGATCGTCACGCCGCCTTGCGGATGTCTCCTTCGTGCACCGGCGACGGCGCGATCCGCGCGACATCGACAGGCAGCCCGCCGAGCTCGTTGGCGAAACCGTGATTGACGTCGCGGTGGTGTGCTTCGTCGGCGCGGACGACGAGCACGACGTCGCGCAGCATCGCATCGGCGGGCAGATTCCAGTACCGCTTGGCGATCTCCGGCGCCGGCACGTTGGCGCTGCGGCCTTCATCGATTTCCTTGAGGTAGAGCGTATAGCTGTAGACCGCCTCTTCCTCGAAATAGCCGACGATCCGGTGTGCGGTCTTCGACGAGACCAGGTAGAGCGCGAAGAAGGCGAGGTAGAAGACCCACTGCACGCCGAGGATCACGAGACGCTCGAACAACGTCGGCTTCGCCACCTCGACGAAGGTCATCAGGTGCATTCGCTCGTTTTCCGCTTCGTCCATCAACGTACGGATCCAGCCCTTGTCGTCGCACATCCGGCGCAGGCACTTGAGGTGGTTGATCGTCGCGCCGACCATCCCAGGCACAGCAGCGACCGTTTCGAGCACGATCGCGCGATGGCCGTAGCGCTTGGCAAAGAAGGTATCGGCGCACAGGCGCAACGTCTTGGTGAAGCCGTAGGCGATGCGGTCTGACACGCCCTTGGGTGTGTGATGGACGCTGAGATCAACCATTGGAGCGGACATTTTCTCTCTTCCCTTTCACTCCGCGGCCAGCGAGGCCTTGCATTCGATACGCGCCATCTAGGCAGGGCCGGCGCGGCGAAGAATGGGGAATTCTACTTAATCGGCTGGCGCCGGCGGAGCCGCGGCGGTTGAGCATTCCAGCGAACTTCGCTTAAGGGACGCCAACTCCCCCTTATCGACCAGGAAAATCATGGGCTTTCGCTGCGGTATCGTCGGCCTGCCGAACGTCGGCAAATCGACGCTTTTCAACGCCTTGACCGAGACCGCCGCGGCGCAGGCGGCGAATTATCCGTTCTGCACGATCGAGCCTAACGTCGGCCGCGTCGCGGTGCCCGACCCGCGGCTCGACCGGATCAAGGAAATCGCCAGGTCGGCGCAGGAAATCGAAACGCAGATCGAGTTCGTCGACATCGCCGGCCTGGTGCGCGGCGCGAGCAAAGGCGAGGGCCTCGGCAACCAGTTCCTCGCCAACATCCGAGAGGTCGATGCGATCGTCCACGTGCTGCGCTGCTTTGAAGGCGGCGACGTGACCCACGTCGAGGGCAAGGTCGACCCGGTCGCCGACGCCGAAACGGTCGAGACCGAGCTGATGCTCGCCGACCTGGAATCGCTCGAGCGGCGCGTTCCCAACCTCGTCAAGAAAGCCCAGCAGGGTGACAAGGAGGCGAAGATCGAAGCCTCGGTGCTCGACCAGGCGCTCGAGCTTCTGCGCGCGTCCAAGCCGGCGCGGCTGACGCAGCCGAAGGATCCTGAGGAAGCGAAGGCACTCGGCCGGGCGCAACTGCTGACCGCCAAGCCCGTGCTCTACGTCTGCAACGTCGATGAAGGCGACGCAGCGAGCGGCAACGCGCTTTCAGCCAGGGTTTTTGAAAAAGCGGCCGCGGAAGGCGCACAGGCGGTGGTCATCTCAGCGGCCATCGAAGCGGAAATCGCCACGCTCCCGGCCGACGAGCGCGACGCCTTCCTCGCCGACCTCGGCCTTCACGAGACCGGCCTAAACCGCATGATCCACGCCGCTTACGCGCTGCTCGGCCTGATCACCTTCTACACCGCGGGTCCCAAGGAGTCGCGGGCGTGGACCGTGCACAAGGGCGCGAAGGCGCCCGAAGCCGCCGGCGAAATCCACACCGACTTCGAGCGCGGCTTCATCCGCGCCGAGACGATCGCTTACGACGATTACATCGAGCTCGGCGGCGAAGCCGGCGCGCGCGACGCGGGCAAGCTCCGGTCCGAAGGCAAGGATTATGTCGTCCAGGACGGCGACGTGATGCTGTTCCGCTTCAACGTCTAGGGCTCGTTCGGGCGCGCCCCCCTCGCCTCGCGGCACAGCATCCAGCTCATGAACGCGGTGATCACGATCGCGACATAACTCACCCACATCGGCACGCTGTGCGAGCCGAGGATCACTTGGAGGTTGGTGAACAGGCGGATGATGTGGGCAAGTCCCATCAGCGCGAAGATCGCCGCCGCGATCCATGTAAATGGCTTCGGTCGGGTCATTGGCTCCTCCCCTTGGCGAGTGCTTATAGCCGCTTTGCGAATGCTCGGGAATCGGGGCCTAACAGCCGCTGGAAGGCGGGCAGCGTCACCATCACCCACAGCATCCCGAACGACCAGCCGCCGATTACGTCGCTCGGCCAGTGTACGCCGAGCATGACCCGGCTCGCGCCGATAAACAGCGACAGCAGGACTGCCGCTGCAGCCGCCAGCCGGCGCACTCTGCCTGGACGGGTGAGCGCCAGCGCGAGCGTCAGGTAGAAGATCATCGAGCTCGCCGCATGACCGCTCGGGAACGACGTGGTCTGGACGATTACGAGGTGCGGTTCGAGATCGGGCCGTGCGCGCGCGATCCAATATTTCTGTGCTTCGGTGAGCGCGCGTCCGACGAAGATGACGAGCAGCAATCCGAGCGCAAAGCGGCCGCGCCCGCGGAGCGAAAGCCACGCGGCGGCCAGGACGCCTGCCGACACGAGAACGGCCGGGTCGCCGAGGAATGTGAAGATCCGCGCGGCGGTGACGAGCACGGGCCGCGATCCAGCATAAATGCTCGCGGCAATGACCCGGTCGAGCGACCCGACGCCAAGGAGCAGCATCGCCAGCCACACGCACGCCAGGGCGGCGAGCGCGGCCCCGTGGCGCAGCCTCGCCGCCGTCATTCGGGCGCGCGCCTCAGAAGCGCGTGCCGAGCCTCAGCCCAAACGTGCGGGGCCGCCCCGGAAGGACATAAGCGACCGTGCAGACGCTGCACGCGACGAAGCGCGAAAGCTCGTTGCGCTCGTCGAACAGGTTCGTTGCGAACAGCTCGGCGCTGTAATTCTGCCAGTCGTAGCCGAAGAACAAATCCACCAGCGTCGATGAGTGGAGCTTGCCGAGGACGTCGTTGGGGTTGCTTCCCTCTCCGTCGGCATCCCGCCGCACGTCGACGCTGGCGGAGCCCTGGTGCGTTACGCTGCCCTGGACGTGCGCCTTTCCAAGCCACATCGGCCAGCTGTAGCGCGCCGTCGCCGTCCCCTTGAACTTGGGCGTGATCGGCAGGCGCGTTCCGTCGGGAGTCACGATCCAGTCGCCGGGCGCCGAGCAATCCGCGGATGGGTCGACCGAGGAGTGGCAGATCGCGCCGCTCGTCTTGGCATCGGTGAAAGCGGCCGCGGCATTCAGCGACAATCCGCCGTGAACATAGGAAAGGTCGGTCTCGAGCCCGTCGATCTTCGCGTCGCGGCCGTTCTGAATGACGGTAAGGCTGTTCTCGCCGAGGAAGCTGAACTGGAACTTCTTCCAGATCTGGTGATAGACGGCGCCGTTCCACGTCACTGGGCCGAAGGAGGTCTTCCAGCCCAGCTCGTAATTGGTGAGATAGTCGGGGTCATACGCGGGCGCATTGGGCTGGCGGTTGATTCCGCCCGGGCGGAAGCCGCGTGACCAGGTCGCGTAGAACATCAGATGTTCGGCCGGCTTGTAGCGGGCGCTCAGGCGATGGGTGAAGCCGTGGCCCTTGCTTTCCCTCGGCACCGCCCGTCCGTTCACGACATTGCCGACGTTGGTGCATGGCGTCCCCGCCACGCCGCCGGGCGCGAGCTCGGAATCCTCATCGGCCAGGGACTCCAGTCCATTGACCGTCAGGCAGCGGCGAACGCCGGAGCTCGCACCGATCGCGTTCGGCGGCGGCGGGAAGCCATTCTCTTCGGTGAATGCCGGGTTCCGGCCGAAGCCGGCAAAGCCGAACAGGCTGTTGTCGTAGCGGAACAAGCGCCCGCCGGCGATCAGCGTGACCTGCGGAGTCACGTCGAACTCGCCCTCGCCGAACAAGGCATAGTCCTTGTCCTCGCGGTCCTGCAGGGTGAGCCAGACCGTTCCCGGCCAGCCGTTCACCGACAGCTCGGGCGCGAGATTGTCGACCAGGTAATTCTGGTAGATGTGGTTTTTCTGGCGCTGGTAAAAAGCACCCACGATGGCGCGCGCGCGCCAGTCCTGCGGCGTGGCGATGCGCACTTCGTGGCTCATCTTTTTGAAGTGCTCGGTGCCGATGATGTACTGCCGCGGATCGATCGCGTCGCCAGCGGAATCGTAGAAATATTCGTAATTGGCGAGGCCGCCCTTGTTCTCGTAGATCCTGTCGTACGCGTCGGTGTAGTCGGTGTAGTCGCCGAGCGAATAGGTCGGACGGTTCATCCAAGCGCCGGCATAGGTCACGTCGAAGTCGGCGAGCTTGCCCTCGATCGTCAGCGCCGCCTGGGTGAACTTGTCGCGGCGGTATTCGTCGCCGCGGAAGCGCTGGACGTTGAGGTCTCCGAGCGTCGGATCGAACGCGTAGAAGCCGTCCTGCTTGTAATATTGGTGCATGATCGTCGGCGTGACGACCCAGTTCTCGTCGAGGTCGACCTTGAGCGCCGCGCGCCCGCCATAGGTCGTGACCTCGTTGATGTCGTCGCGCACGAACGCGGCGTTGTTCACGGAGATGCCGTTGCGCACGCATCCGACGACATCCGGATCCGTATTGTCGTCGTCTCCGTCAGGTCCAAGGACCTTGCTTCCGCAGAAGGTTCGCGTTCCGGGCACATTGTCGATGAACCCCGCATCGCGCTGCCAGAAGGCAACGCCGCGGAACGCGACACTGGGCGCGATCGGCACGTTGATCATGCCTTCGAGCTTGCCGCCCATGTCGCCGTGCGCGACCTTGTTCACCTCGCCGTCGATGCGGCCGTAGATCCCCGAAAGGTCGGGCTTGTTGGTGATGATGCGGATCGTGCCCGCTTCGCTCGAAGCGCCGTAGAGCGTGCCCTGCGGCCCCGCCAGGCTCTCAATTCGCGCGATGTCGTAGATGTGGACGTCGAGCGCTCCGCCGATCGTCGTCACCGGCTGCTCGTCGAGATAGACGCCGACCGAGGGCAGCGAGCCCGAATGGTTGCCGTCGCCGCCGGTCGCGACTCCGCGCATGTAGACCACCGTCCCGCCCGACTGCGACGTGTTGAAGCTGACCGACGGCAGCTGCTTGGTGTATTCCTCGAAGTTGGAGATGTTGAGCTGGTCGAGCCGGCGCGTGCCGAGTGCGCGGACGCTCATCGGCACGTCCTGCAGGAACTCCTCGCGCTTGGTCGCGGTAATGACGATCTCGGTCTGATCCTGGACCTGCCCTGCCTGCGCCTTCTGCACCTGCGGTGGCGGAGCCGTGACGTCGGTCGCGTTCGTGCCGGGTGCGGGGGACTGCGTGGTCTCGGTCGCGGGCGTCGCATCCACCGGAGGCGGGGTTTGCGCGAACGCGGGCGATGCGAGTGCAGTTGTTGCAAGGAGTCCGAGCGTGATTGCGCGGATAGAGGAGTCGGTCATCGAATGGCCCCCATTCGGCTTGTGTGTCGGTATTGCGACAGAGCAATCGAGGAAAGTCAACGCCGCCGCTGATGCTGCACGACGATTGTTCCGCCAGCGTTGCGTTCAGGAAACGGATGCGTCCGGATAGGCTTCGACGACACTGCCCAGAACGGCTTTGAGCGAATCGAGATGTGCCCCGTAGCCGCGCCACTCATCAGTGGCTTCGCGATAGATCGGCCGCCGCACCTGCTCCGAGCTCGCCGTCCGAACCGCCCGCTCGGTCTTGTGGAACTCGAGACACGTCGGCTCGAAATCCAGCCCGCAATAGTCGAGCAGCGCGCGCACTTCGGCTTCGGTGTCGTCGACCATCCGCTCGTAGATCACGCGGTGCACGCGCCCGGGAAGCACCTCGTCGACGTGCGCCATCAGTCGCACATAATCGGCATAGTAGCGGCCCAAGTCTTCGAGGCTGTAAGTGAATGCCTGCCCGCGTGCGAAATGCTGTCGAAAGTTCGACAGGCAGCAGGCGAGCGGGTTTCGCCGCGCATCGACGATCTTCGCGTTCGGCAGCACCAACTGGATGAAAGGCACGAACAGCCAGTTGTTCGGCAGCTTGTCGATAAAGAGGGGCTTGTCCGTGCGCCTTTGAACCGAGGCGCGCCTGAGATAGTCCTCGCCGGCCTTCCGCCGCTGCTCCTCCGACAGGTCGAATGCCGACCTTGGATAAGACCCCGCAGAGCGCACAGCCGCCGGCAAGTCCGGCAGCTCCGAGGTGCCTTCGACCATGGAGTGGGAGGACAGGATCTGCTCGATCAACGTCGATCCCGCGCGCGGCATGCCGACGATGAAGATGGGGTCGCGCGCTTCGCACCCGCCGGGCCGCTGGGTGAATGCGTCGCTCGTGAACAGGCGGATGATTTCGTCGACCTTCTTGCTGATCTCGTTGGCGCGATAGGGCTGCTGCCTCAGTCGCAGCGCGTTGCCGCGCGCATAATGAGCGAACGCCTCGTCGAACCGGCCGCGGTCGTGCATCGCCTTGCCGACCGCGAAGTCGAGATGCAGGCGGTCTTCGTCGGAGAGGCCGCCTGCTTCGAGCACCTTCTCCATTGCCGCCACGTCGGCATCGTCGAAAGTCACTGTCTTGAGGTTCGCGAGGCTCCACCAGGCTTCGCCGAGCGTCGGCTTGAGCGCAATCGATTTGCGGTAAGCAGCGATGCCGTCCGCCTGCCGCCCGACGGTCTTGAGCATGTGGCCGTAGCTCATCCAGATCTTAGGATGGTCGGGAAGCCGCGCGAGCACGTCCTCGTACAACCGGATCGCCTCGTCGAACTCGCCGACCCGTCCGAGCGTCGCCGCTTTCAGGTTCCAGTGGCCGACGAAATCCGGCTCGGCGGCGAAGACATCGTCGAGCAGTCCGAGCGCCTCGGCGGGGCGCCCGGTGCGCCCGAGCAGTAGCGCAAGGTTTGCTTTCGCTGCCGCCCAGCCGGGCGCGAGCTCGACGGCGCGGCGGAGCAGGTTCTCGGCATCGCGCAGGCGCCCGAC
>NZ_WJSQ01000134.1 GCF_009720245.1 Sphingomonas segetis | reverse complement strand
GTGACCACTATCGCTCCCGATATGTTGCTCCGCGCCTCGACCAACCGCCCGGCGCCCGAACCGACGACGAGCTCGGCTGTGGCAAACCGCGCCGCCTCCGCCGGAGCGAGGTTGCGCAGTCCGGATATCGGCTTCGACGTCTTCGCATCGAATTGCTGGACGAACAGCTCGCCGTGACCGCCGATGACCGCTGCCGCGACTTCGCTTTGGCTATCCGCGCCCACGGCGAGCAGCGCGAGCGAGGACATCCCCTTCAGTTCCGCGTCCCAGCCGATCGCTAGCCCGTGCGCGGCCGCGATCGCGACGCGGATTCCGGTGAAGCTCCCCGGTCCGACGCCGACGAGGACGCGCGCCGCTCTCCGGCCGTCGAGCAGTTCGGCGATCATTGGCACCAGCCGCTCGGCATGGCCGCGGCCGATCAGTTCGTCGCGGCGTGCGATGCAGGCGCCGTCGCCGTCGAACAAAGCGGCGGTACAGGCGGCGCTCGACGTGTCGAAAGCGAGCAACATATCGGGAGCGATAGTGGTCACATGCGGCCCAACGCCGCAAGGCCTCAAACGGCTTCGACCGATTCGACCTCGGGCACGTAGTGGCGGATCAGGCTTTCGATCCCGCGCTTGAGGGTGATCGTCGACGACGGGCAGCCCGAACAGGCGCCGTGCATCGAGAGGTATAGCCGGCCGTCCTTGTAGCCCTTGTACAGGATGTCGCCGCCGTCCTGGGCGACCGCCGGCCGGACCCGCGTCTCGATCAGCTCCTTGATCTGGCCGATGACCTCGGCGTCTTCGGGTTTGTCCTCGAACGCCGGATCGTCGTCGATCCGAATGCCGGCGGCGGTTCCGGGCGCGAACAGGGGCGTGCGGCTGACGAAATGGTCGAGCAGGGTTTCGAGGACTGCCGGCTCCAGATCGCTCCACGATACTCCCGACCCCGCGGTGACCGACACGAAGTCGCGCCCGTAGAAAACGCCCTCGACCATCCCGCTGCCGAACAAAGCGTTGGCCAGCGGCGAGGCCTCGGCGCTGTCCGCGTCCGGAAAGTCGCGCGTGCCGGCCTCCATCACGACCTGGCCGGGCAGGAACTTGCGGGTCGCGGGGTTGGGCGTCTGTTCGGTGCGGATCAGCATGGTCGCGATGTGGTCCTCGGATGCGTTGCGATCAAGGACCAAAAGGCGGCGCGCCGGCGATGACCCAGCGGGTTATGCCCAGTGCGACGGCGAGGCAGAGCAGCGCTGCCCACCATTTGCCACGGCGCATTGGCTGCACGCCGGGATCGAGCGGGGTGCGGCCGGTGACCATCGGCACGATCAGACGCTTTCCTCGGACCACGCGGTAGAAGGCGACCGCGGCGAGGTGCAGGGCGATGAAGCCGAGCAGGACGTAGAACCACAGCTCGTGGATGTCGCGCGCCTTGTCCGATGTGTCGCTGCTGACCAGCTGTGCGAGCGGGCCCATGAAGATGCCGTCTTCGTCCTGCGCGATCACGCCGAGCCCCACCTGCACAGCGGTCACAGCGAGAAGGGCGAGGACGCTGAGCGCGCCGAGCGGGTTGTGACCAATGCCGGTCCATGTGCCGCGCCAATAATCGGCGATAGCCCGCGGTCCGCGGACGAAGTTGGCGAAACGCGCGGTCGAACTTCCGGCGAAGCCCCACAGCAAGCGGAAAATCAGCAAGGTCAGGATCGCGCAGCCGGACCAGATGTGCCAGCCGGTGTGGCGATACTCGGCCGACCACCAGCTGAACGCGATCAGCGCGGCGAGCGTCCAGTGGACGAGTCGCGTCGGCAAGTCCCAGACGGGCTGCTTCGCGCCCGCCTGCCGGATCAATGCTTCATCTTCGAGCGGTACTTGTCGTGGCACGCCTTGCAGGTGTTCCCGAGGTCGGCGAACTTCGCCTTGATCGCGGTCGGGTCACCGCTCGAAACCGCGGCGCCGAATGCCTGCGCGGCGCGCTGAAAGTCCGCATCCTTGGCAGTGAAGTCCTGCGGGCTCTGCCAGATTTCGGGCTTGGCGCCGGTCTTGCCGACATCGGGGCCCGTGCCCGGCGGAAAGAGCACGGCCGATCTCGGCGCGAAGTCGGTAATTTTCTTCGCCGACTCGCGGATGACCCCGAGGTCCGGGCTATCCGACTTGAGCTCGCGGCCGATCGCCTTGGTCGCCTTGCCCATGCCCTCCATGCCCTCATGCCGCTCGTGCATGATCTCGAGCGCTTCCTCCTTGGTCGCGGGGGCGGCGGTCCGCATCGCGACGGTGGTCGCGACAGCCGTGTCCGCCGGCCGCGAATCCGCGCTGACGTTGGCCGCGGCGTTGTTCGCCTGACCCGACTTCCAGTCGCCGCAGCCCGCCAGAGCGAGGCAGGCGCACGCGGCGGCAATGGGTACGAAGCGCATAATCCCTCCTTATTGTCCGTCCGGCGCTTTCCAGCTGCCGTCGATCATTTTGATGATCGCGGAGAAATCTTTGTTCCCGCCGCCGCCATCGACGAATTTCGAATACTCTTCCTCGGCTTCCTCGCCCATTTCCAGTTCGAGGCCCACCTGACTGGCGGCTTCCATCGCCAGCTTCAAGTCCTTGAGCATCAGCGCCGCCGCGAACCCGCCCTCGTAGTCATTGTCGGCGGGAGTCTTGGGGCCGACGCCTGGCACCGGGCAGTAAGTGGTCATCGACCAGCTCTGGCCCGACGCCTGGGAGCTGATGTCGAAGAACACCTGCGGGTCGAGCCCGAGCTTCTGCGCGAGGACGAAGGCTTCGCACGTCACCGCCATGGTCGCGCCGAGGATCAAGTTGTTGCAGATTTTCGCGGCCTGGCCGGCGCCGGCTCCGCCTGCGTGGATCACCGCCTTGGCCATCGGCTCGATGATCGGTTTGGCCCTGGTGAACGCTTCGGGCGAGCCGCCGACCATGAATGCGAGCGACCCCGCGGCGGCGGCCGCGATCCCGCCGGACACCGGGGCATCGACCATTTCGTAGCCCTTGGCTCCAGCCTCTTCCTCGACCGTCCGCGCGCTTCCCACATCGATCGTCGAGCAGTCGATCAGCAGCGCGCTTGGCGGCGCATTGCCGAACACGTGATTGCGATAGACGTCCAGCACGTGGGTCGCAGCGGGGAGCATGGTGATGACAACCTCGGCGTCCACGCACGCCTCCTCAGTTGAGTCCGCGCGGCCGCAGCCTTGCTCGGCGGCCTTGGCCAGCGCCTCTTCGCTCAGGTCGAACGCGCGGACCTCGTGCCCCGCCTTGGCGAGGTTCGGCGCCATCCCGCCGCCCATGTGGCCAAGGCCAATGAATGCGATGCGTGCCATTCTATCTCCTCGTACCCGGCGAAGGCCGGGGTCCAGTCCAGAAAAAAATCGGCGCGGAGCGCCGCCGGGGTACAGTCTATCTCCCCTTCCAATTCCCCGGCCGCTTTTCGACGAAGGCGGCCATGCCTTCTTTCTGGTCCTCGGTCCCGAACAGGCCGTGGAACAGCCGCCGCTCGAAGCGGATGCCCTGCGATAGCGGGATCTCGAAGGCTGCGTTGACCATCTCCTTGACCGCGACCGCGGCCAGCGGCGGCATTGCGGCGATCGCTTCCGCCGTCTTGAGCGCCTCCTCCAGCAGCCGGTCCGCAGGCACGACCTTCGCGACGAGCCCGGAGCGCTCCGCCTCCGCCGCCTCCATCATCCGACCAGTGAGGCACATCTCCATCGCCTTGGCCTTGCCGACGGCCCAGGTCAGCCGCTGTGACCCGCCCATTCCGGGCGTGACTCCGAGCTTGATCTCCGGCTGGCCGAACTTCGCGCTGTCCGCGGCGATGATGAAGTCGGCCATCATCGCGACTTCGCACCCGCCGCCGAGCGCAAAGCCGGCGACCGCGGCGATCCACGGCTTGCGCGTCGCCGTGACCTTTTCCCAGCCGGCGAAAAAGTCGGAGGAATACATGTCGGCGAAGCCCTGGGCCTGCATCTCCTTGATGTCGGCGCCCGCTGCGAACGCCTTTTCCGAGCCAGTCAGCACGAGGCAGTGCTGGCTGTCGTCGGCGTCGTAAGCTTGGAAGGCTTCCGTCAGCTCCTTCAGCACCTCGCTGTTGAGCGCATTCAGCGCCTGCGGCCGGTTCAGGGTGACGAGTGTCACCGCGCCGCGCTGCTCTACCAGGATCGTGTTGTACACGCTCATGCGACCGTCTCCGCCTGCGGGAAGGGAGTCCATGCTTCGCTCGGCGGAAGCGGCTCGAACAGCACGTCGAGCATTTCGTCCGTCACCTCCTCGGGTGTCGCCGGGGCCCATTGCGGGTCGCCGGTCTTGTCGATCAGCAGCGCGCGTACGCCCTCGCGGAAATCGTGAGTCCGCACGACCCGCCCGGCGAGCGCATATTCCGCGCGCATCTCATCGGCGAAGGTGACGCGGTTCGCACCCTCGGCGAGCAGCCGCAGCGAGACCTTGCACGACAGCGGGCTCTTGGTCCTGAGCGTCGCCAGCTCGCTGTGCGCCCAGTCGGTCTCGTCCGCTTCAAGGCCGGCGATCACGTCCTCGAGCCGGTCGGACGCGAACAGTTTCGCGATTTGCGGCAGGTTCTGTTCGATCTTTGCGTCCGGGGCCTTGGTCGCCGCGGCGCCGAGCGCGCCCTGCGCGCGCGCCGGCGCTTTCATGATCCGCTCGACCAAATCGGCGAGACCGGCCTGCTCGACATAATGGGTGGCGAGGTTGAGATAGCGGCATTCCGCGCCGTCGAGCCGGGCGCCGGTCAGGACCATGAACTGTCCGACGCGGCCGGGCAGGCGCGACAGGTACCAGCCGCCGCCGACGTCGGGGAACAGGCCGATGCTCGTTTCGGGCATTGCCAGCCGCGTGTTCTCGGTGGCGATGCGATGGGTGCAGGGCAGCGCGATCCCGACGCCGCCCCCCATCGCGATCCCGTCCATGATCGCGATGGTCGGCTTGTCGTAGGTGAAGAGCAGGTGGTTGAGCCGGTATTCGGCAAAGAAGAAGCGCTTGGCTTCCTCGGCGTCTTCGTTCCCGCTTCGCGCGAGCATGACCACGTCGCCGCCGGCGCAAAAGCCCCGGCCTTCGGCATGGTCGATGACGACCAGCTCGACATTGTCGTCGGTGCGCCACTTGAGCAGCGCCTCGCTCATCGCTTCGCACATGCGGGTGGTCAGCGCGTGAATCGCCTTGGGCCGGTTGAGGCGAAGCCGGGCAACCCCGCGTTCGACGCTGATCAGGACGTCGTCGGTCACTGCCTCAGCAAATCCCGGCTGACGATCACGCGCATGATCTGGTTGGTGCCCTCGAGGATCGAGTGGACCCGCAGGTCGCGCCAGAAGCGCTCGACCGGATAGTCCTGCAGATAGCCGTAGCCGCCGTGGAGCTGCAGCGCGCGGTCGACGACCGAAGAGCCCGTGTCGGTCGCGAGCCGCTTGGCCATGGCCGCGAACCTGGTCTTGGCGGGCGCGTTCGCAGTCACCTTGGCCGCCGCGACGTAGAGCAGGTAGCGCGCGGCCTCCAGCTCCGTCTCCATGTCCGCGAGCGTGAACTGCGTCGCCTGGAAGTCGGCGATCGGCTGGCCGAACTGCTTGCGCTCCTTGGTGTATTTCACCGCCTCGTCGAGGCAGCGCTGCGCTCCGCCGAGCGAGCAGGCGCCGATATTGAGGCGCCCGCCATCGAGCCCCATCATGGCGATGCGGAAACCCTCGCCCTCGGCACCGACCCGGTTCTCGACCGGCACCCGGACCTCGTCGAAATTGACCTGCGCCGTGGGCTGCGAATGCCAGCCGAGCTTCTTCTCCTGCGCGCCGAAGCTGACGCCCGGCATGTCCTTCTCGATGACCAGGCACGAGATGCCCTTCGGCCCGTCCTCGCCGGTGCGGACCATGGTCACGTAAATCTCGTTCTCGCCCGCGCCCGAAATGAACGCCTTCGAGCCGCTGACCACATAATGATCGCCGTCCAGCACCGCCTTGGTCCTGAGCGCCGCGGCATCGGACCCGGAAGACGGCTCGGTCAGGCAATAGCTGCCCATTCGCTCCATCGTGATCATCGAGGGCAGATATTTCTGCTTCACCTCGGCCGAGCCGAAGCGGTCGATCATCCAGCTCGCCATGTTGTGGATCGAGATGAAGGCGCTCGTGCTGGGGCAGCCATAGGCCAGCGCCTCGAAGATCAGCGCCGCTTCCAGCCGTCCCAGCCCGATCCCGCCGCTTTCCTCCGAGACGTAGATCGAGCCGAAGCCGAGCTCGGCCGCCTCGCGGATCGTGTCGCGCGGGAAGACGTGCTTCTCGTCCCACTCGGCCGCGAACGGCGCGATCGCGTCCGCGGTGAACTTGCGCGCCATCTCCTGGATCTGGAGCTGGTCGTCGGTGAGGTCGAACTGGCTCATGGAGCGGGCGCTCTAGGGCGCGCGTAAATTGTCAGCAAGTGCGGGCTATGCGACCGCTTCCTCCTGCAGCAGCCCCTCGAACTTGAGCACGTGCCGCACCGCGGGCCGCTCGAGCATCCGCTCCCGGAACGCGACCAGGTTCGGCCACTTGTCGAGCCCGATCATCTTCTCCGCCCATCCGGCCATGACGAACAGATAGGGGTCGGGAATCGTCAGCTCCTCGCCCATCAGGAACGGCCCGGCGCCGAGCCGCCCGTCGATATAATCGAGCTTGCCCGCAATCTGCCTCGCGAAATAGGCCTTGGTCTCTTCGCTCGCGTCGGGCTTGAACAGCGGCGTGAAGCTCTTGTGGAGCTCGGTCGTGATGAAGTTGACCAGCTCGAGCACTCGGTAGCGGCTGAAGTTCCCGAGCGGCGGGAGGACCTCGGGCCAGGCGGCGCGGTCGCCTAAATATTGGAGGACGACCGAATTCTCGGTCAGCACCTCGCCACTGGGCAGCTGGAGCGCTGGAACGACGCCTTTGGGGTTCACCTTCAGATAGTCGCTCCCATCTTCCAGCTTCTTGGCCTTGAGGTCGACGCGTTTGGCGTCATGCTCGGTGCCGATTTCGTGAAGCAGGATGTGGGGTGCCTGGGAGCAGGCGCCGGGCGAATAATAAAGCGTCAGCATGGTCGGGTCTTTCCTCAGTGAGAGTTGCCGGCATTCCCGGTATCGTTGACGTCCGGAGCGTCGAAGCCGTTCTGCAGCTGGTTGGTCGGCGTCATGCTGCTCTCGTCCGCGGGCAGGGTGACGATATCGGCATTGCCGGCCACCCCATTGTCCGGCACCCCCGCATCGATCGAGATGTTCTGGTCCGCCGCCGGCTGCTGCCTGTTGCACCCGCCCGCCGCCAGAGCGGCGAGCCCGAGCGCGGCGATCATTCTAGCATTTGACATAGGAGTAGCTCGCTGTTGGGTTGCTATCGATCCGTATCAATTTATCCTTGCGCCGCTGCAGAGTCTCGAACTTGGTCCAGGTCTGGCCTTCGCCGGTGAAGCGGAAATTGCCGGTGATCGAATCTTCGTCCGCTTCCGCGCCCGGCGAAGGCACGGCACGCGATTCGTAGAAGCGAAGCTCGCGCTCGCTCACGACCAGCAGCCCCTTGGCGTCCCCGAGCGCGGAGGTGCAGTCGGCGGGCGCCAACCCCCAGCGCCCGTGAAGCGCCGCAGGGATTTGCGCCGGCCGCGGCTGCGCGGCTTCGCTGGCAGCCTGCGCATCATCCATCGGAGCGGTGTCGGCGGGC
>NZ_WJSQ01000133.1 GCF_009720245.1 Sphingomonas segetis | reverse complement strand
GCGCTACGGTGACCGCGGCGGCTTCGGCGGCGGCGGCGGTGGCGGAGGAGGCTTCCGCGGCGGCGGCGGTGGTGGAGGCGGCTTCCGCGGCGGCGGCGCAGGCGGCGGCGGAATGCCCCCGCAGGTCGTCGGCGAAGGCAAGGGAGTCGTCAAATTCTTCAACCCGCAGAAGGGCTTCGGCTTCATCGTGCGGGATGATGGCGGGGAGGACGTGTTCGTCCACATCTCGGCGGTCGAGCAGGCGGGTCTCACCGACCTGGCCGACGGGCAGCCGCTTGAGTTTACGCTCGTGGACCGCGGCGGCCGCATCTCGGCGACCAACCTTCGGATCGAGGGCGAACCGCTCGCGGTCGAACGCGCGGAACGCGGGCCGCAGCGTCAGCTGACCGGCGAAAAGGCGCAAGGGACCGTCAAGTTCTTCAACGCGATGAAGGGCTTCGGCTTCATCCAGCGCGACGACGGCCAGCCGGACGCTTTCGTGCACATCTCGGCCGTGGAGCGCGCGGGGATCCCGACGCTCAACGAGGGCGACCGGCTCGAGTTCGAGCTCGAGGTCGACCGCCGCGGCAAGACCGCCGCGGTAAACCTTCAGCCGATCAGCTAAGCCGAATCGGTTCGGGGGCGAGGGGGCCGGCGGAGCTCGCTTTGCCGGCCCCTTTCCGTTGCTACATCGCGCTTGCGTAGAAGCTCGCGAGGTCCGCCTTGAGCTGCTGGGCCGAGGCCGGGTCCGTGTACATCATGTGGCCCGCCGGATAGTAAGTGTAGCGGATGTTCGCTTGCAGCTCCGGCTCGAGCGCCATGTGTCGGAACTCATATTCGGCTCCGTGGAACGGCGTGGCGAGGTCGTAATAGCCGTTCACCGACAGGACTTTCATGCGCGGGTTCTGGCGCATCGCGCTGGCAAGATCGACGCTCGTGTCGGCGATCTGCTGCTGCCCATCGGGTGCGCGGTGGGTGAAGTCCCAGCTCGAATCGCCGCCATAGACCGCGCCATAATTGTTCGGACGGTAGACGAGCGGAGTCTTGTAGCCGAGGTCGCGGAACAGATAGTCGTTGAGCGCGCCGACGAACGCGCCGGTGATCGCGCTTCCCTGCGGATCGTAATCGGCGCCCTCGCCGACATTGTCGGGCTCGGTCCCGACGTAGCGCGAATCAATTCGCCCGATGACCTGGTGCCGGTCGCGAAGAAGCTCGCGCTGGAAGCGGTTCGGCTGCACGCGCAAGTTGGAGCGCAGGATATAATCGGCGGAAAGGCCGGTCAGCTGCGCCATCTGCCGGGCGACCGACTGCCGTTCCTCCGCGCTGACGGCGTTCCCCTTCTGCAGTGCCGCCGCATAGGGGCCGCTGGCAAAGTCTCGTGCCTCGCCGATGAAGCTCTCGAGCGGCGGCTTGTTCGCGATCTTCCCGTGGTACCAAGCGTCCGCCGCATAGGTCGGAAGGAAGTTGACCAGCGACTGGTCGCCCTGAAAGTCGGCGAAGTTGAAGACGGTCGACACAAACGCGATGCCGTTCAATTGGACGCCGGCGTCGAGCAGCGAGTTCGACAGGCCCGCCGCGCGGGTGGTCCCGTAGCTTTCGCCGATGATGAATTTGGGGCTATTCCAGCGCTGGTACTTGGTGAGGTAGCGCTGGATCGTCCTGGTGAACGCGTCGAGGTCCTTGTCGACCCCGAAGAAGTCCTTCGGCTCGGCCTTGCCGATCTCCCGCGACAAGCCTGTAGTCGGCGCGTCGATGAAGACGAGGTCGCTGACGTCGAGCAAGGTGTCGGGGTTGGCGCCGTAGCGGAATGGCGGCCCGGCGATCGTCTCGGGGATCGAGGCGTCGACCTTGATCGGGCCGACCGAACCCATGTGCAGCCACATGGTCGAGGAGCCCGGGCCGCCGTTGAACAGGAAGGTCACCGGTCGCGGCTGATTGCTCGGGATCGTGTAAGCGACGTAGAACATGCTCCCGGTCGGCTCGCCCTTGTCGTTGCGGATCGTGAGGTGCCCGGGCGTGACCGTGTAGGACAGGGTCCGGCCGTGAAACGGAATCGACCGCTTGACCGGCTGCGCGTCTTCCTCGGCGCTCGCCTTGACCGTGTCGGCGTCGACCTTCTTGGTGTCTTCCTTGGCCTCCTTGGTCGGCACGTCGCCGGCGGGCTGCTCCGCGGCATAGGCTGCACTCGACAGGAGCAGCGACAGGGCAATCAGGGTGAGACGCATCATTGTCCTTTCATCGGGATGGGCTTGCCTTGGGCCATGACGTAACCGACGCGCTGGACCGCAGTCGGATCGGTTAGCGGGTCGCCGTCGACGGCGATGAGGTCGGCCGACTTGCCAGGCTCCAGCGTGCCAGTTTCGTTCGACAGACCCATCAGCGCGGGCCCGCCCTTGGTCGCGGCGACGAGCGCGTCGCGCGGGCTCATCCCGCCCTTGGTGACCATCAGCTCGAGCTCCTTGTTGGCCTCGGTGTGCGGAGCCACCGCGCTGTCCGTGCCGAGCGCGATGTTGACACCGTTGCGATAGGCGAGATTGAGGCCCTTGCCCCAGACCGCGAAGGTCTGGCGAGCCTTGGCCTCGGAGGCCGGCGCAAGCTTGCCCGAGCCCATGACGCGCTCGACGCCGCTGAACGCCATCAGCGTCGCTACATAATAAGTGCCGCGCGCCTTCATGTCGTTGACGCCGGCATCGTCGATGAAGGTGCCGTGCTCGATCGAATCGACGCCTGCGCGGACGGCGGCGTCGATACCTTTCGCACCGTGCGCGTGGGCGGCGACCTTGAGGCCCATGAAATGAGCCATGTCGCAGATCGCCTTCATCTCGACATCGGTGAAATGCTGCTCGAGACCGCGCGTGCCGGGATCGAGGACGCCGCCGGTGGCCATGATCTTGATCACGTCCACGCCGGTGGCTGCGAGGTGGCGCACCACCTTCTGGCATTCGTCGGGCCCGGTGCAGACGGACGGACTGAGGTGCGCCTCGTCGACGGCTTCGGCGAGTTCGGGCGGGAGGCCCGTCGCCGCATCCGCATGACCGCCCACGATCGAAAGCGGCTCGCCGGAAACCTTGATGCGCGGGCCGGGGAAGCGGCCTTCGGACACGGCATCGCGGATGGCGATCACGGCGCTCGTGTCGCCGCCGAGGTCGCGGACCGTCGTGAAGCCGCCCTGCGCCATTTCCAGCGCATGGGTCAGCCCGACGGTCGCCGCATAAGGTGCCGAATATTTCTGGGTGAAGCCCATGTACCAGGGCTCGCCCGACGTACCCGTCAGGTGGACGTGGACGTCGGTCATTCCCGGCATCACCGTCCGGCTGCGCTGGTCGACGACGATTGCCCCCGCCGGCGCGGTGAAGCCGTTGTCGATGCGCGTGACCCTGCCGTTGTCGACGATGACGGTGGATGCGCCGCGCTCGGACTGCGCCGCGTCGACGATCAGGCGCCCGGCCTGGATCGCATAGGTCTGGGCGCCCGCTGCGGCGGCCATCGCCAGCGCCGCCGCGCCGGCGAGCAGATGCTTGATCATGAGTCCCCCTCTTCCCGGAAGAGGCGCACGGCTTAGCGCGCGTTCGGCCGCAGCTTCAAGTTGCCATCGCCTGCAGGGTCGCCAGTCGGTCGGCCTCAGCCGCCGGTTTGTCGATGCGGATGCGGCTGATGCGCGGGAAGCGCATGGCGAGTCCGGACTTGTGACGCTTGCTCGCGTGGATCGAATCGAACGCGACTTCCAGCACCAGGCTCTTCTCGACTTCGCGGACGGGCCCGAAGCGCTGCACCGTGTGGCCGCGAATCCAGCGGTCGAGCCACTTCAATTCTTCGTCCGTGAAGCCGAAATAGGCCTTGCCGACCGGCAGAAGCTCGCCTGAATCGCTCCAGCAACCGAAAGTATAGTCGCTGTAATAGCTCGACCGCTTGCCCGAGCCGCGCGCGGCATACATCAGCACGCAGTCGGCGGTCAGCGGATCGCGCTTCCATTTGTACCACAGGCCGGCGCGGCGGCCCGCGACATAGGGGCTGTCGCGGCGCTTGAGCATGATCCCCTCGATCGCGACGTCGCGAGCGTTGAGGCGCAGGTCCCCCAGCTGCGCGAAGCTCTCGGCGTCGATTAGCTGCGAAACGTCAAACCGCTCCGGATCGAGAGGCGCCGTCAATCGCTCGAGCCGCGCGCGCCGGTCGCTCCAGCTCAGCTCGCGCAGGTCCTCGTCGCCGTCGAATAAGACGTCGTATAGCCGGACGAATGCAGGATAGGCGCCAATCATCTTCTGGCTGACGTTCTTGCGGCCGAGCCGCTGCTGGAGCGCGTTGAAGCTCGCCGCCGCACCGCCGTGAACGTCGGCGACGCCCTGGTCCTCGCCGCGCACGAGCAGCTCGCCGTCGAGCACGCCCCTAGTCCGGAATGCCTCGGCGACGTCGGGGAAGCTCCCCGAAATGTCGTCGCCGGTGCGGCTGTAGAGCCGGGTCTCGCCGCCGGCATGGACGAGCTGGACCCGGATCCCGTCCCACTTCCACTCGGCGGCATAATCGTCGAGCGACACTTTGGCATTCTCGAGTGGGTGCGCGAGCATGAACGGGCGGAAGACCGGCACGTCGCGCACTGCCGGCTGCGGCGATCGGCCTTCGGCCCAGTCGAACAGCTCGGCGAAAGGCGGAGCGAGGCCGTGCCAGACTTCCTCCACGGCTTCGACCTGGAGGCCGAAGGCATCCGCGAATGCCTGTTTCGCCAGCCGCGCATTGATCCCGACGCGCAGGCCGCCGGTCGCCAGCTTGAGCAGCGCGAACCGGCCGGACGCGTCGAGATGGTCGAGCATGGAGGCGAGCACATGCGGCGCCTCGATACGCGATGCCGAGCGCAGCCGCTCGACGGCGTTCGAAATCCGGATCGTGGCGTCGTCCACCTCCGGGACGCCGTCCGCGGCTGTCGGCCAGAGCAGCGCCACCGTCTCGGCCATGTCGCCGACATAGTCGCGGCTCACATAGAGCAGCACGGGATCGACCCGTTCCTCGGCGATGGCGCGCACGGCGGCGTGCTTGACCGTCGGGATACTGAGCGTGCCGGTCAGCGCGGCGAGGCCGTAGCCGCGATCCGGGTCTGGCGTCTCCCTGAGATAATCGCCGATGAGCTTCAGCTTGGTGTTGCGCGAACGCGTGTAGACGAGATCGTCGAGCAGCTGCGAGAAGGCGCGCACGCGCCTCTAATGCATGAAGCGCCTTGCGGTGTCAGTGAAGTCGGACCGCGAGGGCGGCGAGAATCGTGCTGCAATCGGTTTCGGAGCGGCTGTCGATCGCATCGTCGACATGTTCCAGGCACGACTGAACGGCGATGCGATGGCCTGGAAGGAGCGCGAGCTGCGCCGAGCAGCGCGCCAGCCCTTCCAGGGTCGCGAGCCCGTTCGCGACCGCGAGCTGCCGAATGGCGTCCATCTTGGCGTAGAGTTCCAGCGGGGAGATGCGCGGGCCAGCATCGCGGATTTCGGCGAGGCGAAGGCCAACCTGCATCCTCACGTTCGCCAGCGGATCGGCTGCCATAAACCCCCTCCTGTGAGGAACCCTTGAACGGAGGTTGTCGCAAGAAAGTTAAGCTGCCGTTACGAACCTGTGGCGATTGCCCCGCATGTGCTAGTTTGTGCGCAATTCCGCGTGGGGCCCGCGTCATGATCCTTCGCCGAGTCCGCGAGCACGTGACCGGTCACAACTGGTTTGCGGTTGGGGTAGACTTCATCATCGTCGTCGTCGGCGTCTTCGTCGGCATCCAGGCGAGCAACTGGAATCAGGCACGGGCCGAGCGTAGCCAGGGGCGCGAATATCGCGCGATGCTTCTGAACGACCTCGACTCCAATCTCGAAAATCTCGCGACCCGAAAGCATTATTACAGCTGGGTCCGAAACGAGGCGTTGGCGATGCTCGCGGACCTCGATCGACCTGCAAGCAGCCTCGACCAGCAATTCCTGGTGCACGCCTATCAGGCGACGCAGATCCTGCCCTGGGCGCTCAAGCGCAATACCTACGACGAGATTGTCTCGACCGGCGCGATCGCCAGTCTTGGCGACCCCCTCCTTCGCGACAAGATTTCGAATTATTACGTCACGTCCGACGTGACCGGCGCAAATATTTCGGTCGTTCCACCGTACCGCGACATTGTCCGGCGGGTGATGCCCTACGCTGCCCAACAGGCCATCCGCGCCCATTGCAACGAGCGGATTGTGCCCAACAGTCGCGGCTCGACCGACATGATCCTGCCCGAAGGGCGGTGCGAGCTCGGCCTCGACTCGGAAGTGGTCAGGCGCTCGGTGGTCCAGGTGCACGAGTGGCCGGGGCTGGAACTGGATCTTAACCGGCAGATCGTCGACCTCGACCAGAAGCTGCTCAGCGTCGATGCTATCTCGGCCCGGGCAACGGCCCTCAAGGCTGCCTTGAAGGACGCCGATCGCTAGGCGCCAATGTTGACAAATGCGCGGGTCTCCATCAGAGGCTCGGCGCTACGGGCGGCGGAAGGCCGCTTTTTGTTTTTCAAGCATTTGGGACTGTCCGATGGCCAAGCCGGCAACCGTCAAGATCAAGCTCGTCAGCACCGCGGACACGGGCTTCTTCTATGTGACCAAGAAGAACCCGCGCACCCAGACCGAGAAGCTGAGCTTCAAGAAATACGACCCGCGTGCGCGCAAGCACGTCGAGTTCAAGGAAGCCAAGATCAAGTGACCGGGCGGCATAGCCGCGACGGAGTCATCCCCGCGAAAGCGGGATTCCAGCACAAGAAATAGTCTGGGCTCCTGGCGTCGCAGGAGAACTAAACCCGCTCGACTGCCTCGTGCCTACCCGCGAGCAGCTCGTCGACCGTCTGTGCGAATCGTGCGACGGAGATCGGCTTCGACACATAGGCCTGCGCGCCCGCAGCTCTGATTCGTTCCTCATCGCCACGCGCGGAGTAAGCGGTCACCGCCATGATCGGCACCTCGGCCAGCTTGTCGTCGCCGCGGATCATCTGGATCAGCTCGAGCCCGCTGACGTGCGGGAGCTGGATGTCGGTGATCACCAGGTCCGGCGAGAAATTGCGTGCGGCGTCGAGCGCGTTGCGGCTGTCGGTCACGGCCTCCGGCTCGTGTCCGTGCGCGGCGAGCAGGTCGCAGAACAACTTGATGTTCAGCGCATTGTCCTCGACGATCAGGATCTTCGCCATTTCTCGCCCCCACTAGCTAGCGGCTGAATGTAAGGTTTTGCTTCGCGATACGCCAACCGATCCCCCACGGGACTGTGCTGCTATTGCCCTTGCCGCGCTTGCGGCAACGCTTGGTGACCCGCGGCGGGCTCAACGGTTCATCGACCTGACCGGAATCGGGACAGACGAGCTGCGTCGCCGCATCGCGGAACCGGCGCTCCTTGCTGCCGCCATACGCTTCCTCGAAGCGCATGAGCCGGATCTCGTGTCCGTTTCGGAGGCGCTTGGCGTCGCGCCGGATGTGCTCGTACAGGCGCGGCGGGAACTGGAAGAAGGACAGGGATGAAGACGATTCTGATCACGGGCGCGACGGCCGGGTTCGGCGAGGCCGCGGCGCGCAAGTTCGTCGCGGGCGGCTGGCGCGATTTCGCCTGCACGTCGCCCATAGCAAGCCCGTCGAAAGTGCCGAGCCCGGCCTCGAGCGCTGCCATTGCCAAGATCGACGGCGTG
>NZ_WJSQ01000132.1 GCF_009720245.1 Sphingomonas segetis | reverse complement strand
GGTGGAGGCGGCGGCGGGGGCGGCGGCGGAGCAGCGACGGGACCGCCGAAGCTCTGCCGCACCGTCAGACCGAACTGCCGCGGCTGGCCGATGTTGTAGCCGAGCCGCGCCCGCCCTCCGCGCTCGCGGTCGAACGACAGCTTGGCATCGACGTCGAAGATGTTCTTTACATAGGCGACCAGCTCGAGCCCGCTCAGCCATCTGACTCCCGCCGACGCGTTGACCAGGGTGTAGGCTGGCAGTGCGAGCGACCCGACGTCAGTGGGAATTCCGCCGGCAGGACTTGCGAGGCCGGTCACCGGATCGAAGAAGGTGAGCCCGAAGATGCCGGCGCCCGGCTCCTGATCGCTCGGCTGCGTGATGCGGCTGCCGATGCGGGCGACGCTGCCGTTCACGAACCAGTCGGCGTTGGAGTTGAGCGGCGCCGTGTAGTTGGCGGTTACCGCGAACTGGTATTTCGGCACGGTCGGCAGCCGATTGCCTTCGCGGATGCCGGCAAGAATCGCGCCCGTGCCGGTGGTCACCGTCGAGTCGAACTTCGAGCTGAGCACGCTACCCGCGAAGGACAGGTCAAGGCCGACCAGCGGATGCAGGGACAATTCCGCCTCGACGCCCTGGCTGTGCGCCTTCGGGACGTTGAACACGACTCGGGACGAGCAGCTGCCGGCGTCCGCCGTTACCTGCAAGTTCTTGATGTCGTTATAGAAGGCGGCCGCGTTGAAGGTGACGCCATGCTTCGAATATTTGAAACCGGCCTCGTAGTTCCACAAAGTTTCGTCGTCATAGAACTGATATCCGCCGAAGATGGCCGCATCTTCGGGCGTGCAGAGCGGGATGTTCAGCGGATCGTTGACGCCGCCGAGGCGGAAGCCCTTCGCGGCCTGCAGGTTGAGGCTGAAGTTGCGGTTCGGTTCCCAGCTGACGATCCCGCGCGGCGAAAAGCCGTTGGAGCTCGTCTTGTCGGTGCGGTCGTCGCCGCCCGAAAACAGGCCGCCGGAGTGGAAGCGGCGCTTCTCGTGGAAGTTGTACCAGCGGCCGCCGCCGATCAGCTTCACCTGCCCTAACTTGTAGCTTGCCTCGCCGAACAGCGCTTTTTGCGTGTCCACGTACGGCAAGTCGGCATGATAGGGGTTGTCGACCAGCCCGAAGCCGTTGTCGACCGCAGCCGACGTACCCGCGCCGAGCGCCGCATCGACGAAGACGTCGTAGCCCGGGGTCGGGAGGCGCTGCTTATAGTCGCGGTCGACATGGCTGTAGAAGCCACCGAACACCCACTGGAACGGCCCCGCGCCCGTGGATGCCAGCCGCACTTCCTGGGCGAACTGCTTGAGCTTTGTCGTGTCGACAAGGTTGGACGGCAGGTCGGTCGCCACTGCGCCGAGTCCGAGATCGACGCTGACCGATCCGCTCAGCGCCGACGCGTCGCGGCTCACGAGGATGTTACGATGGACGTAGGAGCTGGCGGAGGTCAGCTCGACCGGCCCGAAATCGTAACTTGCGACCAGGTCTGCGAGCGCGGTCTTGTCGCGGAACTGCTCGGGGAGCTTCAGATAAACCTTGCGCTCGCCCTTCCCGAGGTCGTTTTCGGTCGTGAACTGATTGTCGTAGAGGTTGAAGAATTCCTCGCGATTGAAGCCGTTCGCCTTCGAATCCTGATAGACGAAGCGCGGCGTGATCTTGAGTTCGGGGATCGGCTGAAACAGCAGCGAGATGCGGGTGCCGATGCGGTGGCCGTCGTTGACGTTCTTGCCGTCGTGCGGCCCAACCGCATCGACGAAACCCCCAAAATGCTCGCCATAGGCGACGATGCGCGCGGCGACCGTCGGCGCGAGGGGCACGTTGACCGCGCCCTTGAGCGCATAGCCCATGCTTCCGCCGGAGAAGACGCTGGCGTCGCCTTCGACTTGCCCCTCGACGACATCGAGCTTGGGCTGGTTGGTGATGTAGCGGATCGTTCCGCCGACCGAGCCCGCCCCGAACAACGTCCCCTGCGGTCCGCGCAGTGTTTCCACGCGGTTGAGGTCGAACAGGTCGAAGTCGGGGGTGAACAGCGAGAGCGATACCGGAGTCTCGTCGAGGTAGATGCCGACCTGCTCCTTGACGCCTGGCTGGTCGCGCACGACCTGGCCGGCGGAAACGCCGCGGATCGATACCTGGCTTTGGCCCGGACCGAGGTTTTGGACGGTTAGGTCGGCGACGTTGTGGCTGATGTCCTCGAGTGTTCGAGCGTTCGCGCGCTGGATGTCTTCCTGCGTCTGGGCATTGATCGAGAAGGGCACGTCCTGGACCGTTGAAGCGCGCTTGGTCGCGGTCACGACGATCTCGCCTTCCATGACGTTTTGCGGGACTCGCGAAACATTCGGCTGCGGGTTGGCGGCCTGTGCCGCCGACTCCTGTTGCGTCTGCGCGGCCGCCGGAGCGGCGACGGCGAACACGGACGTGCCGATCAGCAAGAGTGCCGAAGAGCGCATGAGACCTCCCTGTTTGATTTTCGTTGCCTTGCCGACACTATGCCCGAAACAGCCGTTGCCGAGGAAGGGCGCGAACCCCGCGAAGCATCTTTCCTGCCGCACCTGTTGCGCGGCCGTTACACTGACGAAGGTGAGGGTCTCCCGTCAGGCGAAGGTCAGCAGCTCTTGCGGAGGGATCGTGGGCACCGCGGCTCCGCGGTCCGCCAGGAAGCGGTGACGGACGATTTCCGCCTGCTGCTCAAGGCCATAGCGGCGGAAGGGCTTGCCCGGACTGAGTCCATAGGAATAGCGGCAGAACGGGTGTCGCATCAGCGGGAGGTAGAGGCGGCCGCCGCGCTGTGCTTGCCAGACGTGCGTCATCTCGTGGATGAAGAAGCCCTGCCGGGACAGCGGCTCCCTGGAGAAATCCTCAGACCAGCCGCCCGCTACGGGATGGAAATAGATGTTGCCGTTGGGTGCCATCGCGGCGTTGCGAGGCTGGAACGGCCACCATTTGCCTCTGACCAGCCAGACCTGGGAATAGTCGATCGCATCGCCGAACACGCTTCGGCAGATCTCGATCTCGCCGTCGGTGAGCGCTCGGGACTCCATGCGCTTCGCGTAGCCGCCGTCGGCGCCGCGCGCCACTTGCGGCGTTAACGGTGCATCGCTAGGGCAGCGCAAAAGCAAAACGGAGGAAGCGTTCCATGAGCGAGACTGCCGATCGGGTGAAGAAGATCGTCGTCGAACATCTCGGCGTCGAGCCGGACAAGGTGACCGAGGACGCGAGCTTCATCGACGATCTCGGCGCCGACAGCCTCGACATCGTCGAGTTGGTCATGGCCTTCGAGGAGGAGTTCGGAGTCGAGATCCCGGACGATGCCGCGGAGAAGATCACGACGGTTCGCGACGCGATCGAATATATCGATCAGAACAAGGGCTGATCGGGCACCGAAGTCTGCCGCTGAGCTGCGCCTCGAAGGCGGCACGAACGGCTTCCCGAACTTGACGGGAGGCCGTTTGTTTTGGCGGGACTGATGGAGTTTGGATGATGCGCCGTGTGGTGGTGACGGGTCTGGGTCTGGTGACGCCGCTCGGCGGCGACGTCGAGACTAGCTGGAAGAATCTTCTTGCGTCGAAAAGCGGCGCGGGCCCGATTACGCATTTCGACGCCAGCGACCAGAAGTGCCGCATCGCGTGCGAGGTGAAGCCAGCGGATCATGAATATGGCTTCGACCCCAACAAGCGCGTCGATTTCAAGACGCAGCGCCAGGTCGACCCGTTCATCATCTTCGGGATCGACGCGGCGGGCCAGGCGGTCGAGGATGCCGGACTCACCGACATGGACGAAGCGACGCGCCTGCGCGCCGGCGTGTCGATCGGCTCCGGGATCGGCGGCTTGCCGGGAATCGAGAGCGAAAGCCTCGTGCTCCACGAAAAAGGACCGGGCCGCGTTAGTCCGCACTTCGTGCATGGCCGGCTGATCAACCTCATTTCGGGGCAGGTCTCGATCAAGTACGGGCTCATGGGGCCGAACCATGCAGTCGTTACCGCCTGCTCGACCGGCGCGCATTCGATTGGCGACGCTGCGCGGATGATTCGCGACGACGACGCCGACATCATGCTCGCTGGCGGCGCCGAGGCGACGATTTGCCCGATCGGAATCGCCGGCTTCGCGCAGGCTCGAGCGCTCAGCACCAATTTCAATGACCGGCCGGAAAAGGCGAGCCGCCCCTACGACAAGGGCCGTGACGGCTTCGTCATGGGCGAAGGCGCGGGGGTCGTGGTGCTAGAGGAATATGAGCATGCCAAGGCGCGTGGCGCGAAAATTTACGCCGAAGTCGTCGGCTATGGCCTGTCGGGAGACGCCTATCACGTGACCGCGCCGCATCCGGAAGGCTCGGGCGGCTATCGGGCGATGGAGATGGCGCTCCGGAAATCCGGGCTACAGCCGTCGGACATCGACTATATCAACGCCCACGGTACTTCGACTCCGCTTGGCGACGAGCTCGAGCTTGGCTCGGTCAAGCGGTTGCTCGCCAACGCCATCGGCAACGTCTCGATGAGCTCGACCAAGTCGGCGATCGGCCATTTGCTCGGCGGCGCCGGCGCGGTTGAAAGCATCTTCTGCATCCTCGCGATGCGCGACCAGATCGTGCCGCCGACGCTCAACCTCGACGATCCCGAGGAAAGCTGCGCCGGAGTCGACCTCGTGCCCCACAAGGCGAAGGAGCGGCCGGTGCGCGCGGTGCTCAACAACAGCTTCGGCTTCGGCGGGACCAACGCCAGCCTGATCATGAAGTCGGTCAACTAGATCCGTGCTTCGCCGGGCGGTCCTCTTCGCCGCCATCCTCGGTCTGCTCGTCGGTGCAGGCGGGTTGTGGCTACTGTGGCTGTCACCGGGGCCGAAACCCGGTCCCCACGACATCATCGTCGAGGAGGGGACGACGCTGCGCTCGGTGTCGCGCCAGCTCGAGAAGGAAGGCGCGATCCCGGGCAGCGCGCGGACCTATTACGTCATGGCCCGGCTGTTCGGTTCGAGCGATCCGATTCAGGCCGGCGAGTTCGAAATTCCCAAGGGCGTGGGCGGTTCCGCGGTCCTCGACCTCTTGCAGCACGGCAAGCCGGTGCAGCGGCTGATCACCGTGACCGAGGGCATGCCGTCGGTCATCGTCGAGGAGAAGCTCGCTTCCAACCGCTATCTCGCCGGCCCAACGCCGGCGATCTCGGAAGGATCAGTGCTGCCAGACAGCTACGGCTACAAGCGCGGAGAGACCCGCGCCGCCTTAGCCAGGCGGATGCAGGAAGCGATGAGCAAGACGCTGGAACGTCTCTGGCCGAAGCGGAGCGGCGATTGCCCGGTCTCGAGCCCGGACGAAGCGGTGATCCTCGCCTCGATCGTCGAGAAGGAGACCGCCAAGTCGGCCGAGCGGCCGATGATCGCCGGAGTTTATTGCAACCGGCTGAAGATCGGAATGAAGCTCGATGCGGATCCGACGGTTATCTATCCCGTGACCAAGGGAAAGCCGCTCGGTCGGCGTATCAGGAAGACCGAGCTCGCGGCCGACAACGGCTACAATACTTACAGGCAGGCAGGCCTGCCGAAAGGGCCAATCGCAAATCCTGGCAAGGAGAGCATCGAGGCGGTGCTCCACCCGGCGCAGACCAAGGCGCTGTATTTCGTTGCCGATGGCACCGGCGGCCACGTGTTCGCGGCCACGCTGGCCGAGCACAATGCCAACGTCGCCAAATGGTACGCGATCCGGCGGCAGCGGGGGCAGATGTGAGGAACCGTGGGATCGGCCGCGGCCGGATGTTCCTGGGCGGGCTGCTGCTTCTTGCCGCGCTGATGACCTGGGGCATCGGGCTGATGATGAGTCCGCACGGCGAGAGTGTTGCCAAGGGCCCCGAGCATGTTCGCCCGGTCATCGTCACTTTCATGCAGAAAGGCGCAGTGGGTACGATTGTTCTCTCTGCGCTCTCGGCCTGGCTGCTGTTTCCGGCGCGGCGGCCGAAATGGCCGACGCGCGACTGGGCGATCATCGGCCTGCTCGCGATCCTCGTCGGAAGCAGCCTCTACACCCTCGTCTGGCTACACACCTCCGTCCTAGGATAAGGTCGCGCTCGGCACGTAGCCGACCCGGCGATCGTGGCCGGCATAGCCCCACGCCCAACCGAGGCTGTCATCGAGCATCAGGAAGCCGTCTCCCGGCCGTAGCGGGCGAATCGGCTGGGCACCGGCCGAAGGGCCGCTGCGCAGCTCCGTTGCGGCGGACACGCGGCGCTCGACCGGCTCGGCATAGTGCGACGCAATCACGCGCCCGGTGAGCGCGATGTCTGCAAGGTCCTTGCGGTAGGCGTTGAACTCGGGGTCCGGCAGGTCCGAGGGGCCCGCGAGCGCGAAGTCCTCAACGCTGGTGGGCGTAGGCCGGGGCCTGGCCGATGATCGGCCGGTGGGCCGCGGAGCTGTCGCCCTCGCGGAGGTTGCGCTTGAAGCCTTCAAGGAAATCTGCCCCGCTGCTGGTGCGGACGACGAACACGTTGCGCCGGTCGTCCTGGTCCCGTTCGCGGCGGAGATAGCCGAGCGCGCCGAGCGTGTTCAAGGCGCGCGTGACGACGGGCTTGGAAACCCCAAGGATGCGGGCGAGGCCTCGAACCGTATGCGGCCCGGGCGTCAGATAGACCAGCATCAGCAAGGCCATTTGCCGATTGGTGAGGTCCGGTTCGCCCGAGCGGACATAGGCGATGAGGGCCTTCATCCACCCTGTAAGCGAAACTTCGCTCATTACTGCCACTCTCCGTACTGGTGTCGTGTAGCAGCGAGGTAAACCGGTAAGGACGCGAAATGTTGCAGGCTAATCCGCCCGAAATGCTGGAATTCTCGCGAACGGCAGGATCAACCTTGTAGGTAGCGCCGTTCGAGTAGTGCGAAAACCGCGCGCAGGCCGAGCGCTTCGCCGCCCTTCGGGCGACCCGGTTTGGCAGGTTCGCGCCACGCCCAGGTGTCGAGATGCGCCCAGGCGATGTCCTGCGGAACGAAGCGCCTCAGGAACAGCGCCGCGTAGATGCAGCCCGCCATGGGATTGTTGGCCATGTTCGACAAATCCGCGAGGTCGCTCTTGAGATTCTCGTCGTAGGGATCCCACAGCGGCATGCGCCATAATGGGTCGTCGACCTCGCGCCCGGCGCCTTCCAGCTCGGCGGCAAGGTCGTCGCGGTTGACGAAGGTCGCCGGGAGGTCGGGTCCGAGCGCGACCCGCGCCGCGCCGGTCAAAGTCGCGAAATCGACGATCAGCTCCGGCTCGCCTTCGGCCGCCCTGGCGAGCGCATCGGCAAGGATCAGCCGTCCTTCGGCATCGGTATTGTCGACCTCGACGAACAGCCCCTTGCGCGATTTCACGATATCGCCCGGACGGTAGGCGGCGCCGGACACGGCATTTTCGACTGCGGGGACCAGGAGGTGGAGGCGGACGGGCAGGCGCGCCCCGGTGATCAGCTGCGCCAGCGCGAGCGCGTGCGCCGCGCCGCCCATGTCCTTCTTCATGATGCGCATGCCGCCAGCATTCTTGAGGTCGAGCCCGCCCGTGTCGAAGCACACGCCCTTGCCGACGATGGCGACGCGCGGGTCGTTGGGATTGCCCCATTCGAACTCGATCAGGCGCGGCGCGCGCCCGGGCGTGGCGGCGGCGCCGACGGCGGCAATCAGCGGATAGCCCCTGGCGAGATCGGCGCC
>NZ_WJSQ01000131.1 GCF_009720245.1 Sphingomonas segetis | reverse complement strand
GTCGCCGCGCTCGGGCTCGGCGCCCTGCTGGTCGGCGCCCCCGCCGCGTCGAAAGCTCCGCAGGCGGCCCAGCCGGCGTTGTGGCAGGTCTCCGACGCCGACACCACGATCTACCTGTTCGGCACCATCCACCTGCTCCCCGAGCAATTTCAATGGCGCACGGCCAGGTTCGACCAGGCCGTCCAGAACTCGCACCAGCTGGTGGTCGAAACGATCGTCGATGAAAAGGATCCCGGCAGGATGATGTCGGCAATGGCAAGCCTGGCGTTCAACGCACCCAACCTCCCGCCGCTGATGATGCGTGTGCCGCCCGAGAAGCGCGCCGCACTTGCCGCGGCGGTCAAGAAGAGCGGCTTCCCTCCGCAGGCGTTCGACCGGATGGAGACCTGGGCGGCGGCGTTCATCCTGCTCGGAAACCAGTACCGCGAGATGAATCTCAAGAGCGCTGAAGGCGTCGAAGCGGTGCTCCGCGGGACCTTCAAGAGCCAAGGCAAGTCGGTCGGCGAGCTCGAGACGAACCTTCAGCAATTCGGCTTTTTCGATCGGTTGCCCGAAAAAGCGCAGCAAGCGCTGCTCGTCGGCGCACTCGATGAGTCCAACGCGGCGGACGAGGAATTTGCAGGCATGCTCAAGGCGTGGGCGAGCGGCGACGTGAAGGCGATCGCGCGCACCTTCGACCACGATCTCGCGGACTCGCCCGATCTTGCGCAAGCGCTGATCCATCAGCGCAACGCGAACTGGAGCCGCTGGATCGAGCAGCGGATGACACAGCCGGGCGCGGTGATGATCGCGGTCGGAGCGGGGCATCTCGCAGGCAAGGATTCGGTGATCGCGATGCTTCAGCGCCACGGATATCGCGTCCGCCGCGTCCAATAACCGACTCCTGTCGCCTGAATTGCCTCCATCCATCGGGAAAAGTTCACGTTTTGCGGATTTCGCTAGACATTTTTTAACAAGTCGGTGACCATCATTCCATTGTATCGGGCTGGGGGGTCTGATGCGCGAAGTTGATGGAAAGCGGGGGCTTTTCCGCTGCCGGTGAGCCGCGCTGCCATCGCTTCCGCTGACTGCTCCGCCAGTGCCGTCCACCTCGGGGAGGGCGTTGGATGGTCAATCTGCTTGCCGCTGCTGCGCTGGCCGCCGCGACGCCCGTCACGGGCCCTTCGGCGCTGCCCGAACCGGCAATGTTCGTCGTGCGCGACGCCGACACGACCGTCTTCATCTTCGGCACCTTCCATGCGCTAGACGGCGATCCACAGTGGTTTGGTCAAGACGTGCGCGACGCGTTCGAGCAATCCGATGAACTGGTGCTCGAAACGCTGATCCCGGAAGGTCCAGGGCCGATCATCACCGGAAGGCGCGGGCTGCCGATCCGTCCTCCGTCGGTGACTCCTTCGGCGTCGTTCCTCGCAACGACTCGCATGGCAATCAACGCCGGCGAAGCCCAGGGTATGCAGGTCAACAACGGCGCCGACATGGTGCTGCGGCACGCTGCCGAGTCGGCAGGGAAGCCGGTCCAAGGACTCGAAACGATCGAGTTTCAGCTCAACATGTTCAACAGCATGCCCGCGGCAATGCCCGCCTCGGCACCCGCGCGGAAGGTCGGCCAGCCAATCGGCGAGCCGCCGATGAAGAGCCTGTCGAACGCAATGGCCGAGATGCAGTCCGCATGGAAGCGCGGCGACCAGACCGTGTTCGTGCGGATGCTCGGCCAGCTCGAAGCGGGGTCGCCCGACACCTACCGGATGATGTTCACCGACCGAAACGCACGCTGGGCGGACTGGATCGCCGCACGGATGCAGATCCCCGGAACGGTGTTCGTGGCCGTCGGTGCCGGCCACCTCGCCGGCAAGGACAGCGTCCTCGTCCGCCTCGCCGAGAAAGGCCTCGAGTCCCAGCGCGTCGACTGACGGATCCTCGGCGCGCTATCCGAAACCTTGCTTTTCCAAAGGGGCTCGCTTAGGGGCGCCCTTCCCGGCCATGGTCATCCCTGGAGGCGTGGCGCGGGGTTTTTAGCAATCGGAGTATAGCCAAATGAGCGAACAGCTGACGCTGCCCGCCGAGGCGCGCGACCGGGCTGGCAAGGGAGCCTCCCGAGCACTGCGCCGCGAAGGCCGGGTGCCCGCCGTGATTTACGGCGAAAAGAAGGAAGCCCTCTCGATCCATGTCGAAGAGAAGCTTTTGAGCAAGATACTTTCGACCGGATTCTTCATGAACTCGGTCGTGATGGTCGACATCGGCGGCAAGCCTCAGCGGACGTTGCCGAAGGCGGTCGACTTCCACCCGGTCACCAGCCGGCCGATCCACGTGGATTTCCTTCGCATCGGCGAGCACACGCAGGTCAGTGTCAACGTGCCGGTGCGCTTCGTCGACGAGGAAGCGGCGCCGGGTCTCAAGCGCGGCGGCGTGCTCAACGTCGTCCGCCACGAGCTCGAGCTCATCTGCGACGCCGCGCGCCTGCCGGATGAAATCGTGGTTTCGCTCGCCGGCCTCGAGATCGGAGATGCAATCCACATTTCCAACGTCGACTTACCCGAGGGCTCGAAGCCCGTGATCGATGACCGCGACTTCACCGTTGCGACCGTGGTCGCTCCATCGGCGATGAAGGCCGAAGAGGAAGAGGCGGCGCCGGCCGGCGAGGTCCCGACCGTCGAGGAAGGCGAAGCGGCAGAGGGCAACGAAGCCGAAGGCGAGAGCGCGGAGTAACGCTCTTCACGCCCAGGTTCGGGAACCGCTCGCCCGACTTGGGCGGGCGGTTTCTTTTTGCCCTCGGCTCACGCTAGTGGACACCGATGCAACTCTGGGTCGGTCTTGGTAACCCTGGCGGACAATATTCGCTGCATCGGCACAACGTCGGCTTCATGGCCGCCGACGCCATTGCCGAAGGGCACGGCTTCGGCCCGTGGCAGAAGAAGTTCCGCAGTCTGGTTTCCGAAGGGCGGCTCGGCCGCAACCGCATCCTGCTGATCAAGCCGCAGACCTTCATGAACGACAGCGGCGATGCGGTTCAGCAGGCGCTTCGCTTTTACAAGCTCGACGTCGACGCGCTCACCGTCTTCCACGACGAGCTCGATCTCGCCCCCTTCAAGGTGAAGGTGCGGGTCGGCGGCGGACTCGCCGGCCACAACGGCCTGCGTTCGATCGATGCCGCGCTCGGCCCCGAGTTCCGGCGCGTACGCATCGGGATCGGTCACCCGGGCCCCGGCCGAAAGGACCTCGTCACGCCGCACGTGCTCGGCAATTATGCGAAGGCGGAGATGGAGCCCCTGTCGGACCTGCTAGCGGCGATCGCGTCCGAAGCCGAATGGCTGGCCGACGGCGACGACACGCGCTTCATGAGCGAGGTGGCGCTGAGGTTGCAGCAAGCGGAATGACCGCCTCGACCTGCATGCCGACCGGCCACTGCGCTTCAGCAAGCATGTCCCTGAACCGCGGATCGTCCCGCAAATTGTCGAGATTGGGGTCGTTCGCGGCGAGGCGGATGATGTTCGCACCCGCGTGGGTCATCACCGGGGCGCAGTATTTCGATCGCCGTTTCATCCGTCCGCGCATACGAGACGAAGACATCCGACATTCCAGCCCTTCCGCCTTCGATATCAGGACTCTACGAACAAGTCATGCCGCGCCGCCTCTTCGCTACGCCTCTCTACGAAGCGGAACTGGCCGCAGAGCAGCTGCTCGCAGAGCTCGCGCACTCCATCCGCAGCCTGGCCGAAGATGACGCGGCGGGCCGACGTTGGAGCCGGGAGCACCATTATGCCGGCTACACCAGCTATGCATCGCTGAACGATTTGCCGAAACGCGACCCTGCATTCGCTGACCTCGCCAGGATGCTTGGACGGCACGCTGTCACGTTCGCGGACGAATGCGCGTTCGAGCTCGCGCGCAAGCCGCGCCTCGACAGCATCTGGGTCAACCTGCTGAAGGCTTCCGGCCGTCACGCCGGCCACATTCACCCGCACAGCATCATTTCGGGCACGCTCTACGTAGAGGTACCGAAGGGCTCGGGCGCGATTCGCTTCGAGGACCCGCGGCAGCCGCTGATGATGGCCGCGCCGCAGCGGGCGAAGCATGCGCCCGAAGAGCTGCAGCCCTTCGTCGCCGTCGAGCCCCGCCCCGGCCTGCTACTGATGTGGGAGAGCTGGCTGCGTCACGAGGTGGTCCCCGGTACCGGCCGCGGAGAGCGCCTCAGCGTCTCCTTCAACTTCGCCTGAGCACGCGCCGCCCAAGCCAGGCGAGGCCGGCGACGGCCAGGCAGTCGACGATGATCTTGAACCACAGATCGGCCGGCGCTGCACCTTGGAAGGCAATGAAGCTCACCGCCATGGAGCCGCACAGCGAACCGGCGACGAGCGCATAGTCGTGCCGTTTGCTCCAGCGTGCGTCGGCAGCCCAGCGCGGCACCACAGCCAATATTACGCAAACGACCAGCATTGCCGCGGCAACCGCTGCCAACGGCGGGAACCGTGGCGCGATGCCGAAGGCGAGGACCACGAGACCGAACCACAACACGGCCCAGACCGCGCCAAGGAGCGCGGGCAGCAGCGGAGGCGGAGCGGCCAACGTGCGCAAAGGAGGCCGGGGCGGGAAGCGCACGGCTGCCAGGATCAGCGAGAGGATCACGGCCAGTGCCGCGGCGACCCACGGCAGCGGAGGGGAGAATGGCGGCTGGTGAAACACCTGGGTCCGCGCGATCTGTGTCCAGGTGAACCAGGCGAAACAACAGCCGACGAAGAATAAACCGCCAGTCACCACCGCGCCCGCCCGGCTCAGCCACGGCTCGCGGCGGCGCAGCGGGAATATCATTTCCACAGTCAGTGTCGGGAGGAGAACGACCCAGACGCTCTCGTAAACAAGCGCCCAGAGGGCATAGACATAGTTGAGGTCGCAGGCTCGCGCCCAGGTCTCACCCTTCAAGCGGATGACGAGCGGGGCGAGTGACGTCTGCTGGATCAGGAATTCCTCTGCGACAGCGAGCACGAGTCCGAGCAGCAGCAGCGACCACCAGCCGAGCCCGAGCTTCCTCACCAGGGCGCGCGCCATGACCGCTCCCCCGCCCCACACGGCCAATTCGATCGGGAACACGAAGAGCGCCGAAAATCGGGTCGCGCCGGGCAGGACTTCGGCAAAGGTCGGAGCAAGGAATGCGAGCAGCAGCGCCGGAGCCGCCCGTGCGAGTCGCCCTTGCTGCGCCGCCCCGTCCATGCCTCACCTGCGAGTCGTTGCTTCACATCAAAGTATCTTAGCTGTAAGATAAACTCAAATGGCCAAAACAGGGTTCAACTCCCTTCACCGCGAGCTCGCGACCGCGATCGTCGCGTTTCAGGATGCCGTCGCGCGTCGGGCTGGCATGACGGCCGCGGAGCGCAAGTGTGCCGGGGCCCTCGCGGAACTTGGAAGCGCAACGCCCAAGCAGCTGGCCGAAAGCACCGGCCTTAGCACCGGCGCAATTACCGGCATCGTCGACCGGCTCGAGCGGGCCGGCTTCGCCTCGCGCGAGCCCAATCCCGATGATCGGCGCAGCATCATTGTCCGCGCAAGGGATTCCACTCGCCTGGCACGCCTCACGGCGCCGGCGTTCGACTCGCTAACGGCTGCCATGGGCGAGCTCGACGCGCGCTACGCGCCGCGGGAGCGTGCCCTGATCCTGCAGCACCTGCGGGACACGATCGCTGTCCTGCGCGAACAAACCGCGAAGCTCGGTGCGCGCGAGAGCTGAGCATCGCCGAAACGCGATGCTCAACCCATTCGACTGACGCAGGTCACTCCGCCGGGACCGCAGCGGCTCCCTGGGACTCCGCAACTTCGCCGCGCGGGCGGCGCAGCTTCATCAGGAAGTCCCAGCTCATGATCAGCGCACCGACCGAGAAGACGATGTCGCCGGGCATGCGCATCCACTGCCAGAACAAGGTCGTATTGTAGAACGCCTGGCTGCGTGCCCATGCGAAGCCGTGCTCGTAGACCGCGTCGAGCTGCGGCCAGCCGATGGGGAAAAAGTGGAGGAAAATCCACATCAGCAGCGCGATGTTGTAGCACCAGAAGGCAATCTTGCCCGGGCGCTCGTCGAACACGGCGTCGGGGCCGGCGCGATAGCGCAGGCAGAAATAGATCAGGCCGAGCGCAAGCAAGCCGAACGCGCCGAACAGCGACGTGTGGGCGTGGTTGAGCGTCAGGAAGGTGCCGTGCTCGTAATAATTGACCAGCGGCGCATTGAGCGTCCCGCCGCCGAACACGCCAGCGCCGACGAAATTCCAGAACGCCGAGCCGAGGATGAACAGATATGCGAGGCTGTAATCGAACGATGCGCCCGCGCCCTTGATCAGCCGGTGCTGCGAAATCGCCTCGAGGATCAGAAGCACCAGCGGAAGCACCTCGATGAACGAGAACATCGTTCCCAGCGGAACCCACAGGCTCGGCCCGCCTCCCCAATAGAGGTGGTGGCCGGTACCGAGCACGCCGCCGAGGAAGATCAGGATCAACTCGAGGTACACCGACCGCTCGGCGAGCTTGCGCGACACCAGGCCGAGCGACATCAGCAAATAGGCGCTCATCGCCACCGCGAAGAACTCGAACGATTGCTCGACCCACAAATGGACCACCCACCAGCGCCAGAAATCGGTGATGGTGAAGCTCTTCTCGATCCCGGTCAGCGGGATCATCCCGAAGGCATAGAGCACGGCGACGTTGATGGTCGCCGCCCAGATCAGATGCTCGAGACGGATTTTGCCCGTCCAGAACTGCTTGGTCGCCGTGACCAGCGTGTCGCGGGTCGGCCACAGCGCGCGGAACATAAGGCCGCTCCACGTCAACAGCGCTACGAAGAACAGGATCTGCCAGAAGCGACCGAGCTGAATGTAGGACAGGCCCTGGTTACCAAACCAAAACCAGCCTTTGTCGATCACTCCCTGGATGCCGAGGTAATTTCCGACCAACGCGGCGGTGACGACGAACAGCGACACCCAAAACAGGATGTCGACCAGCAGCCCCTGCCCCTTGGCTTCGCGGCCGCCGGCGATCGCCGGGGCGAGGAACAGGCCGCTCGCGATCCAGCCGAGCCCGATCCAGATGATCGGCGCCTGGAGGTGAAAGCTGCGCAAGAAGTTGAACGGCAGGATGTAGTTGAGCTGCACCCCATAGAAATATTCGCGCTCGTAATAGGAGTGCGCCATGATCGCCCCGGCGCCTTGCGACGCAAGGAACACCAACGCGACCACGAGGAAATATTTGCCGCACTTCCTCTGGCTTGGAGTGAGGGCCCGGTAGACGGCCAGGCCGCGCTCACGCGGGGCGTCGTCGGTCTCGTCGATATAGGCGCGGTACAGCCACAGAACGAAACCGAACGCGAAGAAGGTGAAGCAGAAGCTGATCCAGGTCCAGCGGAAGGTGTTGGTCGTCGGCGTGTTCCCGACCGACGGCTCGAACGGCCAGTTTTCGGTCCACGAGGTAGTCGGGTTGTTTGGCCGCCGCGCCACGGTGGTGATCGCCGAGTAGATGATGAAATCCGCGGTTTGCAGGCGCAGCGCCGGATCGAGGCTCTTGGCCGGAACCCATCCGGCCGAAAGGTTCACAGTATTGAGCTTGGTCGCCAGCTCGGCTTGCACGCCGCGGACCGCCTGGGCGACCGCGTCGGGAAGCACGACCGTCGGTTGCGTCAGGTCGATGCCCTGGAGCTGCTTTTGCATCGTCGCCGTGATCGCCGCGTCGTCGAGCGCGGCCCCGGTCGAGGCGGGCGCCGGGGTCGTCGCCACCGGCGGGGTTCCGGCGGGGCCGGTGTCAGCCAGAGACTTGTTCCCGGGCGACTTGGTCGCTG
>NZ_WJSQ01000013.1 GCF_009720245.1 Sphingomonas segetis | reverse complement strand
AGTGCGGCTCGCGGATGCGCGCGTCCTCGACCTTGATCAGGCGCTTTTCGAAATCGAGCATCAGCCACTGCCGCCGGCGCAGTTCGACCCGAATCTCGCCGTCGGCGGAAAGGACCTGAAGGCGCGCAAGGTCGAAACGCGGCTCAGCGTCGAGGTGCACGTCAACGGCCGCGGCCCGTACCGGTTCATCGTCGACAGCGGCGCTGACACCTCCGTCGTCGGCCTGCGCATCGCCCGCGACCTGCAGCTGCCGCTCGGCACGCCGGTGATCCTCAACGGCATGACCGCGCGCAGCATCGTCGACCGGGTGAAGGTCGACCGGCTGACCGTCGGCTCGAACACGATCGATGACCTCGAGCTGCCCGCGCTCAGGGAAGCCGACGTCGGCGGCGACGGGATGATCGGCATCGACGCGCTCGCCCGGCAGCGGCTGATGCTCGATTTCGAAAAGCGCCTGATCAAGGTCGAGGACGCGCGCATCCGCGAGCCGCACGAGCCCGGCGAGATCGTGATCACGGCGCGGCGCGAGCACGGCCAGCTGATCCTGACCCATGTCCGCGCCGCCGGCTACGAGCTCGACGCGATCATCGACACCGGCACCGAGATCACGATCGGCAATCTCGCCCTGCGCGACAAGTTGCTGCGACACAATCGCGACAAGTTCATCACTGTCCCGGTAACCGGCGTCACCGGCGAGACGGTCAAGCTGCAGCTGGCGCGGATCGGCGAGCTCCGGCTCGGGCCGGTCACCCTCCACGACGTGCCGATGGCGTTCGCCGACGTGCCGCCATTCAAGATGTTCGGCCTTTCCGACCAGCCGGCGCTGCTGCTCGGCACCGACATTCTGGAAACCTTCCGCCGGGTCTCGCTCGATTTCCGCGCGCGCAAGGTGCGGTTCCAGCTGAGGCAATGCGACGCAGCGGTGACCATCAGCACCGATCCCGGCAATTTCTCGCGCCTGTCGTCGCACGTCGAAGAAGTATGCCGACGCTAGCGCGCCGCGGCCGGACTCGACATGCCGCCGGCACAGGCGCAGAATCGTGCGCGGAGGCCGTCGTGTGCATCTCAGGCTTCGTGTTTCCAGGTGTATCGGCGCCGTTGCCCGCGGCAACGGCTCGGGGCAGGATAGCCTCTCCCCGCCCGCCCGCGGCGCGCATTTCAGCAAATCCTCACGACCTGCTCATGCCGTTCACCGCTCCATCCGCTCTCATCGGCGGTGCTGAAGAAGGAGCCAGTCCATGTTGATTCCCGTCGCGCTCGCGCTTGGCGTTCGGGCCGCCGTCCCGGTCCCCGACACGACACAGGAACCGCCGTCGGAAATCGTGGTCCAGGGCACGCGCGTCGGGAAGCAGCAGATCCGCGATTTCGTGAAGACCGTCATCGACGTGCCGTCCACCGGCCAGATCGCGCGGTTCCAGGCGAAGGCGTGTCCGGTCGTGATGGGCCTGCCGCCGGCACAGAGCGCCGCGATCGCCGAGCGCATGCGCCGGGTCGCGGCGGCGGCGAAGGTCGGCGTCGCACCGGCCGGATGCACGCCCAACGTCTTCGTCATCATGGCTGCGGACAAGAAGGCCGCGATCACGGAGCTCGAGCGGCGCTTCCCGGCCTATTTCAGCGGAATGTCGGACCGCGAAGTGCGCAAGCTCGAAGCCGACCCGGGGCCGGCGGCGGCCTGGCAGGTCCGCACCCGCTACAGCGCCGACGGCGAGTTCCTCGAAAAGCCGATCGGCGGCTTTTATGTCGTCAGGGGCACGCACAATCCGTCGCGGCTGCGCTCGTCGAGCGTGCCCACCTTCCTCGCCTCGGTCGTGGTGATCGACCTCAAGGCGGCAGGCGGGCTCACCGTCACCCAACTCGCCGATTATGCGGCAATGCGGACCTTCGCCGCGGCCGATCCCCAGCGCATCCTCAAGACCGGAACGCCGACCATCCTTGGAGTGCTCGGGCAGCCCGACGGTGCACTTCTCCCAATTACCCTCACCTACTGGGATCTGGGTCTGCTCAAGGCGCTCTATTCGACCGACAACGCCTATTACGCGGGCTACCAGCGCGGCGACATCGAGCATGTGATGAGGGAGGAGCTCGAGCACGCCGGAACTCGCGACAGGCAGCACTGAGGCCGGGACGGATTATGATGTGACGGGCCGCACCTCTTTCGAGATGCGGCCCTCGTCAGGTCAGCAAGAGCAGTTCTTGCAATTGCACGGATTGCAGCGGCAGCCGCCTTTGGTGCAGCTGCAGGTGCACGAGGACGCATTCTTCTCGATCGTCTTGTCCATTGTTCGTTTCCCTTTTTGCGAGGCGTTGATTCGCACCCGGTGAAGCGCCTATAGCTTCCGTACCATGGTACGGAATCAAGCGAAAAATTCAGACACGATCGGCGGCCTCGCAAAAGCTGCCGGCGTGGGGGTGGAAACGGTGCGCTATTATCAGCGGCGCGGGCTCCTGCCCGAGCCTGCACGGCCCCCCGGCGAGGTGCGCCGCTACGGCGAGTACGACATCAAGCGGCTCCGCTTCATCCGCTCCGCCCAGGCGGCAGGCTTTACGCTGAGCGAGATCGGCGAGCTGCTGGAACTGTCAGCCTCGGACGACCGTCCCCGAGCGCGCGAGCTCGCTCGAACGCGGGTTGAAGCGCTCGATGTGAAAATCGCCGAGCTCGAGCAGGCTCGCGACGCGCTTTCCGGGCTGGCGTCCGCATGCGCAGCCGAGCGCGGCGGGCCATGCCCGATTCTGGACGCGTTCAACCGGAACTAGCGGCCCGGCTGCTCAGATAAGCGAGGCGACGAACGCGCCGATCAGGAGGGCCGCAGCGCCGCCGACCAGCAGGACGTCGCGGATGCCGCTTTCGACATATTCCTGATGGTCGCCCTCGCCGAAGTCGTCGCGGGAGCGATGGTGAAACATCTCGCCGATCCGTTGCATGGCTACCTCCTCTGCGAACGGACCAGCCTCATACGCCCGGCGCGCGAGTCGCACCAAACAACGGAGATCGAGCTCTAGCTGAGCCACAGCGCGAGGCTCGTTTCGCAATCGTTCACAATCGGCGAACCGACCTGTTGGCCCCGATGAACAGACAAACAATCGACGCGGCTCGCGGGTTGACCTTCCGACTGTCCTGAAAATGAGGAGTACGGACATGAAACGCACGATGATTCTGGCCTCGGCGGCGGCAACAGCTGCCGTGCTAGGCACCACGCCTGCTGAAGCGCAGCGCTGGAACAACTGGCGCACCATCGCCTACCAGACCGTCAATGGCCGCGACACCGACAACATCCGGGTGCGCGGCACAGCGCGCTACCGGCAACTTCGGGTCTGCGTCTACGGCGGGCCGATCAACATGCGCGATGTCGACGTCTGGTTCCGCAACGGCAGGCGCCAGGACATCGGCACCCGCCGCCTCATGCGACCCGGGACCTGCACCCGCAACCTCGACCTCCGCGGTTATTATCGCGACGTGACCCGCGTCCGTCTGAAATATGCACCGCTCGCGCGCCGCTGGGTGCGCCCGCTGATCCGCGTCCAAGTCCGCTGAGCTGTCGTACTAAGGACTGTTCGCGGCGGGGAGATCGGTGGTGTTGCCGGCCGTATTCGCTGCTCCGGTAGCAGCGGGACCGCCGCCGTACGGCCGGGAAACTGCGGCGGCGTTCATGTCCGCGTCGCTGAGGGCGTCGACTCGGCGTCCAGCCCGTCAGCCGAGTTCATGTATACGGCCTTGTTGGCCTCGCTACGGCTACCGCATGCCGCCAGTGCGCCGCCGCTGCTGCCGCGGCCAATATCGCCGGCCTGCGGTCAGCGGCCCTTGAGCCTCTTGACCGCGGCGAGCGTGCGCTGCACGTGTTCGCTGGGGTCGAGATTCGTATATTCCATGACGATCTTGCCGTTGCGATCGATCACATAGGACGTGCGGTTCGCATATTCGGGCTTCTGTTTCAGGACCACGTCATAGGCCTTGCGGACATCGCCGTTCGCCGTCGCCACCGGAAACTGGTTGCGGCACTCCTCGACCGAGAATTTCTGTAGTGTCGGCAGGTCGTCCGCCGACATGCCGACGACGCGCGCGCCGAGCTTCTTGAACTCGGCCGAAGCCTCGCTGAAGGCATGGGCTTCCGCGGTGCAGCCGCTGGTGAACGCCTTGGGAAAGAAATAGAGCACCAGTGGACCGTGCTTGAGTTGGTCGGCGAGGTGAAGCTTGAACGGCTTGCCCGCGATCGCTCCCGTGGTGGTGAAATCGGGCGCCTTCGACCCGATTGGCAGGGCGGCGAATGCCGGCGTCGCGAGAAGATTAGAACCGGCGAGTGCCAACAGTAGCATGCGCATGCGAGTCTCCTTCGACGGACCGCTTACCGATGCCCGCCCAAAAGTGCGAGCGTCAGTTCATCCCGCTTGCCTTCGAAGAATGCCAGCAGCGCCCGCTCGAAAATGCCGTTGGCCTCAATCCGGTCGAACAGAGTCAGGCTCGAGCGGAGCTTCATCGAATCGACGGGTCCCAGGATCTGGTCGGCGCTGCGCCTGTCTGCCCATCGCAGCAAAATGTCGGCGGCCTGCCGCAGGCGCGGCCCGAGCAACGGGTGCGCCAGATAGGCGCGCGCCTCGTCCATCGTTGCGACGCCGAAGAACTTGGCCGTGGGACTTCGGCCGAGCGCGGCGAGTTGGGGAAAGACGAACCACATCCAGTGGCTCTGCTTCGATCCCGCGCGGAGCTCGGCGAGCGCCTGCTCTATCACGCCTTGCTGGGCGTCGATGAAGCGCTGCAGCTTGTAGGGATCGGAAGGGTCCACGCCGCGATCATGCCCGTCGGAGCGGCGGCGGAAAAGAGCGGCTGGCGCCTATTGCGCTGGCGCCAGCAACCCTGCGAGGACGTAGAACAGGATCATCATCGGGCCGGTAAGCAGCACTGCTGCAATGAAGCCGAGGCGGATGATGGTCGGGTCGATGCCGCTGTAGTCGGCAAGACCGGCGGCGACGCCCATGACCTTGGCGTCGCCGCGGTTGATCAGGAAACGTTGGTTCATCTGGGTTTCCCTGGAATGAGTGGCTTCAGGCGATCGGCAGCGAAGTCGCGGCCGAAACCAGCAGAAGCGCGGTGACGAAAGCGCCGGCGAACATCGTGGCGGTCTCGCGGACGGAAGCGAACGAGTTGAACATTGAAATACCCCTTGCATTGCTCTCATCGGACCCACCATTGGGCCCGTGCCGCTACCAATGCAGGAGGCGTGCCAATTGGGAAAAGCCGTTCTTTTCCAGTGCGCGGTGACGGTTTGAGCGAGAATCCGCCAGCAAAGCCGACCGAAAGTTGGCAGTTTTTACCACGTACAGATGGAGAAGCCCAACGAACAGGTGTCCGGAAACAGACAAGCGCTACAGTTGTAGCGCCATATCCGGTCACCTTCCCGCCTCTACCTCAGCTCGAGCTCGTGTCGCCGCCGTCGGGATGAAGCACTTGCCCCGTCATGTAGCTTGCGTCCTCGCAGGCGAGGAACAGGAAGCTCGGCGCGACCTCGTTCGGCTGGCCGGGGCGGCCCATCGGCGTGTCCTTCCCGAACTTGGGGAGATCTTCCTTCGGTTGCCCGCCGAACGGGTTGAGCGGAGTCCAGATCGGCCCCGGCGCGACCGCGTTCACGCGGATGCCGTCCGCCACCAGATTCTTGGCCAGCGCGCGGGTGAACCCGAGGATCGCGCCCTTGGTCGAGCTGTAATCGAGAAGGTCGGGCGAGCCCTTGTAGGCCGTTTCCGACGTGCAGTTGACGATCGCCGCGCCCGTTTTCAGATGCGGCCGCGCCGCCTGGGTCATGAAGAACATGCCGAATATGTTGGTCTGGAAGGTTCGGCGGAGCTGGTGTTCGTCGATGTCGGTGATGTCCTCGTCGGGATGTTGCTCGCCGGCATTGTTGACGAGAATGTCCAGCCTGCCGAGCTGATCAATGGTCTGCTGAACCGCCTGTTCACAGAACGTCTTGTCGCCGATGTCGCCCGGAATCGTCAGCGCCCGGCGGCCTTCCTTCTCGACGATTTCCTTCGTCTTGTGCGCGTCGTCGTGCTCGCACAGATAGACGATCGCGATGTCGGCGCCCTCGCGCGCGAACAGAGCGGCGACGGCGCGGCCGATGCCGCTGTCGCCTCCGGTGATCAGCGCGACCTTGCCCTTGAGCCGGTCCGAACCGCGGTAGCGCGGATCCCAGTCGGGCTTGGGTTCGAGCTGGCTTTCGTGGCCCGGCTCCTGGTCCTGATGGACCATTGGCGCCATGACGTCGGATTGGTCGTTCAAGGCTTACTCCTTCGGCGCGATGCCCATGTCCTCGCGCTCGAAGTCGTCGCTGGTCGCCTGGTTCATCTCATTGCTGCCGGTCTCGCCGCCGCGACGGCCGCTCGGCGTCTTCGCTTTAGAGCGCTTGGATGCTGGTTGCTTCATGCGTCAGGAACCGCCCGCGGTGGAGCCGGTTCCGCATTCGTCGAGCTGCGATTAGCCCCTGCGCGGCTTGTCGCGCGGGCGGTCCCTGGCTTCCGCGGCTCTGGGCTCCTCTACACGGCACTGGGCGACGAGCGTCGGGAAATCGAAATTGCTGTTATCCATCAGCGCCGCGCCCGCGGAGGCCGTGCACTGCGCCTCGGTCACATAGCGTGTCTGCAGCGTGGCCACCGGCGTGCACGCACTGCCGCCGTCGGCGCAGCCAAGGATCGCAATCACGAAATACGCCGGTCCCATTTGAGCATCCCCTAAGATACTGTTTTAACCATCGATTTTCAGGTTGGTTCCTCGGCCTCCATTCACATTGGATTGCTGTCGCGGAGGGGCACTCCTAACTTAGCGCAATGGCGGCCGCGGGAGCACAACAGCAGAAGGCAAAGCCGAACGCCGGCTTCACCGCGCTGTGGCGTTTCCTGCCGATGCTGTGGCCGAAAGGCGAAACCGAGCTGAAGGCACGGGTCATCGCGGCGGTGTTGCTCGTGCTCGCTGGCAAGGCCGTGATCCTCCTCGGGCCCTACGCCCTCAAGCTCGTCGTCGACCGCATGAGCACGCACGCGGCGTTCGCAGTCGTCGCGGGGCTGGTCCTCGCCTACGCCGGCGCCCGCTTCGGCGGCGTCCTCTCGGACAATCTGCGCAATGCCGTCTTCGAAAAGGTGGGGCAGGACGCGGCGCGGCGGCTTGCCGGCAAGGTTTTCCGGCACATCCACGACCTGTCGCTCCGCTTCCACCTCGAGCGGCGCACCGGATCGCTGACCAAGGTGGTCGAGCGTGGGACCAAGAGCATCGACATGATGCTCTATTTCATCCTGTTCAACATCGCCCCGACAGTGATCGAGCTGACGGCGATCTGCGTCATTTTCTACGTCAAGTTTGGCGGCGGCCTCGTCATCTCGACGCTCGTCATCGTCGCCATCTACATCACCTTTACGCGTTGGGTGACCGATTGGCGCTCGCAGATCCAACGCCACATGAACGAGGTCGACAACCGCGCGATCGGCCGCGCCGTCGACTCGCTGCTCAACTACGAAACGGTCAAATATTTCGGCGCCGAGGAGCGCGAGGCGAAGAGATACGAGGAAGCCGTCGGCGCGTTCGCCAAGGCTTCCGTGCGCAACGAGGTTTCGCTCGCCTGGCTCAACATCGGCCAGTCGCTGATCACCAATCTGATGATGACGGGCGCCATGATCTTCACCGTCTGGGGATGGAGCCGCGGCCGCTTCACCCCGGGCGACGTGGTGTGGATCAACGGCCTGCTGATGCAGCTCTTCCGCCCGCTCGACATGCTCGGCTGGGTTTATCGCTCGATCCGGCAGGGCCTGATCGACATGGAAGCGATGTGGGATCTTCTCGACACGCCGTCCGAGGTCACGGACAAGGCGGGCGCGGCCGCGCTCAACGTCAGTCGCGGCAACGTCCGCTTCGACGACGTGCACTTCGGATACGAGCCCGAGCGTGTGATCCTGAAAGGCGTCTCGCTGGAAATTCCCGCAGGCACCAGCTGCGCCATAGTCGGCCCCTCGGGCGCCGGAAAGTCGACCATCGCCCGGCTGCTCTATCGCTTCTACGACCCGACCTCGGGCCGCGTCCTGATCGATGGGCAGGACATATCGGAGGTAACGCAGAAGAGCCTTCGCTCGTCGCTCGGGATCGTCCCCCAGGACACGGTGCTGTTCAACGACACCATCGGCTACAATATCGGCTACGGCCGCGACGGCGCGAGCCAGGACCAAATCGACGGTGCCGCGGCCGGAGCCGCGATCGACCGCTTCATCGCGGTGCTCCCCGACGGCTATGAATCGATGGTCGGTGAGCGCGGGCTCAAGCTTTCGGGGGGCGAGAAACAGCGCGTCGCGATCGCGCGCACCCTTCTCAAGAACCCGCCGATCCTTGTCCTCGACGAGGCGACCAGCGCGCTCGACAGCCGCACCGAGCAGGAAATCCAGGCGACACTCGAGCGCATGGCGCGCAGCCGAACTACCATCATGATCGCGCACCGCCTGTCGACCATCGTCGACGCCGACCAGATCGTCGTTTTAGACAACGGCCTCATAGCCGAGCGTGGCACCCACGAGGAGCTGCTCGACAAAGGCGGCCTCTATGCCGAGCTGTGGCAGCGCCAGGCGGCCGAACGCCTGGCCGAAGCGGTTGCCGAGGCGGCCGAGTAGCGACTAAGCTCGCGCTTTCCCGCGGCGCGCTCGGTCCGCAATACGAATGAGTAAATGACCGACCCGCACACCATTCTCAAACAGACCTTCGGTTTCGATCATTTCCGCGGCGTTCAGGAGCAGGTGGTCGGCCGCGTGCTGGCTGGCCAGCACACGCTCGCGGTGATGCCGACCGGCGCCGGCAAGTCGCTCTGCTACCAGCTGCCCGCGCTCGTCCGGCCCGGGACAGCGCTGGTGATCTCGCCGCTGATCGCGCTGATGCACGATCAGATCCGCAGCGCCGACGCGATCGGTATTCGCGCGGCCTCGCTCACCTCGGCCGACGGCGATCGCGAGCGCACCATCGAGCGCTTCCGCAATGGCGAGCTCGACCTCCTCTACGCCGCGCCCGAGCGGGCGACGCTCGACGGGTTCCGGCGCCTGCTCGACCGCATGAACCTTGCGCTGATCGCGATCGACGAAGCGCATTGCGTCAGCGAGTGGGGCCACGACTTCCGCCCCGACTATCGCAAGCTGAGGCCGCTGCTCGACGACCATGGCGAAGTACCGCGTCTGGCACTGACCGCGACCGCGGACCGCCGCACCCGGGCGGACATTCTCGCCCAGCTCGGCATTCACGACGAGGGGCTGATCGTCGCCGGCTTCGATCGGCCGAATATCCGCTATCACGTTCGGCCGCGCGAGCAGACTGGCAAGCAGCTGCGCGAGCTCCTCGCCGCGCAGCCCGGCTCCGCAATCGTCTATGCGCCAAGTCGCGACAAGGCGGAGAAGATCGCCGAGCAGATCGCCCGCGATGGCCGGCCGTCGCTGCCCTACCACGCAGGTCTCGAACCGCCGGTTCGCGCCCGTAACCAATCCGCGTTCGTCAACTCCGAGGAGTTGGTGATCGCCGCGACGGTTGCCTTCGGCATGGGCATCGACAAGCCCGACGTCCGGCTGGTCGCCCACGCCGCCATCCCCAAAAGCATCGAGGCCTATTATCAGGAGACCGGCCGCGCAGGCCGCGACGGCGAGCCAGCCGAGGCCTGGCTGTTTTGGGCGGCGCAGGATTTTGCCCGCGCGCGGCAGCGGATCGAGCAGGAGGTCGAGCCAGAGCGGCGCCCGGGAGAGCGCGAGCGGCTGAACGCACTCGCGACGCTCGTCGAAACGCCGCTGTGCCGCCGCGCCGTGCTACTGCGCCACTTCGGTGAGGACCCGCCGGAGCGCTGCGGCAATTGCGACAATTGCCTGAACCCGCCGGCGACGATCGACGCGACCGAAGTTGCGCGCAAGCTCCTCTCCGCCGCCTTTCGGACGGAGATGCGCTTCGGCGTCGGCCACCTCGCCGACGTGCTCGCCGGCAACGACAACGAGAAGGTTCGAAGCTTCGGCCACCACCGGCTGTCGGTCTTCGGAATTGCGTCCGCGGAGGAGATTGCGCTGGTGCGTTCGGTATCACGAGCGCTGATCGCGCGCGACGCCCTGCGCGCCGACGCTTATGGCGGCCTGTCGTTTGGGCCCGGCGCGCGGCCGATCCTCAAGGGCGAGCAGGATCTGGTCATCGCCGTGCCGCCGAAGAGCAAGCGCGAGCGCCGCCGTGACGGCGGCCCCGCCGACCCGCTGTTCGAAAGATTGCGAGAGACACGGCGCACGCTGGCGGCGGAGGCCGGCGTTCCGCCCTACGTCATCTTCCATGATTCGACGCTGCGGGAGATTGCCGCGGCCAGGCCGTCGAACCTCGCCGAGCTCGCCGAAGTCAACGGCGTTGGCCGAACCAAGCTGGAGCGCTATGGGGACGCGATGCTCGCTGCGGTCGCTTCGGCCGGCTGAACCATTCCGCCTCGCGCAAACGCGGCTGAACGGGACGATCAAGACGTTGAACATTCGGGGAGAGACATGGTCCGTACTCTGTTGCTTGCTTCCGCCGCTGTCGCGATGGCCGCAATCGCCGCGCCTGGTCTCGCCGCTCCGGCGAAGCGGGGTGCCGCCGCCACGCTGCCGGCTTCCAATCCCTTCGCGACGCCGAGCACGCTGCCATTCGGCACGCCGGACTTTTCCAAGATCAAGGACAGCGACTATCTCCCCGCTATCCTCGCCGGGATGGCGCAGCAGAAGCGTGAAGTTATGGCGATCGCGAACAGTCCGGCCCCACCGACTTTTGCCAACACGATCGTCGCGCTCGAGCGTTCGGGCTCGACGCTCGAGCGGGTGATCCTCGCATTCTTTGCCGTGAACGGCGCCAACACCAACGACACGCTGCAGGCGACCGATACCAAGACGTCGCCGCTGCTTGCCGCGCACTCCGACTTCATCAATCTCAACCCGAAGCTGTTCGCGCGAGTGAAGGCGCTCCACGAACGAGAAAGCGAGCTTGGCCTCAACCCGGAGCAGGCGAAGCTGCTCGATGTCTATTACAAGGGCATGGTCCACGCCGGCGCCGAGCTGCCGCCGGCCAGGCAGGCCCAGCTCAAGACGATCAACCAGCAGCTGAGCACGCTCCAGACCGAGTTCGGACAGAAGCTGCTCGCCGCCGCGAAGGCTGGCGCGCTGCATGTCGACGATGCTTCCGCGCTTGCCGGTCTGTCCGAGCAGCAGCTGGCGGCGGCGCAGCAGGCGGCAAAGGACCGAAAGGTCTCGGGCTACGTGCTGCCCCTGCAGAACACGACGCAGCAGCCTTTGCTCGATTCGCTGTCCAGTCATGCGACCCGGCAGGCGCTGTTCGACGCAAGCCTGAACCGCGCCGAGAAGGGCGACAAGAACGACACGCGCGCCGTCGTCCGTCGGATCGCAAAGCTCCGGGCCGACAAGGCCGCGCTGTTCGGGGAGGCGAACTGGGCGGATTACACGCTCTATGACCAGATGGCGAAGGACCGTGCCACCGCGGTCGGCTTCCTCGAGCGGCTCGCCCCGCCGGTCGCGGCAAAGGAACGGCAGGAAGCGGCGGACATCCGCGCCCTTGCCAGCCAGCAGGGCGCCAATTTCGAGGTCACGCCCGCGGACTGGAACTTCTACGCCGAGCAGATCCGCAAGCAGCGCTACGCGATCGACAGCGACCAGCTGAAGCAATATTTCGAGTTCAACAAGGTGCTCGAGGACGGGGTCTTCTACGCCGCGAACCAGCTCTACGGCCTGACCTTCAAGGAACGGAAGGACATCCCGACCTGGAGCCCGGACATGCGTGTGTTCCAGGTTTACGACCAGGACGGCAAGGAGCTGGCGATCTTCATGATCGACCCGTGGAAGCGGGACAACAAGAACGGCGGGGCGTGGATGAGCAACCTCGTCAACCAGTCGTACCTGCGCGGCACGAAGCCGGTGATCTTCAACGTCGAGAATTTCACCAAGCCCGCGCCTGGGCAGCCGGCACTGATCAGCTGGGACGATGTTACGACGATGTTCCACGAGTTCGGCCATGCGCTCCACGGCATGTTCGCCTCGCAGACCTACCCGACTTTGTCGGGGACCAACGTCGCCCGCGACTTCGTCGAGTTCCCGTCGCAGTTCAACGAGAATTGGGCGCTCGATCCCAAGATCCTCCCGCACTATGCGGTCCACTACAAGACCGGGCAGACGATCCCCCAGGAGCTCGTCCAGAAAATCCTCGCCGCCCGCACGTTCAACCAGGGCTATGAGGTGGGCGAAGTGCTCGAGGCCGCTCGGCTCGACCTCGACTGGCATTCGCTGCCGGCAAGCGCGCCGCTCCAGAACGTCGACCAGTTCGAGACACAGTCGCTGGCCAACAGCGGCTACGCTGTCGCGGACGTTCCGCCGCGCTACCGCTCGAGCTACTTCCTGCACATCTGGAGCAACGGCTATTCGGCGGGCTATTATGCTTATCCGTGGACGCGCATGCTCGCTCAGGACGCGTTCAACTCGTTCGAGAGCCACGGCGGATTGACGCGCGCCAACGGCCAGCGCTTCCGCGACATGGTGCTGTCGCGCGGCAACACGCTCGATTATGCCGAAATGTACCGCGCCTGGGCCGGGCACGATCCTTCGATCCAGCCCTATCTCGTCTATTATGGGTTGACCGGCGGAGCCGCGACTCCCGCAGCGGGGTCCGTGCCGCCCGCGCCCGCGGCTCAGCCGCGGCCGCAAAAGGGCGAGCGGGGCGAATAGCCGTGATCCGCCAGCTCGACGATCGCACTCTGGTGAGCGGGCAGATCGCTCCGCACGAGGTCGCCGGGCTGGCGCAGCAGGGCGTGACCATGCTGGTCAACAACCGCCCCGATGGCGAGGAGCCGGGCCAGCCGTTTGCGTCGGAGATCGAGGAGGCCGCCGCGCAGGCCGGCATCGCCTACCGGTTCGTCCCGATCATGCGCGGCATCGGGCCCGCCGATGTCGCGGAAATGCAAAAGGCCCGGCAGCAAGCCGAAGGCGGCAAGATGCTCGCCTTCTGCCGGTCGGGGACGCGGTCTGCGCTCGCCTGCGCGCTTGCGGATCGTCAGCAGGGCGCATCAGCCGATGAGGTTCAGCAGCGGCTGACCGACGCCGGGTTCGACCCGGCCCCGATCGCGCACCTGCTCTAGCCCTTCTCCGCCAGCAAGCGCCGCGCCACCTCCGCGTCCTCGTCGAGCACCATCAGGCGCACCGGCATGAACAGCCCGCCGTAGGAACTGTTGATTTCGCTATCGAACAGCACGGACTCGACCCCTTCGCTGCCGAGGTACAGTCGGGCGAGATCGCCCTCGACGCGGCTGTTGTAGCGCGCGGCTTCGACCAGGTCGGTCACCACGGCACCACGTCGCCAGCTGCGATCTCCTCGGCGCGCGGTTGCCGGCCGAGCATCGCGTTGCGGTGCGGGAAGCGACCGAACCGCTCGATGATGTCGCGGTGAAGCCTGGCGAAGTGCAGCATCTCCGCATCGCCGAGGGCGGTGAACAGAAGCATCGCGCGGTTCTGATCGTCCATCGTCTCGCTGTGCTCGAAGGGCATGTAGAGGAAGGCGCGCTCGCGCGGCTCCAATTGCTCGTCGAATCCTTTGGCGATCGCTTCTTCGGCGATGCCGAGCGCCAGATGGTCGGTTGCGAACTGCTCGGCGTGGCCACGAAACATGTTGCGCGGGAACTGGTCGAACAGGATGACGGCGGCAAGCGCGGTGAGTGGATCGGACGTAAAGCTGTCGATTGGCAGCTGGCGCTTCTCGTGCCACAGATCGAGAAAGTCCTGCCTGATGCGGTGGTCGAGCGCGTCGCCGCCGCGCCACCATTGCTCGTCGTCGAGTCCGAACCAGAATTTGAGGACGTCGGCGCGCCAGTCGGCGCTCACGCCGCCGTCCCGCCGACTGTGAGCCCATCCACAAGCAACGTCGGCTGCCCGACCCCCGCCGGGACGCCCTGGCCGGCCTTCCCGCAAACCCCGACGCCTTCGTCGAGCGCGAGATCGTTGCCGATGCCCTTGACCCGGGTCAGCACGGTCGGACCGTCGCCGATCAGAGTCGCGCCTTTCAAAGGCTCGGCCAGCTTGCCGCCGCGGATTCGATAGGCTTCGGTGCAAGAGAAGACGAACTTGCCGCTGGTGATGTCCACCTGCCCGCCGCCGAAGCTCTTCGCGTAAATCCCGTCCTTGACCCGCTCGACCAGCTCGGCCGGATCGTCCTTGCCGGCGAGCATGAACGTATTGGTCATCCGCGGCATCGGCGCATGGGCGAAGCTCTCCCGGCGGCCGTTGCCGGTCGGCGCCATGCCCATCAGCCGCGCATTGAGCCGGTCCTGCAGATAGCCCTTGAGGATGCCGTCCTCGATCAGCACGGTCCTGCCCGTCGGCGTCCCCTCGTCGTCGATGGTCAGCGAGCCCCGTCGCTGCTCCATCGCGCCGTCATCGACCACCGTGACACCCGACGCGGCGACACGGTCGCCGATTCGGCCCGAGAAGGCCGACGTGCCCTTGCGGTTGAAGTCACCCTCGAGGCCATGGCCGACCGCCTCATGAAGAAGCACGCCGGGCCACCCGGGCCCGAGAACGACGGGCATTTCACCAGCCGGCGCTGCCACCGATTCGAGGTTCGTCAGCGCCTGACCGAGCGCAATGTCGATCGCGCGGTTCCACTGCGCTTCCTCGAACAGAGAGCCATAGAGATAGCGTCCGCCGAGGCCGTGATGACCGGTCTCGCGTCGACCGCCCTGCTCTGCGACGATCTGGACGTCGAGACGCACCAGCGGCCGCACGTCGGACGCGACGAACCCGTCGGCGCGGACGATATCGATCACGCTCCAGCTGCCGGACAGACGCACGCTGGCCTGAACGACGCGCGGATCGCGCGCCCGCGCCGCAGCATCGATCTGCTGGCACAGCGCGACCTTCTCGGCGAACGGAACGAGGGTGAGCGGATCCGCGGCACCGTACATCGAGCGATTCGTCCGCGCCGGCGATGCCGCCGGGGCCGCGCTTCGCGGATCGAGCAGCTTGAGCGTCGCCGCGGCTCGCTCGATCGCCGCTTCGCTGATCTCGTTGGCATGGGCAAATGCGGTGGTCTCGCCGGTCACGCCTCTCAGCCCAAAGCCCGAAGAGCTGTGATAATCGGCGGTCTTCAGCCGGCCATCGTCGAACCCGAACGCCTCGCTTGCGGCATATTGCAGGTAGAGCTCGCCGTCCTCATGCCCCGACAAATGCTTGTGCGCGAGCCGCCGCGCCGATTCCGGATCGACGTTGCGGTAGAGAAAGTGGCGGGGATCGGCGAGCGTCATGCAGGCTGGCTGTCCGCAGGTCCTCCCTCAAGGACGAACCGGCGATCGCAATAGCCGCACTCGACGAAGCCTGTATCGGGCTCGATCCGAAGATAGACGCGCGGATGACCGAGCGCCGGCGAAACTTCCCCCGAACCGTCGCAGGCAACCTGGACGGTCTTGACGCGAATGATTTCCGGCGGCGGGATTTCCATCGGGCCGAGTTAGCAACCGCCTGCCCGGCGTTCAACGCCGAAGGCTAATTGTATTGCGCAAGCACGGTGAACGTACCGGTGTAGGTGCCCTCTGCCTGGTTCGCTCCGACGGTCACGGTGCCGCCGATCCCGACCGAGAAGGCTCGCGTCGAATCGATCGTCACAACCGATTGGTCGAGGCTGAGCGAGATCGGGACGCTGTTTCCGTTGCCGTCGCTGAGACTGGCCGGCGGCGCGAGGAAAATGTTGACCTGCTGCCCGGCCGTTCCTCCGCCGGCGAACACCGCCCGGGTCGCCGTTCCGCTCGCCACCGGCGTGACCCCGCCGGTGACGCTTTGTCCGCTGCCGTCGGCGGCGATGCTGACCGTGCCGCTCGACGAAGAAGGGACCACGGTACCGAAATCGAGATCGTTGACCTTGGTGAGCGTGAGCGGCAGCAGAAGCAACGCCCTGCCGCTCGCACTGGCGGTCTGCGCAGCAAGCAGCGGAGCGGGTGCCGCTGTTGCGGCGATCGCCGCAATGGCGACGAGGATTTTGCGGATGTTCACTCGGCGAGCTCCTGCGCGTACAAATCAGGAGGCAAGTATCGCCGAGCCGATCTCACCACGCGTTCAACATGCGCGGTTCGTCTAAAATTTACCTTAACGCGCAACGATTCGAGGGGGCCGCTCAGGGATATTGGACCGTGATGCTGAAGGTTCCCGCATAGGTGCCGGGCACCTGCCCCGCTGCGACGTCGAGCGTTCCGCCGACGTAGAAATCGAAGGTGTCGGTGACCGGAATTTTGCGAAGGATGTTGCCGTCGACAGTCCAGTCGGACACGGTAACCGTCTCCGTCCCTCCGACGCGGGTCAGGACGGCCGGATTCTTCGGCAGCCGGATCAGCGCAACGGCGTTTTTCGATCCCGTCGCCGTGAAGCGCGCCGGATGGGCCGAGCTGCCGGAGGGAACCAACCCGCCGGTCGTGCTCAGCGAGCTCGTCACGGGATCGATGACGGCGCTGCCGGCCCCGCTCACCACCAGCGTTCCGAAATCCAGGTCGGCGCGCTTGATGACGCTGAGCGGGCTGAGGATGGCAGCCTCCGCCGTCGCGTTCTGTGTCGCCGGAGCAGCCGATACCTCGGCGGGCACGATCATGGCGGCAAGAGCGGCAAGGATAGGCAAAAGCGCGCGGGAGAACATGCCGCGGCGGATATTAGGTTAACCTCAAAATCACTCTAGCAATTAGGGTTAAGCGCACATTTACGGTGAATGCTTGTCGCCAATCGGCACGACCCTTATGCCGCCGGGCGTCATGGACGAGCCCGCCATCCGCATCGAATCGCTGTCCAAGACCTATCACGGCGGCAAGCGCGCGCTGAACGATGTCAGCTTCGGCGTGCCGCGGGGGCAGATATTCGGCCTGCTCGGACCCAATGGCGCTGGCAAGTCGACTCTGATCAACATCCTTGCCGGCCTCGTGACGAAAAGCGGTGGGAAGGTCACCATCTGGGGTTTCGACATCGACGATCATCCGCGCAATTCCAAGCGATCGATCGGCGTCGTCCCGCAGGAGATCATCTTCGACCCGTTCTTCACGCCGCGCGAGACACTCGAAATCCAGGCCGGATTGTACGGAGTTCCCGCCCGCCACCGGCAAAGCGATGAGCTGCTCGCTGCCATGCACCTCACTGACAAGGCAAACGCCTATGCGCGCACGCTGTCGGGCGGCATGAAGCGCCGGCTGCTCGTCGCCAAGGCGATGGTTCATTCGCCGCCGATCCTGGTGCTGGACGAGCCCACCGCCGGTGTCGACGTGGAGCTTCGCCGGCAGCTTTGGAATTATGTCCGCAAGCTCCACGCGCAGGGCGTCACGATCGTGCTCACGACCCATTATCTCGAGGAGGCCGAGGAGCTGTGCGACCGGATCGCGATCATCCACCACGGCCGGGTGATCGCCAACGAGCCGACGCGCGAGCTTGTCGCCAAGGCGCAGGAGAAGGCCGTCGTCGTCACCTTCGACCGCGACATAGCCGAGGTTCCGGCCAACAGTTGCTTCGAGAACATCCAGCTGATCGATGAGCGGACGCTCGAGATCAGCTACCGCAAGGACCGGGTCAATGCCGGACAGGTGCTGACCGCGCTAACGGCCGACGGCCTCGGCATCGTCGACGTGTCGACACGCGATCCCGATCTCGAGGACGTCTTCCTGAGCCTCGTCTCGGCAGACCGGGAAGCCGCGTGAGCATCGACACCGATGTCCTGATCGTCGGTTCCGGGGCCGCAGGGCTGACGGCCGCGCTCAACCTCGCGGGGACGCACAAGGTCGCAGTGATCGCCAAGGGCGCGCTCGGCGACAGCGCGAGCGCGCGCGCCCAGGGGGGGATCGCCGCGGTGCTGGAGGAAGGCGATAGCTTCGAAGCGCACATCAACGACACGATGATCGCCGGCGCCGGGCTCAACGACCGCAAGGTGGTCGAGCATGTCGTCGAAGCGGCGCCGCGCGCGATCCACCACCTGATCGATCTCGGCGTGCCGTTCGCGACGGAGGGCAACGCGCTGCATTTGACCCGCGAGGGCGGGCACAGCCATCGCCGAATCGTTCATGTCGCCGATGCGACCGGCCGGGCGATCAGCCAGGCACTCGAAGCGGCGGCCGCCCGGCACCCGAACATCACGCTCGTTCCCGACATGGTCGCCATCGACCTGATCACCGGCCGCCACGCCACGCATTTCTCGACTAGCGGCGCGGTGCACGGCCTCTACGCGTACAACCGCACCAGGAAACGGGTCGAAACACTGAAGGCGCGCGCAACGATCCTCGCCAGCGGCGGTGCCGGGCGCGCCTATCTCTATTCGACCGCGCCGCGGGGAGCGACAGGCGACGGAATCGCGATGGCGTGGCGGGCGGGCTGCCGCGTCTCCAACATGGAGTTCATGCAGTTCCACCCGACCTGCCTCTACAATCTCCAGGTCAAGAATTTTCTCATCACCGAGGCGGTGCGCGGCGAGGGCGGGGTTCTCAGGCACCCGGTGACCGGCCATCGCTTCATGCCCGATTACGACGAGCGCGGCGAGCTCGCGCCGCGCGACATCGTCGCCCGAGCGATCGACCATGAGATCAAGCGCGACGGTCTCGATTATGTCTTGCTCGACATCTCGCACCGCGAGCCCGATTTCGTGAAGGCACATTTTCCGAACATTTACGACAAGCTGCTCGAGCTCGGAATCGACATCACGAAGGAGCCAATCCCGGTCGTGCCGGCGCAACATTACACCTGCGGCGGAGTCGTCGTGGACCTCGACGGACGCACCGACGCGCCGGGGCTCTACGCAGCGGGAGAGGTGACACAGTCCGGCCTGCACGGCGCCAACCGCCTCGCGTCCAACAGCCTGCTCGAATGCCTGGTGTTTGGTGAGGCGGCGGCGAAGCACATCACGGCAAATTGGGATTCGCTTCCGCAAGTGCCGGCGATCCGTGCATGGGACGAAAGTCGGGTGACCGACAGCGACGAGGAAGTCGTGATCACCCAGACATGGGGCGAGATACGCCGCTTCATGTGGAACTATGTCGGGATCGTCCGCACGACCAAGCGGCTCGAGCGCGCCAAGCATCGGATCGACACGCTGCGCAAGGAAGTGAAGGACTATTACGCCCACTTCCGCGTGACCCCGGACCTGATCGAGCTCAGGAACCTGGTCGAGGTCGCCGACCTCATCGTCCGCAGCGCGCTCAGCCGCCATGAGAGCCGCGGCCTGCACTACACGCTCGATTATCCGAAAGCCCGGGCGGAGGCGAAGGACACCGTGCTCGTGCCTTGAGAAGGCGAAGGATGCGCGGTTTGCTTGATTCGCCGCGCTGGCTTACACTCGCGGCATGGCCATTCAGACGAACGCCCCCGACAAACGAAATGGCCTTCAGGACCTCGTCGCCGCCGCTTTGCGCGGCGAAAAGGTGGTGATCGCTGTCGACGGCCAGCCGGAGGCGGCGTCTGAATCCGCCGAACCGAAGCCGGACGAAGAGCAGCAGAAGCCGGACGGAGAATAAGCGGCGGGGTTCGCGCCGGAATCGCTGGCGCTTCGATCTCGAACGCGCCGCTTACACACCCTACATTTGCGATTAGCTTCCCTCCGGCCGTCACCCTGCTAAATCCGCTCGTTCATGCCTGACGCTTCCACGCCTGCTGCCCAGAACCACCTCTACCTGGTGGATGGGTCGAGCTACATCTTCCGCGCCTATCACCGGCTGCCGCCCCTGACGAACCGCCACGGCATGAACGTCGGCGCGGTCTATGGCTATACGACCATGCTGTGGAAGCTCGCGGACGGTCTTTCGAAGGCCGACGGTCCGACACACATGGCGGTGATCCTGGATGCCAGCGAGCACACCCACCGCAACGTCATGTACGACCAGTACAAGGCGCATCGGCCACCGCCGCCAGAGGACCTGGTTCCGCAATTCCCGCTGATCCGCACGGCGACCCGCGCTTTTTCGATCCCGTGCATCGAGCAGGAGGGGCTCGAGGCCGACGACATCATCGCCTGCTATGTGACCGCGGCGCGCGCGGCGAGCTGGAAGGTGACGATCGTAAGTTCCGACAAGGACTTGATGCAGCTGATCGACGAGGATGCCGGGATCGACATGCTCGACACGATGAACGACCGGCGGATCGGCCGAGCAGAAGTGCTGGAGAAATTCGGCGTGCCGCCTGAGAAAGTCGGCGACGTGCTCGCGCTGATGGGCGACAGCGTCGACAACGTGCCCGGCGTGCCGGGGATCGGGCCGAAGACCGCGAGCCAGCTGATCCAGACCTACGGCGACCTGGAAACGGTGCTGGCCTCGACCGACCAGATCACCAAGCCCAAGCTCAAGCAGTCGCTGATCGATCATGCGGAGGCTGCGCGCCTGTCGCGCAAGCTCGTCGAGCTGGTTTGCGACGCGAACCTGCCGCAGCCGCTGGAAGAGCTGGAGATGAAGAACATCCCGAGGGAGCCGCTCGCGGAATTCCTGACGGACCAGGGTTTCAAGACTCTGCTGGCTCGGCTGATGGGCGGAACACCGACCCAGACCGGGGCGACAGTCCGAAATGACGTCATGGCTGCGATGGACAGGAGGCCAGCCTCCCCCGCAGAGCCGGAGAACATAGAGGTTGATCGATCGAAATACGAGACGGTGACCGACGAAGCGGCGCTCGACCGCTGGATCGCGGAAGCCACCGCACAAGGCCATGTCGCGATCGACACCGAGACCGATTGCATCGACTGCATCATCGCCAAGCTCGCCGGCGTGAGCCTTGCGACCGGTCCGAACCGCGCCTGCTACATCCCCGTCGGGCACAGCGGCGGCGACCTTTATTCCGATGCGCCCAATCAGCTGCCGATGGCGCTGGTGCTCGACAAGCTCGAGCCGCTGCTCGAGGACCCTGCGGTCCTCAAGATCGGGCACAATTTCAAGTACGACTGGGTGATGTTCGACAAAGCCGGCATCTGCGTCGCGCCAGTCGACGACACGATGGTGATGAGCTTCGACCTCGACGCGGGGAAGAGCTTCGGCCACGGCCTCGACGAGCTCGCCAAGGCGCATTTCCAGCACGAGTGCATCAGCTACAAGTCACTATGCGGGACCGGCACGAAGCAGATCACGTTCGACAAGGTGCCGCTCGGGCCGGCGACCGAATATGCCGCTGAGGATGCCGACATCACGCTCCGGCTGTGGCTGCGGCTGAAGCCCCGGCTGGCGCAGGAGAATGTCGCGCGGGTTTACGAGCGCGTCGACAAGCCGCTGGTGCCAGTCATCGGCCGCATGGAGCGGCGCGGGATCAAGGTCGACCGGGAATATCTCGCGCGCTTGAGCCGCGAATTCGGCAACGAGATTACGAAGCTCGAGGAGCGCGTTTACGAAGCGGCGTGCGGTCCATTCACGATCGGGTCGCCGCAGCAGCTCGGCGAGGTGCTCTACGGCCGGCTCGGCCTCAAGGGCGGGCGCAAGGGCAAGAGCGGGCAATATTCGACCGACGTCAACGAGCTCGAGCGGCTCGCGGCCGAAGGCGTCGATTGCGCGCGGCTGGTGCTCGACTGGCGTCAGCTAACGAAACTCAAGAGCACCTACACCGATGCGCTCCAGCAGCAGATCAACCCGGAGACTGGGCGGGTCCACACCAGCTTCAGCCTCACCGGCGCCCAGACGGGACGGCTGTCATCGAACGACCCCAACCTGCAGAACATCCCGATCCGTACCGAGATCGGGCGAAAGATCCGCGACGCGTTCATCGCCGACGCCGGACACAAGCTGCTTTCCGCCGACTATAGCCAGATCGAGCTGAGGCTCGCCGCGCACATGGCCGACGTGCCGCAGTTGAAGGAGGCGTTCAACGCCGGCGCCGACATCCACGCGATCACGGCGGAGGAGCTGTTCGGGACGGTCGATCGCGACACTCGAAATAAGGCGAAAACGGTCAATTTCGCTATCCTCTACGGAATTTCATCGTGGGGCCTGGCGGGCCGTCTCGGCGTGCCGAAGGACGAGGGCAAGGCGATCATCGACCGCTATTTCGAGCGGTTCCCCGGGATCCGCAATTACATCCACTCGACCCTCGGCTTCGTGCGCGAGCATGGCTTCACGCGCACCCTTTTCGGCCGAAAGACGCATTTCGAGCCGAACATCCGCTCGTCCAACCCGTCGATTCGCGGCGGCGCCGAGCGGGCCGCGGTCAACGCGCCGATTCAGGGCACCAGCGCCGACCTCATCAAGCGGGCAATGGCGCGGATGGACGATGCCCTCGCGGCCAATGGGCTCGACGGCGTGAAGATGCTGCTCCAGGTTCACGACGAACTGGTGTTCGAAGTGCCGGACGGGCGGGAGGAAGAGGCCGCGACCATCATCAAGCAAGTGATGGCAAATGCCGCCGAACCTGCGATGAGGCTCGAGGTGCCGCTCGATGTGGAGGTCGGCTGGGGGGCACATTGGGGAGAAGCGCATTAAACGCTAGCGGCGATGGTCCGCCTCCGCCGCAGGCACCCGATGCGGACATGGCGACGCTGGCGCGCGGCGGACGGCTGAACGTTTTCGGCTTCGTATTGCGGCTGGCGGCGCGGGTGCCGTTCCTGCTCATCGCCGGACGAATTTATGGTGCGGCCGAGCTGGGCCGCTTTGCTTATGCGGTGCTGACCGTCGAGTTTGCCGCGCAGATCGCCGCGTTGGGCCTGAGGCGCGGGCTCGCGCAGCTGCTCGCCAATGCAAAAAAGCCGCACTCGTGCGTCGTCGCCGACGCGATGCTGGTCGCCGCCATCACATCGGTCATCGCAATGGCGATTTTGATCCTGTTTCCAAAGGCAATGTACCCGACGACCGACGTGCAAGGGCTGGATCGGATGCTCGCGATCACGGTGCTGGCGATCGCCTGGACGGATATCGCGCTCGCGGCGCTCGCCTATCAGGACGACGTCGCGTCGACCGTACGGGCGCGCTCGGTGGTGGAGCCGTGGACGATCAGCATCGTCGCTTTCGTCTGGTCGTACATCTCGATCGATGACGGGCTGATCATCTCCTACGTTTTCTCGATGGTCGCAGCGCTCATCGCGGCGCTGATCCCGCTGCTGAAGTGCTACGGCGTGCCGCACGGCTGGAAACCGGATCTTGTCGGTGCGTGGAGCACCGCCTGGCGAAACGTGCCGGTAGCAGCGGCGGACGCGGTCGAATGGGCATCGCGGCGCATAGACCTTGCAGTGCTCGGCGCATTCATGCCCGCGGCCTTCGTCGGCATCTATTATGTCGCGCAGCAGGTCGCGACCCTCCCGGCCAAGCTGAAGACCAGCTTCGAGCCCGTGCTTGGGCCGGCGATTGTCCGACGCATCGCTGCGGGCGACCGCGCGGGTGTGGCCCGGCAGGTGCGCCAGGTCACCTACTGGATCATCGCGGCGCAGCTCGGCATTGCGCTCGCACTCGGGATTCCCGGGCGCGCGGTGATGGCGCTCGTCGGCTCCGGGTTCACCGGCGGCACGGCAATGCTCGGCTTCCTGCTCGCCGCCGAAGTGATCGCCGCCGCCGCGGTCGTCAGCGAGGCGGCGCTGATCTACGTCGCTCGCAAGCGCAACATGATGATCAGCCTCGTGATGCTCGCGCTCGAAGCGGGACTCGCGGCGGCGCTGATCCTGATCATGCGCGACGAGGGCCTGCCCGAGGCATTTCAGGCGACGGGCCCGGCGATCGCGCTGTGCGTCGCGCTCGCCTTCGCCTCGATCACTAAGTCGTGGCTGCTGCGGCGCCAGTTGCAGGCGCCGGTATCGGGCTGGCGCTGGGATCTGGTGTGGGCGACCGCAGCCGGCGCCGCGGTCGGCGCACTGGTGCGGCTGCTCCTCCCGCAGACTTGGCAGCTCATCCTCGGTGTCCCGGCGATCCTCTGCGCCTTCTTTGCCGTGCTGTGGACGAAGGGCTTCGGGCCCGCGGATCGCGAATTGTTTCGCATGCGTAAGGCCGATGTACGTGAGCTTCGCGCCGCTGAAGATGCAGCGCTCGCCCGCGACGAGGTGCGCGACGATGTCGTTTGACCTTTTAGTGCCGGAAGTGGCGCATGCCGGTGAACAGCATTGCGAGGCCCGCCTCATCCGCCGCGGCAATGACTTCCTCGTCGCGGATCGAGCCGCCGGGCTGGATCACTGCGGTCGCGCCCGCTTCGGCGGCTGAAAGCAGCCCGTCGGCAAAGGGAAAGAAGGCGTCTGACGCGACGGCGGAGCCGACTGTGCGCGGCTCCGGCCACCCGTTCGCCTCGGCGGCTTCGCCGGCCCGGATGGCGGCGATTCGAGCACTGTCGCGGCGGTTCATCTGGCCGGCTCCGACCCCGGCGGTGGCGCAGTCCCTCGCATAGACGATCGCGTTCGACTTCACGTGCTTGGCGACCGTCCACGCGAACAGGCAATCGCGGACCTCCTGCTCGGTCGGCTCGCGCTTGGTCACGCACCTGAGCTGGTCCCGCAAAACCATGCCGTTGTCGCGGTCCTGGACGAGCACGCCGCCGGTGATAACCGCCAGGCTCTGGCCCGGGCGCCGCGGGTCGGGCAGGTCCCCGGTGAGCAGCAGACGAAGGTTCCTCTTCTTGGCGAAGAGCCTCTTCGCTTCGTCAGTGGCGTCCGGTGCGACGACGACTTCGGTGAAGATTTGAGTGATCGCTTCGGCAGTCTCCCGGTCGAGCGCCCGGTTCGTGGCGACGATCCCGCCGAAGGCCGAGACACTGTCGCAGGCGAGCGCTTCCCGCCAGGCATCGATAAGCGCGCCGCGCGTCGCCACTCCGCAAGGGTTGGCATGCTTGACGATGACGACGGTCGGATCGGCTTCCCGGAACTCGGAGACGAGCTCCAGCGCGGCATTTGCGTCGTTGAGGTTGTTGTAGCTGAGCTCCTTCCCCTGAACCTGCTCCGCCTGCGCGATGCCGCGCGCGTGCGGCCCGACCGGCACGTACAGCGCCGCCTGCTGATGCGGGTTTTCGCCGTAGCGCAGTCCCATCTTGAGTTCGTTTGCGAGCACCCAAGTCTCCGGCCACCGCTGGCCCTGGTCCGCGAAGGCAAACCATTGCGAGATCATCGAATCGTAGGTGGCCGTCAGCGCGAAGGCTTTGGCAGCGAGCTTCTTGCGAAGCTCGAAAGTCGTGCTGCCATCGTGCGCATCCAACTCGCCAAGCAGTGCCGCATAATCCGCAGGATCCGTCACAATGGCGACATGCGCGTGGTTCTTGGCCGCCGAGCGGACCATGGACGGACCGCCGATGTCGATATTCTCGATAATGGTGTCGCGATCCGCGCCGCTCATCACGGTCTGGAGGAACGGGTAGAGGTTGACGATGACGAGATCGATCGGAGCGATACCGTGCTCCGCCATCGCCGCCGCATGCTCGGGATTGTCGCGCACACCGAGCAGGCCGCCGTGGACTTTCGGGTGGAGCGTCTTGACCCGCCCGTCCATCATCTCCGGGAAACCGGTCAGGTCGGAGATGTCGCGGACCTCGGCGCCTTCCTGACGCAGCCTGGCGGCCGTGCCCCCGGTCGACACGATCTCGACGCCGTGCTTCGCCAGGCCCGAGGCAAGGTCCTCCAGGCCGCTCTTGTCCGAAAGCGAAATCAGCGCCCGGCGAACGGGAACGAGGTCAGTCATGCCAAGTCCTTCTGGTTAGCTGGCGCGGCGGAACTGCCAGCCGATTTCGCCGCCCAATGCCGAAACTTCCCCGATGATGACGAGCTGCGCGGTCGGGTGCGGCCTCCCGCGGCCGTCGATCCACAAGCTCTCCTCGGTCGCGAGATTGCCGCCGCGGCAGCGGAAGTTCCAAGGCGGCGCTCCCTTCGAGCGCAGGATCGCGCCCATGCCGTCGGCGGTGATCGTCACCTCGATGCCGGGCGCAAGGTGGAAGCGCGCCGCATAAGGCGCCGATTCGCGGATCTTCTTGCGCCCTTTCGGGATCAATTGGTCGGCGCCGCGGATCTCCTTGCCGTCGTTGCCGAGCATCAGGCTGCGCTTGTGGACCATTCCGAACGAGCGGACGTAGCCGTCGTGGCTCGCCTCGAGGCGGCTCGAATCATTGTCTTCGGCCCGGTCGATCGCGACGTCTTCCACGCCTTTGCCGAGCGAGCCGTCCGCGAGGATGTTGGTCGAGTTGGTGTCGGCGAGCACCAGCGTGCTGTGCGCCGCGGTCGTCCGAAGCCCCTCGACCAGCTCGTCCGGCAATTCGCTCGGCAGCGGGCCGGGACCGCCGCAATTGACGACCAGGCGCTGCCCGCCATCCGACAGCTCGAACGCGAGGGTCGAAGCGGATCCCTGATGAGCCATTTTCTGCTGCGGCGGCGGCGCGGCGTCGAGGACTAGGATCGTGCCGAGCGCCGACATGCGGTGATAGCCCCAACCGCGCGGCTGCCTAAGCGGCCGTGCGCGAAGGCCGCAGCCCTCGATCAGTGCCGTGAGTCGGGACGATTCCCCCGGGCCGCAGCCCTGCCAGCTCGACAGCGCGCCATCGCCCATGGTGACGCCATGAAGCGCCGCGAGCGACGCCTGCGCAGCGGCTTCGATCCCTTCGGGAATGGTCTGCTTCGCTGCCTGGTAACAGGCCCGCAGGAGGCCCATTCGGTCGACGAGCAGCAGCTGTTCGAACGGCGAGCGGCTGATCAGTCCGCCATCGTCGAACTGGGCGGAGGCAAGCGCGCGTGCCAGTCCCGCTTCGCCGCGCGCGACGCGAGGAACTCCACCCTGCACCAGCAGCCCGGCGGCGACCACGCCGCACCAGGCGGTGACTCGATCGACTCCGGCCGCAGCCTTGTCGGCGCTGCCGTCGAGATGCCGCGCGCCGCGCGCGAGCGTGTTGAGCAGGGCCGAACGATATCCGCTGTCGGTGCTCGACAGGATGTAGGGCGCGTAGGCGCTCCAAAAGAGAATCCGCTCGCCCCACAGCTGCGGTGTCCAGGCTTCGTCAACCCTGGAGCCGTGCGCCAGCAGCCAGCGGCCGACGACGGCTTCGGCCAGCCGTGCCCCTTTCTCGCGCGATGCGGCGGCGGCGAGATCGCGCAACCAGGAGAAGCCCTGCATATGTTCTGCGGCGCCCCCTCGCGCACCGATCGCAGCAAAGTCGAGATCCTTGAGCGGGATGGTGTCGCTTCCCACTGTGAGCCGTCCCGCCAGCAGCGCCTCGCCGCGCTGACGATCGCCGTGGACATGGTCGCGCGGAACCGCGACCAGCTTGAGCGGCTGGCTGCCGTGCTTGAGGCGGGACAGGAGCGAGCCCCGCGCGAGCTTGCTGACGACCGCGCGATCGGCGGCCGAGCTGTCGCCGCTCATCCTTGTCCTCGAAGCGCCTTGATGTTGTCGGCGTAAGCGGCGGGCCCACCCCGGAAGACCGCCGTACCCGCAACGAGCGCGGTTGCGCCGGCGTCGAGTGCCTGACGCGCCGTCTCGGGGTCGATGCCACCGTCGACTTCGACGATGACACCGAGCGACTCCTTGGCGACGCGGTTCGCGATGGCTTCGATCTTCTTCAGCTGGCTGACGATGAACTTCTGACCCCCGAACCCCGGGTTCACGCTCATCACCAGAACGAGGTCGATCTCCTCGAGCACATAGTCGAGCATTTTGGCAGGGGTAGCGGGGTTGAGCGAGACGCCGGCCTTCTTGCCCAGGCTCTTCACGCGCTGGATCGTGCGGTGAAGGTGCGGCCCGGCCTCGGGATGGACTGTGACGATATCGGCGCCGGCCTCGGCGAAGGCGTCGAGGAACGGATCGACCGGTGAGATCATCAGGTGGACGTCGAACGGCTTGGCGCTGTGCGGGCGGAGCGCTTTCACCACGGCGGGCCCGATCGTGAGGTTGGGCACGAAGTGGCCGTCCATGACATCGACATGGACCCAGTCGGCGCCCGCCCCGTCGATCGCACGCACTTCCTCGCCGAGCCTGGCGAAATCGGCGGACAGGATCGAAGGTGCAATGATGGGATCGGCCATGGAGCCGATTAGACGGGATTATCCGCCCCGGACAAGCCGCGCAATGAAGAAGCCGTCAAGCCCGCCTTCGGCTTCGAGCAGACCGGGGACGATGCGCACCCACCCCTGCTCCGACGGCTTGGCAAAATTGGGCAGATCGACCTTAGTGGAGATGGCGAAATCGCTGTTGGCCCCGAGAAATCCCTCAATGACCTCTTCGCCCTCCTGCGGTTCGAGCGAGCAGACGGAATAAACGAGCCTTCCGCCCGGCTTGAGCCACTGCGCCGCCCGGTCGAGGAGCCGCCGCTGAAGCTCGGCATTGTCGGCGACGATCTTCGGCCGCGCGCGATAGAGGACCTCGGGGTGACGGCGGAAGGTGCCCGTCGCTGAACAGGGTGCGTCAAGCAGGATCGCGTCGACGGCGCGGCCCGGCTCCCAGTTCCGCGCGTCGGCGGCCACGAGCTCGGCCGCGAGATGTGTCCGCTCGAGATTCTCGCGCAGTCGTCCCAGACGACTTTCCGACGAGTCCACGCTGGTGACCCGGTGACCTGCAGCGGCGAGCTGCATCGTCTTCCCGCCTGGTGCGGCGCAGAGGTCGAGTACCTCCCGCGCATCGGCCGGAATGAGCCGGGCCGGCAGCGAGGCCGCGAGGTCCTGCACCCACCAGCGACCGCCTCCGAAGCCGGGCAGGCTCGCGACCGACGTATTGGGGGCCGAATTTCACCTTTTCGAGAATTGAGATCACACCAAAATCGCCGGGCTCAAGGACGATCAGTCCTTGATCGCGGATGTTGGTTTTGCGCTTATGTTTGGTCGTCGCTC
>NZ_WJSQ01000129.1 GCF_009720245.1 Sphingomonas segetis | reverse complement strand
CTCTACGCGACGACCCGGCGGCGCGCCGCGAAGCCGCTCGACTCACCCGCCTAGCACCGCCCGGCGGAGCGCCGCGGGCGCCAGCGGCGGCGCGCCGGCTTCCGCCTTGTGCACGAGCTCGACGACCTTGCGGCTGACCGATGCGTCCATGCGCAGCCGCTCCGCCATCCGGATGATCTCGCCATTTAGATAATCGATTTCGGTCCTGCGCCCCGCGGCAAGGTCGTCGCTCATCGATGAGCGCGCCTTGGGATCGATCCTCCACAGGCGGAAGAACAGATTGTTGAACAGCCAGTCGGGCAGTTCCAGCGCCAGCACGAGCAAGTCGAACGGCAGCGGACCGACCTTGGTCGGCTCGATTTCCGCAGCTTCGAGGAGCCGAAGCCCCTCGCTGATCGAAGCGGCGAATACACGGCGGTAATCGCGCTTGCGAAGCTCGTCGGCGAGGCTCTTGCCGGACAGAGCGTTGACCGCATTGTTCATGTTGATGAGCAGCTTGCCCCAGGCGAGGCCAAGCATGTCGTCGGACAGCTCGAGCGCTGCGGGCCCGGGGCCGATGCGGTCCGCCAGCTCCTCCGCCGCATCGCGCCGCTCGGTCCACACCTGGCCCTGCACCCCCTTATGGAAGTGCCCGTCGCCGAGATAGACGACGTTGAAGCCGACCATGCCGCGGGCGATCTCGAACCGGCCGCGCAGCCCCTGCTCGAGCGCTTCGATGTTGCTGATCCCGTTCTGAAGGCTGATGACGGTTGCGCCGTCGCGTCCGTGCCTGTCGATCTCGGCGGCCGCTGCGGCAGTGTCGCCGCTCTTCACCGCGACGGCGATGATGTCCGCCTCGCCGAGCCCCTGCGCGTCGCTTCGATAGTCCACCGCGCCGGGCGGCAAATGCGCCTGCCAGCCGCTGTAATCTGTCAGTGTCAGCCCGTGCCGTCCAATGTCCCTGGAGAGCCTGTCCCGTCCGATGAGCGTGACCGGCAAGCCCGCCGCCTGCCACGCGCCGCCGACGAAGCAGCCGATCGATCCCGCGCCGAGAACGGCGACGCGCGGCCCCCCGTCCATCTCCTACCCCCGTCCGCGGTAGGGCTGCACTCCTTGATCGGGAAGCCACAGGCCTTCTGGCGGCGAACCGGATTGCCAGAAGACGTCGATCGGGATTCCGCCCCGTGGATACCAATAGCCGCCGATGCGCAGCCATGTCGGCTTCATTTCTTCGGTGAGCCGCTGCCCGATGCCGACGGTTACGTCCTCGTGGAAACCGCAATGGTTGCGGTAGCTGCCGAGGAAAAGTTTGAGGCTCTTGCTCTCCACGATCGTCGCCGCCGGCGCATAGTCGATCACGAGATGCGCGAAGTCGGGCTGGCCGGTCACCGGGCACAGCGCCGTGAACTCCGGCGCGGCGAAGCGCACCGCGTAAAGCGATCCGGCACGCGGGTTCGGCACATAATCGAGCACCGCCTCTTCGGGCGATGCCGGCAAGGTGCTCGCCTGACCGAGATGCCGCGTTTCCATTCCCGGAAACTAGCAGCATGGGCTTCGCGCGCCTATCCTCGGGCGATGGATTCGCTGGTCTCAAGCGAATGGCTCGCGCAGCATCTCGACAATCCCGACCTCGTCGTCGTGGATTCGAGCTGGCACATGCCCGCGTCGGGACGCAGCGGCCGCGAGGAATTTCTCGAGGCGCACATCCCCCGCGCACGCTTTTTCGACATCGACGCGCTTTCCGACGGCACGAACCCCGCTCCCCATATGCTACCCACCGCCGCCGATTTCGGCGCCGCGATGGAGCGGCTCGGGATCGGCCGCGATGACGGGATCGTCGTCTACGACAATTCGCCGCTCCGAACCGCCGCGCGCGGCTGGTTCATGCTGCGCCATTTCGGCGCGCGGCAGGTCGCGATCCTCGACGGCGGCTTTCAGAAATGGCTCGCCGAAGGCCGGCCGGTCGAAAGCAGCGAGCCCAGGCAGCGCAGAGCGACGTTCGCCGCCGAGCCGCGCGACGAAATCGTCACCAAGCAACAGCTGCTCGCCGGCGAGTTCCGCTCGCCGCTGCTCGATGCACGCGGCAAGGGCCGCTTCGAAGGGACCGACGCGGATCCCCGCCCGGGAGTTGAGCCCGGTCATATCCCCGGCGCGCGCAACCTCCCCTTCTCCGCGCTGTACAACGAGGACGGCACGTTCAGATCGAACGAGGAGCTGAGCCGCCTGTTCGCCGAGGCCGGCATCGATCCCGCGCAGCCGTTCGTCGCCAGCTGCGGCTCCGGCGTTACCGCAAACAGCCTGGTCTTCGCCGCGCACCTGCTCGGCAACGGTTCAACGCGTCTCTACGACGGAAGCTGGAGCGAGTGGGGCGCCGATCCGGCGACGCCGAAGGCGCTGGGGCCTGCCTAGGCGAGAATAATCCCGGCGATTTCGCTGAGCTCGCGGCGAATTTCGTCGACCAACGCCTGGCTCGCGGCCGCATTTGGCTCGCGTCCTTCCTGGCTTTCGACGAGCAATGCCTCGATTCCTGCCGCGGCGGAGCCGATCATGCGCTCGGAGCGGCGGTCGAACTGCTGCTGCCTCGCATCGCCGGCACCATCCCATCCAGCGGCAAGAGCCTCGTCGTCGCTTGGGTCCGACGCAGGGCCGCCGCCGAACGGCTCGACCAGCCGAAGGGCATGGCGAACGCTTGCCAGCCGCGACACGGCTTCGGCGTACGGAAGCGGCGATTCCTGAGTCGCGGGCGGTGCAAGCAGATGAAGCATGCCCCGGGGGTAAACCGGCGAGGCTAATGAAAGGTGAATCATCGTACCCCTGCGAAGGCAGGGGCCCAACCCGGCTTAAGCTCCGCTCTTCGCGTCGATGTCGCGCAGGATCCAGCCGCGCTGAGGGATGGTCTCGATGAACTCCGCCCCGCCGCTCGCATTGCGCAGCTTCTTGCGCAGCTTCGAGATGAACACGTCGATGATCTTGGGCTGCGGCTGGTCGTCGGCGCGGCGGTAGAGATGCTTGAGCAGCATCGCGCGGGTGACGACATTGTTGCGCGCGAACGCCAGCAGCTCGAGCACGCGATATTCCATCTCGGTGATTCCGATCGGGTGGCCGTCGATGCGGATCAGGCGCTGAACCTGGTCGACCGCAAGCCGCCCACCGCAAAGCGTCTCCGGCATCTCGGTGCCGCTCGCCTTGAGCGAGGCGAGCAGCCGCGAGGCGACTTCCTCGCTGTCTTCGGGCGAGGAGGCGCGCGGGCTTCCGATCAGCGCCTGCTGGATGTCGGCGAGCAGCTTGTGCGCTTCCTCGACCAGCCGCGTCCCTTCTTCGAAACGGCGGCGCGATCGGTCGAGCATGGATTCGATCTCGACCAGGCGTCCGGATAGATTCTGTTCGGCCATCTTAGGTTCTGCTCCCCCGCCCGGGCGTCACTGACCGGCTTGGGCGGTGGCAACCGCGGTGTTGGCCGCCGGCGCCTGCAGGATTTGCAGCGTCGTCGCGCCCTTGTCGACGATGCGCGTGTCCGGGTCCCACACGGTCGAGCGGATGCCGATCGGCGCTTCGCTGCGGCCCGCCTGGTCGAGCAGGCTCATTTCTGCCGGCGAGCGCGGCGCCGGGCCGCCGAACAAAGCGTCGATCGCCTGCTGCTGCGCTTCGCCCACCGACAGCCCCTGGGTCCCTGCAACTGGCGGTGCGAGGCTGAAGTCGGGCGGGATGATCAGCGGCGCGTTGCGCGCGACCATGAATTCGTCAGGCGCCTTGCGGCTCCCGGTGAGCGCCGCGCAGCCGCTCGTCGCCAAAGCGACGGCAGCCAGGACAGCGATGGAGGCTTTACGCATGTTCGATTGTCTCCCTGGGCTCTTGCCCTTCGCGATGATCCTTACGGGCGAGGAACGCGCGCAGCAACAGGATCACGACGCCGATGCTAATCGCCGCATCGCCCACATTGAATACCAAAAACGGGCGGAAGTCGCCGAAATGGAGGTCGGCGAAGTCGATCACATAGCCGAACCGCACCCGGTCGAGGATGTTGCCGAGCGCTCCGCCCAGCACCATCCCGAGCGCGATCTGGTCCAGCCGGTTCTTCTCGCGCCCGATCCACACCGCCACGGCGACGGCGATCGCGGTTGTCAGCGCGACCAGCATCCATCGGCCGACGGGATTGGTCGCGTTGAGCAGCCCGAGCGAGATGCCGTTGTTTTCGGTGTAGGTGAAGTTGAAGATCGGCAGCAGCACGAGCTGGTCACCGATCCGGTTGATTCCGAGGCGGTCGGTGACCACCCACTTCATCAGCTGGTCGAGCACGAACACCAGCAGCGCCACCGCGAAGCCGAGGCGGTACTTAACCACGAAGCACTTCCGCACACCGCGCATCCAGCGCGCCGTCCTCGATCACGCCCGGCAGATGCCGCCAGCAGCGCCCGCATTTGTGGTTGCTCGTCTTCGCCACCTTGATCTCATCGCCTTTGTGGACTGTCGAGGTGATGAACAGCTCGGCGAGCAGCTGGGGATCCTCGTCGCTCGGCACCCACACTTCCGCTTCCAGGCTCGACCCCAGCACCTTGTCGCGCCGAAGCGGCTCGATCGCTTCGGTCACCTGCGTCCTGAGCTCGCGAAGCTTGGCCCATTTCGCTTCGTCCGAATCGACCTGCGGCACTACCGGCCATTCGAGCAGGTGCACCGACCCCGCGTCGGGATAGCGCGTTCCCCACACTTCCTCCGTGGTGAAGACCAGCACCGGGGCGAGCCAGCGGACGAGCGCATGGAACAGGGTGTCGAGCACCGTGCGATAGGCCCGCCGCCGCTGCGACTGGGCACCGGTCAGCGCGTTGACGTCGCAATAAAGAACATCCTTGCGGATATCGAAATAGAAGGCGCTCAAATCGTTGTTGGCGAAGTCGGCGATCAGCCGAACGTAGCTGGTGAAGTCGAACAGTTCGGGATGATCCTCCGACCAATGCTCGTCGGGGTTGAAATCGGCGATGCGCCGCAGCTTCGCGTCGAGCCCGCCCGCGAGGTGGAGCATGTAGCGCTCGAGCTCCGGCATCGCCTCCGCCTCGACCTTCTCCTCCTCCTCCGTGAATTCGGCGAGCGCCCCGAGCAAATAGCGGAAGGTGTTGCGGAGCTTGCGATACTGGTCGGCGACGCCGCCGAGGATTTCCTTCCCGATCCGGTGGTCCTCGGTGAAATCGACCGACAGCGCCCACAGCCTGAGGATGTCGGCGCCATATTCCTTCATCAGGTCGAGCGGGTTGACCGTATTGCCCAGGCTCTTGGACATTTTCAGGCCCTTGGAGTCCATGGTGAAGCCGTGGGTCAGCACGGCATTGTAGGGCGCGCGCCCGCGGGTGCCGCAGCTTTCGAGAAGACTCGACTGGAACCAGCCGCGATGCTGGTCGGAGCCTTCGAGATAGAGGTCGGCCGGCCAGCGCTCCTCGGGCCATTCGCCGCTTTCGAGCACGAACGCGTGGGTGCAGCCGCTGTCGAACCACACGTCGAGAATGTCGCCGACCATCTCGTAATCGTCGGGGTTGCGGCCGGGCCCGAGAAAGTCGGCGGCATTCTCCGGTGACCAGGCGTCCACGCCGTGCTCGTTGACCGCCGCGACGATGCGCCGGTTGATGTCCTTGTCGACCAGCAGCTCGCCGCTCTTCTTGTCGACAAACAAGGCGATCGGAACGCCCCAGGCGCGCTGCCGGCTGATCACCCAGTCGGGGCGGCCCTCGACCATCGATCCAAGCCGGTTGCGCCCCTTGTCCGGGACGAAGCGGGTCTGCGCGATCGATTGCAGCGCGATCTCGCGCAGCGTGCGCTGTTGGTAGGCCGGGGGGGTGCCGCGCAATGCGCCGCCCTCATTCTCCCACCGGCTCTCGAAAAACCAGCGGCAGTTCCTCTCCTCGATCGGCTTGTCCATGGCGATGAACCATTGCGGGGTGCAGCGGTAGATGACCTTGGCCTTCGACCGCCACGAATGCGGGTAGCTGTGCTGGAAGTCCGCGCTCGCCGCGAGCAGCGCGCCCGCCTCGCGCAGGTCGGAGCAGATCGGCCCGTCGGGCGCGTTGAACTTGGCGTTGATGACCGACCCTTGCCCGCCGAGCCAGAGCCAGTCGGGCCGGTAGAAGCCGCCCGCATCGACCGCGAACACCGGGTCGATTCCGTTGGCGCGGCACAGCTCGAAATCTTCCTCGCCATGATCGGGCGCCATGTGGACGAGGCCGGTGCCCTGATCGGTGGTGACGAAGTCGCCGGGCAGGAAGGGGCGCGGCTTGGCGAAGAACCCGCCCAGCTTGTGCATCGGGTGGCGGGCGATTGTTCGGACTAGCTTCGTGCCGACGTACGTGCGCGATGCTGTGTGCCTGATTAGTGCGTCGTTATCGCTAATGTCAGGCGCAGTCGGATCATCCCGGTCGCTCAAGCCAGTTCGAGCGCGGAAAGCGTCCACCAGATCAAACGCAATTAGGTAATCTCGTCCGTCGTTCGCCTTGAATAGGTAATAGGTTATGCCCTGATTGTACGCGATCCCCTGATTGACCGGGATCGTCCAGGGCGTGGTCGTCCACACCACCGCGTGCGCGCCAATCAGCTCCGGGATCGGGCTCTCGACGATCTCGAACGCCACGTCGATCTGGGTCGAGACGATGTCCTCATATTCGATCTCGGCCTCGGCCAGCGCTGTCTTCTCGACCGGCGACCACATCACCGGCTTGGCGCCGCGGTAGAGCTGCTCGGTCTCGGCGAACTTGAACAGCTCGGCGACGATCGTGGCTTCGGCGAAGCTCGACATCGTCAGGTACGGCTTGTCCCAATTGGCGCTGACGCCGAGCCGCTTCAATTGCTCGCGCTGCACGTCGACCCAATGCTGGGCATAGGCGCGGCACTCGGCGCGGAACTCCTTGACCGGCACCTCGTCCTTGTTGAGCTTCTTCTTGCGGTACTGCTCCTCGACCTTCCATTCGATCGGAAGGCCGTGGCAATCCCATCCGGGCACGTAGGGCGCGTCGCGGCCGAGCAGGGTCTGGGTGCGCACGACCATGTCCTTGAGCGTGTGGTTCAAGGCGTGGCCGATGTGGATGTCGCCGTTGGCGTAGGGTGGGCCGTCGTGGAAGATGAACTTGGGCCGGCCGGCGCGGGCGCGACGGACCTCCGAATAGAGGTCGGCCTCCTCCCACCGCGCGAGGATCGCCGGCTCCTTCTGCGGCAGCCCGGCCTTCATCGGGAAGTCGGTGCGCGGAAGGAAGACCGTCGGTCTGTAATCGGGCTTGTCGGGAGGGTCGGCCATTTGCGGCGGCTCTAGCCGCCCCTTCGCGCTGTGCAAACCGTCATTGCAAGGCAGCGCAGCTGCCACGGCAATCCACAAGGAATAATGGATTCACACGAAGGCACGAAGAAGAAGTGAAGCCACGAAGACGAGGCGCCGTTCCTTCGCGCCTTCTCTCCTTCGTGCCTTCGTGTGAAAAGGATCTTTCCTGGATTGCTTCGCTGCGCTCGCAATGACGGTTAGTCGATGGCGAGCAGCCGCCGAGCCTGCGCCTCGTCGTTCCGCATCTCGGCGACCAGCGCGTCGACCCCGTCGAACTTCCGCTCCTCGCGGATGAAGGCGTGGAGCGCAACCTCGATGTTACGGCCGTAAAGGTCGCCCTCGAATCCGAACAGGTGCGCCTCGAGCAGCTCCTCCGGCGGCTGGAACGTCGGCCGCACACCGAGGCTTGCGACACCGGGATGCTCGCGCCCGTGGTTCAGCCTCACCCGCACCGCGTAGATGCCGTACCTCGGCCGCTGATAATCCCTGAGTGACAGGTTCGCCGTCGGGTAGCCGAGTTCCCGGCCGCGCGCATCGCCGCGCTCGACGACACCTTCGACGGCGTAGTCGCGGCTCAGCATTCGGGTCGCCGTGCCGGTGTCGCCGGCGACCAGCGCCTCGCGAACGCGCCCCGACGAGATGCGCTCGCCGTCGAGCACCACCTGCGGCA
>NZ_WJSQ01000128.1 GCF_009720245.1 Sphingomonas segetis | reverse complement strand
CGACCGCCGGGGCGGCGCGCAAATGGCCCAGGCCTTCGGGCCCCGCGTGGAGCACGTCGCGCGCGAAGACCGGGAGCATTGCGGTCGCGCCGCCGAGCAGGACCGCGAACAGGTCGAGGCTGATCGCTCCGAGCACCAGCCGGTGGCGGCGCACGTAGCGCAGCCCCTCGATCATCTGGGTCCACGGGTTCACGCCGCGCGCGAGCTCGCTTCGCGGGACCGGACCGATGGCGAGCAATCCTGCCAAAGCGATCGCGAACAGCGCCGCGCTCGCGGCATAGGGGGCATAAGGGTGATATGCGTAGAGATAGCCGCCGAGCGCCGGCCCGACGATCGCACCCGTCTGCCACGCCATCGACGACAAGGCGATCGCTCTGGGCAGGATTTCACGCGGAACGAGGTTCGGGGCAAGGGCGCCGAGCGCGGGTCCGGCGAACGCGCGCGCCACTCCGAGCAGGGCAGCGATTGCGTACAGGATTTCGAGCGTCGTCGTCTGGCGCCAGGCGAACCAGGCCAGCGCCAGCGCACAGCCGAGCTCGAGCGCGACCGACGCGCGCGAAATCCAGCGCCGGTCGACGCGGTCGGCCATCCATCCGGTCACCAGCGTCAGAAAGAACAGCGGCACGAACTGGACCACGCCGATGATGCCGAGCCGCAGCGCCGCTTCCTTGAGGCCCATCGTCTCGCGGGCGATGTCGTAGACCTGCCAGCCGATGATGATGACCATCGCCATCTGACCCATGGTCGTCGCCAGCCGAGCGAACCAGAAGTAGCGGAACGCCGGAATTCGAAGCGGTTCGGGGACCAGGCTCACGCGCGGCGAAGTAGGGGCCGCGCCGGGCAGCGGCAACTCACTTCGCGTGCCGCTTCTCGGTGAGGCCGAAGCGGTTCACCAGCCACGGCATCGTCAACCCCTGAACGAAAATCGAGAAAGCGACCACCACGAAGGCCGTGATGATGATCGGCACGCGCTCGGGAACGGACGCCGGGACGGTCAGTGCGAGCGCGAGAGCGAGCGCGCCGCGAAGCCCGCCCCAGAAGAGCACGTGCTGGTAAGGGAACGAGACCTTCAGCTTCGTGGCCCGGAACAGCAGCGCGAGCGGATAGATTGCCGCCGCCCGGCCGACCAACACCAGCAGGATCGCCGAGGCCGCGGTCACATAGCCGAGGCGGTTAACAGGGATCCCGGCCTCCTGGATGCCGATCAGCAGGAAGACGAAGGAATTGGCGAGGAAAGCGAAGAACTCCCACGCGGAGAGCACGTGAGGCCGGCCCTCGTCCGAGATCATGCGGCCGAGATTGCCGATCATCAGGCCCGCGGTCAGCGAGGCGAGCACGCCCGAGGCGTGGACGCGTTCCGCCATCAGGAACGAGCCGTAGGCGGCGAGCGTCGTCAGGGTGATTTCGACGAGGTGATCCCTGGTGCGGCCCGCAAGCAGCAGGATTACGGCGCTCACGGCGGCGCCGATCAGCGCGCCGCCGAACAGCGTCCACAGGAAGGACGGAACGATGCTTCCGATCCCGGCCGATGCGCCGGTCGCTATCCCGACCAGCACGGCGAACGCCACGGCGACCACGCCGTCGTTCAGCAGGCTTTCCGATTCGACGAGCATCGACAGTCGCTCCTCGGCATTCATTTCCTTGAACGCGGCGATCACCGCGACGGGATCGGTCGCGGCGATCAGCACTCCGAACAGCGCCGCCCCAAGCCAGCTCCAGCCGAGGCCGAAGTGCATGCCAGCGGCCACGATCGCGGCGGCCAGCGCGACACCGAAAAATGCAAGGGTGACGACTACCGGCAACTCGCGGCGGAAGCTTCGCCAAGGAAGCTGGAGCGCCGCCTCGAAGACGAGCGGCGGGAGCAGGATGTTGAAGATCAGGTCGCGCGAAAGCGGAAGGGTCGGCGTGTTCGGAATGAACGCGATCGCTACGCCGGCGGCGACCAGGCCGACGCTGTAGGGCAGGCCGATGCGACGCGACACCATCGCGATGAGGCAGGCGACGAGCAGAAGCACGCCAATCGGCGCTAGCGCGATGCCGTTCATGCACGCTCCATATCAACCGCGCCGGGCGGCGCCATCATCAATGGCTCGGTGACGGATGCCAGCCGAACGCCAGGAGCATGGCGAAAAAGCCGGCCGCATAGGCGATCGGAACGAACCAGCCTTCCCTCAGCCAGCGGATGAACGAGCGGCCCTGGGGATAATTGTTGGTGAGCGCGACTCCGGCGGACGATCCGAACCAAACCATCGAACCGCCGAATCCCACCGCGAAGGCGAGCAGCGCCCAATCGTACCCTCCCTGGCGCAACGCGAGGGCGGTGAGCGGGATATTGTCGAATATCGACGAAAGCACGCCGAGCCCGAACGCGCTCTGCCACGACGGATCGGGAAGCGCCTTGAGCGGCATCAGCGACGCTGCGGCGACGAGCGCGACGAGAAACAGCGCTCCCTTCGCCCCATGGCGCAGGCTCGACCAGTCCGGACGCGCGATCAGGCTCGTCAGCAGGATCGCGCCCCATAGCGCCATCCCCAGCCAGGGCGCGGTTTCCTCTCCCTCGCTGAGCGCATTGGCGACGATGTTGGCGCTCACGGCGCAAGCCAGGATGAAAGCGACGATCCAGATGCGCCGCCACTCGAGCGGGCTTCCGGGCCGGTCGTCGGCGATGATCGGCTGGTGCCGGTGCTGCGCGAGGGCAGCGAAGGGTGCGATCACAGCGAATGATGCCGCTGCGCCGACATAAGCGGGGAGGACCGTCAGCGGCGAAACGCCGTGAAGCCACATGATCGTGGTCGTGGTGTCGCCGATGACGCTTCCCGCCCCTCCGGCATTCGCGGCGGCGACGATCCCCGCCAGGAAGCTTACGGTCACGCGCTCCTCGTACACGTGCCGCGCGATGACGCCGCCGAGCACCGCTGCGGCGATGTTGTCGAGAAAGCCCGATAGCACGAAGACGATGCCGAGGACCGCGACGCCGCCGGTCCAGTCGTCGGGGAGCAGGTTCGGCAGATGATCGGAGATCCTGCTTCGCTCGAATTGGCTCGAGAGCAGCTCGAAACCGGTGAGCAGAAGGAGCAGGTTGGCGATTATCACCCATTCGTGCCGCGCATGGGCGAAGAGGGCGGAAGCCCCCCGGCCGGTGGGAAATTGGGTCACCAGCGCCTCGATCGCGAGTATCGCGGCGAGACCGACCAGTGTGATGGGCAGCGCGCGGTTGTGGAACAGCGCGACGCCGAGCAGCATCGCGCCGAACAGGACGAATTCCAGCGGGACAGGCAATGCGGAGAGCGTAGTCATCCGCGATTCCATATCCTCGGAACTTGCCGAGGTCTGCCCTGCTGCTGCTGATGTGACTCAGGGGCGGCGGAAGTCCGGCACGGTGCCGCTTTCCTGCCAATATTGCTCGAGGCCGATGCTTTGGAGAAGCTGCGCGAAACGCGCGTCGGTCCAAGCCTTTTTCATCGACGGCAGGAACAGCGCGCTCGTCGCCCGGTCCTCGTCGCCGGCTTCGGGCGCGGCCTCGTTCCACTCGCCCTGACCGAAATAATAGCCGTCGAGGACGGCGAAGCTCGTGTTGAGATCGCCGACCGCAGCAGCGGCCTGGGCCACGGCCAAACCCTCCGACGGCTGTGACTTCAGATAGTCGAGACTGCGGTCCACGGCCTCGCTCGGGCTGCCTCGCGCTGCCAGGGCTCGCGCGGTCGCATCGATGGCTTTCACCAGCTGCGCGGAAGTGCCGGTCGGCCGTTCCGCCTCGTTGCTGAGGATCGCGAGCGCATCCAGCGGCCGCCCGCTGTACATCAGATATTCGAGCCGGGTGCGCCACACCTGCGGCTGCTGCGGCCAGTGATCGACCGCCTGCTTAAGCGCTTCGTCCGCGGCTTGCAGATTGCCTGCCGCCCACAGGTCGACCACGATCCTGCGATCCGCGCCCGGGATAATGAAGTGCTTGCGGTCCGCCGTGTCTGAAATCGCAGCTGCCTCCTTCCAGCGGCCGACGCTGCCAAGGGTCTCGGAGAGAAGGAACTGCAGGAGCGGCACGGGCCTCGAATTCTTGAGCGCAGCCCGATCAGCAAGCTCGGCGGAGCGCCAGTGACGGTACAATGGATCGAGGAGGAGGAGCGCTGAAGTCGCGCGCGGCTCATTGGGCTCCAGCCTGAAGGTTTCCGCAGCGGCCGACCGGCTGCGCGAATCCAAGCCAGGCCTTTGCGAAACGGGCGACACGCGTTTCAAGCCCGCATAGGCAAGCGCGAGCGAGCCCCAGGCCTTGGCATAATGGGGGTCGGCCTGGGTTGCTTCCGTCAGCAGCGCGATCGCATTGGCCAGCGAGCCGGGATTGTCAGCAGCGAAGACGTCATTGTTTTGAAGTGCGTCGGTGCCCTTTTGAAACAGCAACGCGGCTTCGGGATTGGGCCGATGCTCGCTTTCGCCGCGCAGCCACAAGGTTCCCGCGGCGGTCGCTACTACCGCCGCTCCTGCCCCAATGAGCAGCGTGCGCCGGGTCGTGCCGCGGTCCGATGTCAACGACGTTCGACCCACACCATGCCGCTCGCCACCGACGAGCGCCTCGATGCTCTTGCGGGCCTGCGACCAGCCGGCGTGGCGCCGGCCACCGCGCCAGCCGCGAAGGTCGGCGCACTGGATCTGGTCGAACGGCATTGGCAGCCGGGTGCGGTCTAGCCTGGACTGGACCAGCTTGTGCAGCTCGCGAGCGCGGTTCGCTTCCGATCGCACCCATTCCGACGCGGCCGCCGCTTCCGACCACAGCACGAGCACCGCCGGCGCCGATTCGAGCTCGTTTGCGATGACGTCGGCATAGGCGCGGTGCGCGGGGAGCTCGCGATCATACCAGACGGACCATCCCGCCTTGCCGAGCTCGCGCGCAATCCGCTCCGCCGCAGTGGCGTCGGGCCTCGCATAAGACAGGAAGATGTCAGCCAGCACGCACCCCCGATTGTTCCTTGTACCGCTTGCGAAGCGTCCCGGCGAGGCTAGGCTGCGCGGTGATGGCCAAGCCCAAATCCCGATACGTCTGCCAGGCGTGCGGCTCCGTCAGCAGCCGCTGGCAAGGCCAATGCCCCGATTGCGCCGAGTGGAACACGCTCGTCCAGGAAGCTGCGGAAGTGTCGAGCATCTTCGCCACGAAGCACAATTTGCAGGGAGGCGGGCGGGTGATCCCGCTGGTCGGGCTGGAGACGCCGGCGGCGCTGCCCGAGCGTCTGCCGAGCGGGATCGCAGAATTCGATAGGGCGATAGGCGGCGGGATTGTCGCGGGCTCGGCGATGCTGGTCGGCGGCGATCCCGGCATCGGCAAGTCGACGCTGCTGCTCCAGGTCGCGGCGAGGGTCGCGAGCGAAGGCCAAAGGGTGATCTATGTCTCGGGCGAGGAATCGGCCGAGCAGGTGCGGCTGCGGGCGGTGCGGCTCGGCCTCGGCGCAGCGCCGGTTCGGCTCGCTGCAGCGACGTCGGTGCGTGATATCCTGACCACCCTGGGCGACGGCGCGCCGCCGGCGCTGCTGGTGATCGATTCGATCCAGACCATGCATTCTGACCTGATCGAGGGGGCGCCTGGTACCGTCAGCCAGGTCCGCGCCTCCGCACAGGAATTGGTCCGGTTCGCGAAGGAGCATGGCACCGCCGTCGTGCTCGTCGGCCACGTCACCAAGGACGGCACCATCGCCGGGCCGCGCGTGCTCGAGCATATGGTCGACACAGTGCTGAGCTTCGAAGGCGAGCGCAGTCACCAATATCGCATCCTCCGCGCGATGAAGAACCGCTTCGGCGGTACCGACGAGATCGGCGTGTTCGCGATGGAGGGCGCGGGGCTCACCGAAGTGCCCAATCCCTCGGCCTTGTTCCTCACCCACCGCGGCGAGCCGGTCAGCGGGACGAGCGTGTTCCCGGCAATGGAAGGCACGCGACCGGTGCTGGTCGAGATTCAGGCGTTGGTGGTGCGGCTGGCAACCGGCGCGACCCCGCGGCGCGCGGCGGTGGGCTGGGACAGCGGACGCCTCGCGATGGTCTTGGCGGTGCTCGAGGCGCGGTGCGGCCTCAGCTTCGCGACGGCCGAAGTCTATCTCAATGTCGCGGGCGGCTACCGGCTCAACGACCCCGCGGCGGACCTGGCCGTCGCCGCGGCGTTGGTGTCGGCAATGTCCGAGCGGCCGGTTCCCCAAGACGCCGTGGTCCTGGGTGAAATCGCATTGTCGGGCGAGATCCGTCCAGTGGCCCACTCCGGGCTGCGGCTCAAGGAAGCGGCCAAGCTGGGATTCGATACGGGATGGGTGCCAAAGGGCATCAAAGCGGGCGACGGACTGAAGCTCGCCGAATTCGCAAACCTGCGTCAACTCGTGGAGCAAATCGTCGGTCGTCAGCAGCCGTAGCATCCACGCCGATTGCGATTCGTTCGGGTTTGGAACAATGGGCGCGCAATCGTGAATCGTCGGACATTGGAACGGCCGCAAGCCGAAGCCGAAGACGGGCTGCCGGTCCCCCGCCGCTACTGGTCGGTCGTCAGCATCTGGCTGGCGCTGACCATGGCGGTGCTCGACGGCGCGATCGCCAATGTCGCGCTTCCGGTGATCGCGGGGCAGCTCGGCGCTTCGCCTTCCGCGTCGGTGTGGGTCATCAACGGCTACCAACTGACGATCACGGTGCTGCTGCTTCCGCTCGCCGCGCTCGGCGACCGGATCGGGTACAAGTGCATCTACATCCCCGGCCTGGCGCTGTTCACCCTCGGGTCGGTCGCGTGCGCGGTTTCGGGTTCCCTGCCGATGCTGATCGCGGCGCGAGTGTTCCAGGGCATCGGCGCGGCGTGCATCATGAGCATGAACGCGGCGCTGGTGCGGGCGACCTATCCGGCGAGCATGCTAGGACGTGGCATCGGCTACAACGCGATGGTGCTGTCGATGTCCGCGGCGACCGGACCGACGCTCGCCGCGCTGATCCTCAGCGTCGCCTCATGGCACTGGCTGTTCCTGATCAACCTGCCGATCGGGATCGCGGCGCTGGCCGTCGGCAGGAAGGCGCTTCCCGATCCGCACGGGCACGGCGAGCTGTTCGACTGGCCTTCCGCGCTGCTGAGCGCAGCAATGATGGGCGGCTTCGTGTTCGGCGCGGAGATGTTCGCGCGCGAAGGCGCCGGACTGGGCCTCGTGCTGGTAATCGCAGGGCTGGCCGGCGGCGCGGCGCTCATCTGGCGCGAGCGGGGAGAGGCGAACCCGATGATGCCGCTGGACCTCTTGCGCATCCCGATTTTCGCGCTCTCGATCGCGACCTCGATCGTGAGCTTTGCTGCGCAGATGCTCGCTTATGTCGCGATCCCATTCCTGCTGCAGTCGGTGCTCGGGCGAAGCGTGTTCGCGACCGGACTGCTGATGACTCCGTGGCCGATCGCGGTCGGAATCGCGGCGCCGTTCGCCGGCCGGCTCGCCGATCGCGTGCCTTCGGGCCTGCTCGGCGGAATCGGCCTCGCCATCTTCGCGGTCGGCTTGTTCTTCCTCTCTCGGCTCGGCGAGTCGCCGGCCAATTTCGACATCGCGTGGCGAATGGCGGTGTGCGGTCTCGGCTTCGGGCTGTTCCAGTCACCCAACAACCGCACCCTCCTCAGCGCCGCGCCAAAGCCGCGCTCGGGAGCTGCCGGGGGGATGCTGGCGACCGCGCGGCTGCTCGGCCAGACCACGGGGGCGGTCGCCGTCGGGCTCGCGTTCCATCTCGCCGGCGTGCGGGTCACCCCGACGTTGCTGCTTTTCGCCTCGATCGTCGCGCTGGTTGCCGCCGGGGTCAGCATGCTGCGCCTGCGCGTTGAGCCGCCGAGCCGGGTAGCGGTTTACCGGCCCATCCTGGACTAGCGCCGGGACCGTCGGCGGACGAGGACCGCGAGGGCGGCGGCCAACAGAGCGACCGCCGCCGCGAGCGCCAGCCAGGGACTGCGGCGACGCTGGGGCGGGCTT
>NZ_WJSQ01000127.1 GCF_009720245.1 Sphingomonas segetis | reverse complement strand
GATCCGCTCGCCCGACCCCAATCGTGAGCAACACGCCGCGGCCTGGCACGCAGCCGCCGCTGCGCGCCGAGCACCGCCGTGGCGGCGAGCACCGTTGGGACGGCAGCTGGCGGAACAATCACCGCTACGACTGGCAGAACCACCGGCGTCATCACCGGTCGCTGTTCCACCTCGGCTTCTACTTCGACCCGTACGGCTGGGGCTATCAGCCCTATTCGATCGGATGGCGGCTGTGGCCGAGCTATTACAGCAGCCGTTACTGGATCAACGATCCGTGGATGTACCGCCTGCCTTACGCGCCTCCGGGCTACGCCTGGGTGCGTTACTGGAACGACGCGATGCTGGTCGACACCTGGACCGGAACCGTCGTGGACGTGATCCCCGGCTTCTTCTGGTAGAACCAGCCGAGCCGAACATCGAAGGGGCGTTGCGGTATTTGCCGCAGCGCCCCTTCTGCATTAGCGGCCCCGATAGCCGCTCGCCCCTGGAGAATCCCGAATGAAATCCGCCGTCCGCCTGATCCTGTCCGCATCGCTGCTGGCGCTCGCCCCGTTCGCGGCAGCAAGTGCGCAGATTGCGACGCCTCCCGTCACGGCATCCGCCCAGGCGAGCGCGCACGACCGGCTGTTCCGGCTGTTCAAGGAAAGCGACGAGGCGAGCCTCAGGCGCAACCCGATCGCGGCTTTGTTCCGCGGCGACCAGCGCTACGCCGACCGGCTCGGCGACCTGTTCAGCGACGCGCATTACCAGGCGGAAAAGGCCGCGGCCGAGCACGATCTCGCGGCGCTCCACGCTATCCCGCGCGACCAGCTCAGCGCGACCGATCAGATCATTTACGACGTGTTCGAGAACCAGACGCAAGAGACGCTCAAGGGGTTCGCGCCCGAGCTGCTGACCATCAGCGAAGCGCTGCCGATGAACCATTTCTTCGGCATCCACACCGCTTACCCGACGATCGCCGGAGGGCAGGGTGCCGCGCCGTTCAAGACGATCGCCGATTATGAGAACAATTTGAAACGCAACCGCGACTTCGCCGCCAACATCGATGCCGCCATCGCGCAATGGAAGAAGGGCGAGGCGGAAGGGATCGTCGACACCAAGCTGACGGTCGGCAACATGATCGAGCAGCTCGACGACCAGCTCAAGTTGACGCCCGAGCAGTCGCCGTACTGGGGGCCGATCAAGAGCTTCCCGGCGTCGATCAAGGCCGCCGACCGCGCGCGGCTCACGGCCGAGTACCGCGATTCCATTGCCAAGGTGATTTACCCGGCGCTGCGCAAGATGCGCGACTTCCTCGCCAACGATTATCTCGCCGATGCGCGCGAGGGCTTCGGGCTCAAGTACATGAAGGGCGGCGACGCTTATTACCGCTATCTGATCGAGCAGACGACGACCGAGCCGCTGGACCCTGAGCAAGTCCACCAGCTCGGCCTCAGCGAGGTCGCGCGAATCACCAAGGGCTTCGAAGAAATCCGACGGGAGGTCGGCTTCAAGGGCACGCTTCACGAATTCTTCGACTACATGCGGACCAGCCCGAAATTCCAGCCGAAGAGCAAGAAGGAGCTGGAGCAGGGCTTTTACGCCGTCCAGAAGAAGGTCGAAGCGAAGGTGCCGCAATTTTTCTCGAAGGTCCCCAAGGCGGGGCTGGTCATCCGCCCCTATCCCGAGTTTCGCGAAAAATTCGAGGCCGGCGGCAGCTACGAGAACGGCACGCCCGACGGGTCGCGCCCGGGGACCTTCTATTTCAACGGCTACGACCTCCCGTCGCGAAGCACGTGGGAGGAAACCACTTTGTTCATGCACGAGGGGGAGCCCGGGCATCATTTCCAGATCAGCCTTGCGCAGGAGAATCCCGCGCTTCCGGCATTCATGCGCTTCGGCGGCAACACGGCCTATGTGGAAGGATGGGCGCTGTACGCGGAATCGCTCGGCTACCCGATGGGCATGTACACCGACCCCTATCAGCGCTTCGGCAATTTGAACGACGAGATGCTGCGCGCGATGCGGCTGGTGGTCGACACCGGGATCCACGCCAAAGGTTGGACGCGCGACCAGTCGATCCAGTACATGCTCGACCATTCGGGCATGGGGAAGACCGACGCCACCGCCGAGGTCGAGCGCTACATCGCGATTCCGAGCCAGGCGCTCGCCTACAAGATCGGGCAGCTGACCATCAGCCGGCTGCGGGACGAAGCCAAAGCGGCGCTCGGCGAGAAGTTCGACATCCGCGAATTCCACGCGCAGGTGCTCGACACCGGCGCGCTTCCGTTGCCGATCCTGGAGGAGAAGATCCACCGCTGGATCGCGGCGAAACAGGGCGGCGCGCCGGCGCAGTCAGCTACCGGACAGCGGCCCGGCGAACGCGGCTAGGAGCTAAGCCCCACGAACGGCGCGAACTTGACTTCGCGCTTGACGAAATGGGTCTCGTAGCGCCGCACCGTCGGTGAGGATGCGAGCAGAGCGTCGGCGGAGTCGTTGAACTCGGCCATGGCCGCGCAGTCGAACAGCGCGATGAAATCGTGGGGGCCCGCGACCTCGTAGCAGAACTGGACCTCGCCGGCGGCGAGCAGCCGTTTCTCCAGCGCGGCCTTGCCCTGGAGGTCGGCATGCTCGCTCAATTGGATGAAGACGATCGCGCGGAGCCGGCCCCTCGTCAGCCGCGGCGCAAGCAGCGCGATGGTTCGGGCGATCCATCCTTCGCCGCGTAGCCGCCTCAGGCGCCGGGCGATCGCCGACGGGGACAGCGGCACGTCGGCGGCAAGCGAATCGGCGGTGCGCGAATCGTCGCGCTGGACGAAATCGAGCAGCTGGAGGTCGAAACGGTCGAGCACGGTCCGACGCTGCCAAATTCTGGCACGCAGCGCACCAAATTTGCGCACAACGCGCACGAATTGCTGATAGTGTATTACTTGCATGACACAGCGAGGGTACCGAGTCGTATGCGCGCCGCCACTTCCTCCCTGCTCCTTGCCTGCCTCGCGTTGAGCGCTCCGTTCCCGATGCAGGCGGCGGCTCCGGCGCCGCCTGCTTCCGCTGCGGAGTCGCCGTCCGCGGCTGCGCTCGAAAACGGTGAAGGGCGCGATGTCGCGCTCAAGCTCGCCGGCCAGCTCGTCAGCGCCTTCGTGTTCCGCGACCAGGCTCAGGCTTATGCGGCGATGCTTCGCAAGAATGCGGCGGCGGGCCGCTACGACAGCGGAACGCGCGAGGCGCTTGCCAAGCTTCTGACTGACGATCTGCAGGCGGTCCACAAGGACGGGCACCTGCGCGTTGCGGCGGTGGAGAAGCAGGAGCAGTCCGGCGCGCACAGCGGGCCGCCGAGCGATTTCCCGCCGCTGATTCAGGCCGCGAAGACGATCGCTCCGTGCATCGGCTACATCCGCTTCACCGCCTTCTTCGGCACCGACGAGGAAATGGCGGGCGTGCGCAAATGGCTCGTCGACAACCGCGACGCGCGCACGCTTATCTTCGATCTGCGCAACCACCACGGCGGCGGCCTCGACGAGCAGGACGCGATCTTCTCCTATATCTTCGCCGAGAAGACGCCGCTGGTGAAAATGGCGATGGCGAAGAACATCTACGAAGAGCATGGCTCGCCGGTGAAGCCGGGGCCGACGCTCGCCTTCGCGCCCGAGGGCGAAAACATGGTCGGCACGCACAGCGCCGTTCCCGGCGAGGACACGGCGCTGCGCCGGGCGAAAGTGTATCTTTTGGTGTCCAACAAGACGGCGTCGGCGGCGGAGCATTTTGCGCTCGCGCTCAAGTCCACGGGCCGCGCAACCTTGATCGGGGAGGCGACCGCCGGCGCCAACCATTTCGGCGGCGGGCAGGAGATCACCGACCATTTCGGCGTGTGGATGCCGATCGGGCGCACCTACGACATCAAGACCGGCAAGGATTGGGAAGGCGCGGGGATCGCGCCCGACATCGACGCGGACCCGAAGCGGGCGCTCGTTCTTGCGCTCGAGAGGGCCGGGGTGAGCCATGACGAAGCGGTGAAGCTCGATGCGGCCGAGGTTCCGGCCGAGCCGATCCATTCCGACAAGCTCCGCGCGCGCTGAGATGGGACGTTCGTCGAAACGATCCGCAGAGGCGCGTCGACGAGGTGCGGCACGCGACGAGAGCTTCGATCAGGACGACAATGAGGAGGTACGCGCATGGCGAAGCACAGGCTCGAACTGCTGGTCCTCTTGACGGCATTTGCCGTCGCACCGGCGACTGCCGGCAACCGCATCGGACCCGTCGGCGACCATCATTCCGGCGAGTCCGCCTGCCCTTATGAGCGCGCGCGGCTTGCCGCCGCTGCCCCTGCGCAAACGTTCAGCGGGCCAACGAGGGTCACTCTGATGGAGCGACTCCCAAGGAACGGAACCATCGGCGGGGTCGTGCGCAGGAGCTCGCTCAACCCCTAGCCGGTACCGCGGCCGGACCGCGGCGCCGCAAAAGTCGAAATGCTCCCTGAATTGGGGTAACCTACCTCGGCAACGCGGGGCACCGCAACGGTGCAGCTTCCGGCCGAAGGCAGGTTCACGCCATGACCGACCTGACCCAGTCAGAAGCGACCGTCTACGACACGGTCGCCTATCCGACCGCCATTTTCACGCAGACGCATCCGGATCGCCTCGCTGTCATCGCGCAACTGCACGAACTCGCCGCCGCCGACCCCGCGACCGCGCGGGTGCTCGAGGTGGGATGCGGCGATGGCATGAACCTGCTGGCGATGGCGGTCGCCGCGCCCGAAGCGCGCTTCACCGGCTTCGACCTCGCGCCGACCGTGATTGAGCGCGGGCGGACGCGCGCCGCAGCGGCAGGGCTGCACAATGTCGAGCTCGAGGTGCGCGATGTCGTCGAGGCAGCACGCGAGCTCGAGGGCGAGTTCGACTATATCATCGCGCACGGTCTCTACGCCTGGGTGCCGCCGCGGGTGCGCGATGCGCTGCTCGCGCTGATCGGCCGGGTCGTGGCGCCGCAGGGCATTGCCTTCGTCAGCTACAACACCCTGCCGGGCGGCTATTTCCGGATGGCCGTTCGCGACCTGATGTGCCACTTCATCCCGGCGGATGCGGCACCCGAGGCAATGCTGCGGATTGCCCGACAGGTGCTGCAGCAGTTCGCCGAGCCGCGGGCGGACGACGGCCCGGCCATGGCCGCCTACCGGCACCAGGCCGCGCGCACGCTGGAGCAGCCGGACGGCCTGCTGTTCCACGACGAGCTCGGCGCGGAATATCACCCGCAACTGCATTCAGAAGTTTGCGCCGCCGCCGCGCGAGAGGGACTGGTCTTCCTCGGCGACACCGGGCGTGGGCGCTTCGACGACGGCTTCCTGCCCGAGGGCGTCGAGCCAAACGCCGACGTGCAGGCGCAGATTGTTGCGCTCGCGCAGCAGCGCGACTTCATGGACCTGCGCTATTTCCGCCGCAGCCTGTTCGTCCGCGCCGACGCACAGCCGCGCCGCACGTTCGAGCCGGCGGCAATGCGCCGGCTCTGGGCATCCTCGCGATGCACGCGCGACGGCGACGGCTGGCGGGGCGAAGAAGGGACGCTGTTCGCGGTCAAGGACCCGGTGCTGGCGGCGGCGCTCGACCGGCTGGCGCAGGCACGGCCGGCGCGGCTGCCCGTTGCGGCGCTGGATCTCGACGACGCGCGGCTACGGTCGCTGCTGCAGCTGTTCGATCTCGGACCGATCGACTTGCACACCGGCCCCGCGCCGTTCGCGACCGAGCCCCCCGAGCGGCCGGCGCTGAGCAGCCTCGCCCGCGCGCTGATCGCCGAAGGCATCGAGAATCTATGCACGCTCGACCATTCGACGGTGCGGATTGAGGACCCGGTGCTTCAGCGCTTCTTCGCCGGGCTCGACGGCAGCCGCGATGCCGAAGGCATGCAGGCGCTCGCGGCCGACAGCGGCTTCGCCGATCCCGCTCAGTGTCGCGAGATGCTCGACGTCGCGCTTCGCAAGGCGCTGATCATGCGGCCGCGAACCGCGGCTTAAGCGGCAGCGCTCGACGCCTCGGCGATCAGCTTGCGTGTGTTGTCGATCCCGTAAAGCGCGATGAAGCTGCCCATGCGCGGGCCTTGGGGAGAGCCGAGCAGGGTCTCGTAAAGCGCCTGGAACCAGGCGCGCAGGCTCTCGAACGGATGACGCTTGCCGACTTCGAACACCTGCGTCTGGATGTCCTCGGCCGTCGCGTCGGCGGGCAGCTTCGCCAGCTCCGCGTCGAGGTCGCGGAGCGCTTCGGCTTCCATGTCGCTCGGGACTCGGCGCTGCAGCGTCGGTGCGACGAAATCGCGGGCGTAATTGACCGCGAGGCCGATCAACTCGTCGAGTTCGGGGTCGCTCTCAGGCGACGTGCCCGGTGCATAGCGCTGGACGAACTTCCACGCGGTGTCCTTGTCCGCGACGCCGGGCAGGCTGACGAGATTGAGCAGCAGCCCGTAGGTCAGCGGCAGCGCTTCCGTCGGCACTCGGCCGCGGTGGATGTGGTGCACCGGGTTGCCGAGCTTCTGCTCGACCGGCTGCTCGGCATATTTCTCGCGAAACTGCCAGTAATCGTCGACCGCGCGCGGGATGACTCCGATGTGCAGGCTCTTCGCGCGTTTCGGCTCGCGGTAGATGTAGAAGGCAAGGCTCGGCTCGCTGCCGTAGCGCAGCCATTCCTCCAGGCTGAGGCCGTTGCCCTTCGACTTGGAGATCTTCTCGCCTTTTTCGTCGAGGAACATCTCGTAGTTGAAGCCCTCGGGCGGGCGGCCGCCGAGGATTCGCGCGATCTTTCCCGATTGGACCACGCTGTCGATCAGGTCCTTGCCCGCCATTTCGTAATCGACCCCGAGCGCGACCCAGCGCGCGGCCCAATCGACCTTCCACTGCAGCTTGGCCGCGCCGCCGAACGCGGACTGCTGGACTCGGGCACCGTCCTCGTCGTCGAACGCAATCAGGCCCGCCTCCGCGTCGATCACCTCGACCGGTACCTGGAGCACGCGGCCCGTCGCGGGCGAAATCGGAAGCACCGGCGAATAGGTCTTGCGGCGGTCGTCGCGGAGCGTCGGGAGCATCACCCCCATGATCGCGTCGAACCCGCGAAGCACCTTGCGGATCACGTCGTCGAAGCGGCCGCTGGTGTAGCAGTCCGTTGCCGAGACGAACTCGTAATCGAAGCCGAAGCGGTCGAGGAAGTGGCGCAGCATCGCATTGTTGTGGTGAGCGAAGCTGTCGTGGGTGCCGAACGGGTCGGGAATCTTCGTCAGCGGCTTGCCCAGATTTTCTTCGAGCAGCTGCTGGTTCGGGACGTTCTCGGGCACCTTGCGGAGCCCGTCCATGTCGTCGCTGAAAGCGATCAGCCGCGTCGGGTTGCCGGTCAGTTCTTCGTAGGCGTGGCGGACGAAGCTGGTCCGCGCGACCTCGTTGAAGGTGCCGATGTGCGGCAGGCCCGATGGGCCGTAGCCGGTCTCGAAAATCACCCGATCGCCCGCCGGCTTGCCGTCGGGCCAGCGCTTCAGCAGCTTGCGCGCCTCCTCGTAAGGCCAAGCCTTCGACGTCATTGCGGTGTTTCGAAGCGTTTGGGCGTCCAAATCCGTTGCTCTTCTGTTCTCGGGGCGTAGGGTCGCTCAGATGACCGCTCCTTTGCCTCTTCCCGCACTGCACGCAACCCACGCGGGGATCTGGCTGGCGAGCGGCGGCGGGGAAGCGCGCGAAGCGAGCCGGGGCGAGGCGATAGCGCGCGCCGCCCAGACTCCGCACATCATCCTGAACGCGCCGCTGGTCGGGCAGAGGCTCGGCTATCCCGAAGTGAGCGGGCTCGACTTGCTCGAGCTGTTCGCGTTCATCCACCCGGCGCGCTTTGCGGTCCCGACCGCAGCCGGGCTGAGCCGCGCGGTTGGGCTCGAACCGCCGGGGAGCGAAACGGAAGCTGCCGGTGCGCTCCAGCGGATCGCCCAGCGGCTGCTTGCGGTGCTCGCCGATCCGGACTGGCGCGAGCGCGAAGGCG
>NZ_WJSQ01000126.1 GCF_009720245.1 Sphingomonas segetis | reverse complement strand
CGTGCCGGCTCCCGAGATCGCTTTCGCTCCTCCGGCTCCCGAACCGGCGCCGGAGCCGGTCGTCGCCGAAGCTCCCGCCTCGTCGCCGGTGGCGCTGATCGCCGCCGCCGCGCACCAGGTCTCGACCGCAGCGACGCGCGAGGTGAAATCCGTCGTCGCCGCCCTGATGCCCAAGAAAGTCGCGCCTCAATTCCAACGTCCGAAACCGCCCCATGCGGTCGTCCGCGACGCGGTCGGGCCGGGCGATGCGATCATGCAGCTCGGCTCCTATCGCTCGCCCGAACAGGTGACCGCGGGCTGGAACCGCCTGACCAAGCGCTATCCCGCCCTTCGCGCCTATTTCCCGCTGCGCGCTCGCTTCGATTCGGCGAACGGCACCTATTGGCGGCTGTCGATCCAGGGATTTGCCAGCCAGCGCGAGGCAATCGCCCGCTGCCGCGAGCTCAAGGGCAACGGCGGCCAGTGCTTCGTCCGCAGCTTCGCTGGCGACAAGCCGGTCCAGATCGCGAGCCGCTAGGCCAACAGCATCTCCAGGCAGGCCATCCTCACGGCCACGCCCATTTCGACCTGAAGCCTGATCAGCGACCGCTCGGGATCGTCGGCGATCGCGCTGTCGATCTCGACTCCGCGGTTCATCGGTCCCGGGTGCATCACCACCGCGCCCGGCGCTGCTGTCGCCAGCCGATCGGCGGTGAGGCCGTAGCGGGCGAGATATTCGCCTGGTGCGTCGCCGAGATCATCCTCGAGCCGCTCGCGCTGGACGCGCAGCATCATCACCACGTCGGCGCCGGCGATCGCTTCGCCGACGGAAAGCTGTGGGATTCCTTCCGGCATCAATTCCGGCGGTCCTGCGAGCCGAATTTCGGCGCCCAGGCGCGGCAGTAGCTTCGCGTTCGAGCGCGCGACGCGGCTATGTCGTATGTCGCCGCATATGGCGACCTTCAGCCCTTCGATCCGGCCAAGCCGTCGCTGGATCGTCGCGGCATCGAGCAGCGCCTGCGTGGGATGCTCGTTGGTGCCGTCGCCGGCATTGATCACCGCCGCGTCCACGATATCCGCGAAACGCGCCGGCGCACCGTTGTCGCGGTGGCGCACCACGATCGCGTCCGGGCGCATCGCACCCAGCGTTGCCGCGGTGTCTTCAAGCGATTCGCCCTTCTTCACGGAGGAATGATCGGCGGAAAACGATATCGCCGAAGCGCCGAGCCGGTGCGCCGCGGTAGCGAACGACATGGCGGTTCGAGTCGAGTTCTCGAAGAACACGTTGAAGACAATCTTGCGGTCGAGGCTTTTGACGGGTTTGGTCGCGGAGCGGTCGTCGTCGAAGAGGATCTGCGCGCGGTCGATCAACGCCGCGATCCGCGCGTCGCTCAGCGAGTCGATGGAGAGAAGGTCCACGAGCGAGCCGCCTAACCGGCGCCGCCGAGATTGACCAGCGCGTCGATCGCGCCCTGGAGGATGTGCGCGGCGGCGAGCGAGTCGACCTTCTCGGCGCGCCTTGCGCGGCTGACGTCGGCCTCGATCATCGCCCGCTCAACCGCCTGCGTCGACCAGCGCTCGTCCCACAGCAGGACCGGAAGCTCGAGCGGCGCAAGGTTGCGGGCGAACGCACGCACCGATTGTGTCCGCGGGCTGTCGCTTCCGTCCATGTTGAGCGGCAGGCCCACGACGAGGCCGAGCGCATGCTCGTGCCCGACGATCCGCCGCAGGCTGGCGAGGTCAGCCATGAACTTGGTCCGGCGGATGGTCTCGGACGGGCCGGCGAAATGCCAGCCTGCATCGCAGATCGCGATTCCGATCGTTTTCGTGCCGACGTCCAGACCGAGCAGCTTGCCGCCATCCGGCAGCGCGGCTGCGAATTGCATTGTGTCGGTCCCGATCAGCGATGCCATGCCGCGAGCCTCCGCTCCGAATCGCGCCGGATCGCGCCCCAGAAAAGCGCATAATCATAAACGTGGTAATTGTTGCCCGGCAGCACGAACGGGCCGAGCGGCGGGATCGTGCCGTCGATCATCAGCAGGCCCTTGTCGCAGCGGGCGCCGACCTCGCCCGCGACCAGCTTCGCCGAAGCGAAATCGCTCGTCGGGACGAGTGTGCCGGGATTGGCCGCCGGTGGCGCGGCGCCGTCTCGGGTGCCGGTGATCGGATTGACGCAAAGCATGTTCTTCGTCTCGTGCTCCCCGCCTGTCAGACCCGAATCCCGCTTCCACTGGTCGAGAATCAACGAGGGGTTGGCCGGCTCGCCGAAGCTCATCCAGGAAAGGATGCAGCCGGTGTCGTTCGCCGCAACGCAGGCGGGTGCGCCGAGGACGGGAAGGTCGCTCGTGGTGTCGATCGGCCACCCGACGACATAAGCGGCGACCAGCCGCCCGCCGAGCTGCGCCCTGCGCTCGCGAAGCAGCCGGATCAGGTGCAATGCGCCCTGGCTATGCCCGGCCAGGATGATCGGCCGGTCGCCGGCTTCCTTGAGGAACTGGTCGAACGCGGCCGATACGTCCGCGTAGGCGAAATCGAGCGCGCTCTGCGCGTCGGCGCTGTCGAGCAGGAAGGCGCCAAAAGCGGCCTGGCGGTAGCGCGGCGCCCAGATCTGTCCCGCGCCGTTGAACGCGCTCGCCTGGCTTTGGACGAACAGGTTGGTGCGGAATGCCGTGTCGCGGCCCGCAATTAGCGGCGCATTCCAGCGGTCGTTCTCCAGATAGGTCGTGGGGTGGATGTAGAAGATTGCGGCATTACCCGCGTTCGATCGTGCAACTCCGTCGGGAACCCACAGCGCTGGGTCGTTCGCCAGCCCCGGGCGCGCGATCCAGCTCGACGCCTGCGCATAATCCGGCCCGCCTCCTGCCTCCGCCGCCTCGAAATGGCCCTGCGGCGTCGCCTGCTTGAGCAGGACGTTGCCGCCGAACTGGAAGATCGCGAACGCCGCCGCGACGACGATCAGGGTGAGAATGAAGACGGCGATCAGAAAACGGCGGGCACACATGCTTCGCGGCCCTATTGGCCGTCGGACCGGCGGGCAAGTTTGCGCCGCTTGCCGCTCCACGGCCTCGCCGCTATCCGCCCCAGCGTCGCTGTGCGACGCGTCACACAAGGAACTCCATGTCCGTTTCCCCCGAACAGGTGCGCCATATCGCCAAGCTCGCCCGGATCGCCATGAGCGACGAAGAAATCGAGCGGCTGGTGCCCGAGCTCAACAATATCCTCGGCTGGGTCGAGCAGCTGGGTGAGGTGAACACCGACGGCATCGAGCCGCTTGCGACCGTGATCGATCAGCAGCTGCGCCTGCGCGACGACGTCGTCACCGACGGCGGAATCCGCGACGAGGTCCTCGCCAATGCGCCGGAAGCCCAGCACGGCTTTTTCGCCGTGCCGAAGGTGATCGAATGATGTCTTCCCTTCGTCATTCCCGCGAAAGCGGGAACCTGGATTTTTGTTCTCGCTGGATCCCCACTTTCGCGGGGATGACGAATTATGGTTGAGTTGACTTCCCTTACCATCGCCGGCCTTCGCGAGGGATTCCGCTCGGGCGAGTTCAGCGCGCGCGAAATCGCGGAAGCGTTCAACACGGCGGTTGCGGCCGCGCGGGCGCTGAACGCCTACACGGTAGAGACGCCCGAGGACGCGCTCGCGGCGGCGGATGCCGCGGACAAGGCGCGCGGAAGCGCCGAGCTGGGACCGCTCGCCGGTATCCCGCTGGGAATCAAGGACCTGTTCGCGACGCAGGGCGTGGACACAACCTCGGGCAGCCGGATCCTCAAGGGTTTCAAGCCACCCTACGAGAGCACCGTCTCGGCCAACCTGCGCAAGGCCGGCGCGGGGATGCTCGGCAAGCTCAACATGGACGAGTTCGCGATGGGCTCGTCCAACGAGACGAGCGCCTACGGCGCGGTGATCTCGCCGTGGCGGCGCAAGGGAAGCAATGTCGGACTTACTCCGGGCGGCTCGTCTGGTGGATCGGCCGCTGCGGTCGCCGCGGGCATCGCGCCGGGCGCGACGGGAACCGACACCGGCGGATCGATCCGCCAGCCGGCTGCGTTCGCGGGCATCAGCGGGATCAAGCCGACCTACGGCCGCTGCTCGCGCTGGGGGATCGTCGCCTTCGCAAGCTCGCTCGACCAGGCGGGCCCGATGGCGAAGAGCGTGCGCGACTGCGCGATCCTGCTCGAGGTCATGGCAGGGTTCGACCCCAAGGATTCGACCTCGCTAAATTTGCCCGTGCCGCAGTGGGAAGCCGGATTGTCGAGCGACCTCAAAGGCAAGCGCGTCGGCATTCCGAAGGAATATCGCATCGACGGAGTCCCCGCCGAGATTAATTCTTTGTGGGATCAGGGAATCGAGTGGCTGAAGGACGCGGGCGCGACGCCGGTCGAAATCAGCCTTCCGCACACCAAATATGCGCTCCCGACTTATTACATCATCGCGCCTGCGGAGGCGTCGTCGAACCTCGCCCGCTACGACGGCGTCCGCTACGGGCTGCGCGTTGAGGGCGTGCACACGCTCGACGACATGTATTCCGCGACGCGCGCGGCCGGATTTGGTGCCGAGGTCAAGCGCCGGATCATGATCGGGACCTACGTGCTCTCCGCCGGCTTCTACGACGCCTATTTCACCAAGGCCCAGAAAGTCCGCGCGTTGATCAAGCAGGATTTCCGCAAGGCCTTCGAGCAGTGCGACGTGATTCTGACCCCTACGGCCCCGTCGGCGGCGTTCGGGATCGGCGAGACGACCGACCCGCTGGCGATGTATCTCAACGACGTGTTCGCAGTTCCGGCGAGCCTCGCGGGCCTCCCGGCGATGAGCGTTCCGGGCGGGCTGGACGGGCAGGGGCTGCCGCTAGGCCTGCACCTCATCGGCAACGAGCTCGACGAGCAGACGGTGCTGAACGCCGGCCTCGCGATCGAAGAGCGGGCCGGCTTCAGCGCGCGGCCGGAGAAGTGGTGGAGTTGAGCAAGCTCTGGTGCACGTACCAATCGTCGAACTGCGAGAATTCCTCGTAAACGCGGCGATACCCCTTTTTCCCGAGCAGCGAGAAAATCCGATTCCTGTCCGGGGTAAAGTTATGTTCGCACGTGATGCAGCGGAAGCGATAGCGATTGAAGTCGAACGCTTCGAGGATAGCGAGTTCCGACCCCTCCGTGTCGATCGAGAGATAGTCGATCACTTGGGGCGCGTCGTACTTTATGAGCAAATCTGTTAGCGAGATCGTGGTGACATCGTACGTAGACGCGTCGGAACGGTCGTGCATGTCCCGCGCCGCGAACTGCGTCAGCGTCGAGAGCTCCGCGTAGGGCGTTTCACTAAACGTCAGCGTTTGCCCGGATTCATTCCAGACGCAGTCGAAATCGACGTGCGCGTTTCGGCCTTCCGCCACAAGCGCATCGTGCCAGATGCGCCCAGGCTCGGCGAGGATGCCTCGCCAGCCGAATTGGCGGTCGACCAGCCAGGTGTTGCTGAGCGTGCGCCCGTCGGTGGCGCCAAACTCGACATAGTAGCCATTTCGCTTCCAGCCGAGGCGGCTGAGCACGAAAATCTCCTGCCCGAGTTGCGAGGTGGAATGGGTCAATGCGTCGAAGGTTCGCCGCAGATCGTCCGGCCGAACGTCGGCCAGCAACGCTTTGAAGATATTTGCGGTCATGCGGCGCTCCCTCTCAACATAGGCGCGCCAAGGCAAGGTGCGGGCCGCAGAACTGCTGCGCAAACACGGCGATTTCGGGTTGTGCAGGTCGAGCACGGCGCACTAACAGCCGTCGAATGAACGATTATCGCATCCAGGGCGAAACCGGCGAATGGGAAGTCGTCGTCGGGCTCGAAGTCCACGCGCAGGTTACCAGCAACGCCAAGCTCTTCTCCGGCGCTTCGACGGAATTCGGCGCGGAGCCGAACACGCAGGTGAGCCTGGTCGACGCGGCGATGCCGGGGATGCTCCCGGTGCCGAACCGCGAGTGCATCCGGCAGGCGGTGCGGACCGGCATGGCGCTCGAGGCGAAGATCAACAAATGGTCGCGCTTCGATCGTAAGAACTATTTCTACGCCGACCTTCCGCAGGGCTACCAGATCAGCCAGCTGTACCACCCGCTGGTCGGCGAGGGCGAGCTCGAGGTCCTGGTCGACGAAAAGGATGAAAGCTCCGCCAAGCGCATCGGCATAGAGCGGATCCACGTCGAGCAGGACGCGGGCAAGCTGATGCACGACCAGCATGCGACGATGAGCTACGTCGACCTCAACCGCTGCGGCGTCGCGCTGATGGAGATCGTATCGCGTCCCGACATGCGTTCGCCCGCTGAAACAGGGGCTTACCTCAGGAAGCTGCGGTCGATTCTGCGTTACGTCGGCTCGTGCGACGGAAACATGGAAGAAGGCTCGATGCGCGCCGACGTCAACGTCAGTGTGCGCAAGCCGGGCGGCGAACTTGGCACCCGGACCGAAACGAAGAACGTCAACTCGGTTCGCTTCGTGATGGCTGTCGTCGAGCATGAGGCGAAGCGGCAGGTCGAGCTTCTGGAGAGCGGTGGCGAAATCGCTCAGGAAACGCGGCTCTACGACCCGGACAAGAACGTCACGCGGTCGCTGCGGTCGAAGGAAGACGCGCACGATTACCGCTATTTCCCGGATCCGGACCTGCTTCCGCTCGAGCTTGACGATGCGTTCCTCGAAGAGTGCCGCGCGACGCTTCCGGAGTTGCCCGATGCGAAGCGCAAAAGATACCAAGAGCAGGGCATAACCCCTTACAACGCCAGCGTTCTCACCGCGGAGGTCGAGACCGCCCGCTGGTTCGACGCGCTCCTGGATGCCGGCGCCGAGCCAAAGCAGGCGGCGAATTGGGTCGTTGCAGAGCTGTTCGGAGCGCTCAACCGGCGCGGCGAGAGCATCGAGGCGAGCCCCGTTACGCCCGGGCAGGCGGCCGAGCTGCTCGGGTTGGTCGCCGACGGGACGATCTCGGGCACCATCGCCAAGCAGGTGTTCGAGATCATGCTGGAGACCGGTCAGGGCGCGGGTGCGATCGTCGAGGAGCGCGGGCTCAGGCAGACGAGCGACACCGGCGCGATCGACGCGGAGATCGACAGGATCCTCGCCGCCAATGCCGACAAGGTCGAGCAGTACAAGGCGGGCAAGCAGCAGCTGTTCGGCTTCTTCGTCGGGCAGACGATGAAGGCCATGGCTGGCAAGGCCAACCCGCAGGTCGTCAACGAGCGGCTGCGGGCGAAGCTAAGCTAGCCTGTACTCCTGCGAAGGCGGGAGCCCAGACAATTCTTCTTGGACTGGACCCCGGCCTTCGCCGGGGTACAAGCTTTGTATGCGCAAGTTCATCCTCGCCGCCGCGGCGCTCCTCGCTGCCCCCGCGGCCGCACAGCAGCCGCCTCCGCCGAAGCTGCTCGTTGTTTTCTCGATCGACCAGTTCTCGGCCGACCTGTTCGACGAATACCGTCCGCACTTCACCGCCGGCCTCGCGCGGCTCGCGACGGGGACCGTGTTCCGTAATGGCTACCAGAGCCACGCCAATACCGAGACCTGTCCCGGCCATTCGACCATCCTCACCGGCGATCACCCGGCGCGGACCGGGATCATCGGCAATAGCTGGATCGACCAGTCGCTGCAGCGCGATGACAAGAACGTCTATTGCGCCGAGGATCCGACCGTGCCGGGAAGCAGCTCCAACCACTACACGGTCTCGGCCAAGCAGCTGATGGTGCCGGTGCTCGGCGAGGCGATGAAGGCCCGCTGGCCGGGTAGCCGCAGCGTCGCCGTTTCCGGCAAGGACCGCGCCGCGGTGATGATGAGCGGCCACAATGCCGACCAGCGCTGGTACTGGAACGGCAAGGAGTTCACGACCGACCTCAAGGCGGCGCCGGTGCCCCAGGTGGTTCCAAAGGTGAATGCCGCGATTGGCGCAGCGCTGGCGCAGCCGCGGCCGGCGCTTAATGCGCCACCCTATTGCCAGGCGAAGGCGCGGCCGGTCGCGGTGCAGGGCGGCGGCGGGCCCGTTGGCGCC
>NZ_WJSQ01000125.1 GCF_009720245.1 Sphingomonas segetis | reverse complement strand
CGGCCGACGCGGTCGCGCCCGAGCAGCCGCGCCCCCGCCTCGCGCATGGCGTCCAGCCGCTGCAAGCGCAGCTGCAGCCGAAGCGCGATCTCCTCGGGGCTCGGATCGGCCTCGGGGTCCTTGGGCAGCAGCAGGCAGGATTTCAGATAGGCGAGCCACGCCGCCATCACGAGATAGTCGGCCGCGATCTCGAGCTTCAGCGCGCGCGCGTCGGCCAGGTAAGCAAGATATTGCTCGACCAGCTGAAGGATCGAAATCTGCGCGAGATCGACCTTTTGCGCGCGTGCGAGTGTCAGCAGAAGATCGAGCGGCCCTTCCCAGCCGTCGAGGTTCAGCGTCAGCTCGTCCGACTGCCGGACCGGGCGCTCGTCGAATTCCTCGTCCACGGCAGGATGATACCATGCGGGGTGGCGCTGCGAAGGCAGCGCCACACGCTATTGTGGATAAGTCAGCGCGCCCGCCGCCGGGCCGGAGGCGGAGCGCTCCGCGCGTCGGCGATCGCGCCGTTGATGAAAGCCTCGACGTCCAGCCGCATCCGGTGAAGCGAGTCGGGATTCAGGTAGATCATGTGCCCCGACGGATAATAACGATACTCGAGGTTGTGCTGCTGCGCCGGCTCCAGCATCATGTGGTTGAGGTCGTACTCGGTCCCGAAGAACGGCGTCGCCATGTCGTACCAGCCGTTGAGCGAGAGCACTTTCAGATAGGGATTGGTGCGCATCGCGGCCGAGAGATCGAGCGCGGTGTTGGGCGTGTTCATCGAATAGCGGAAGCCCGGCGCCCGGTGGGTCCAGTCCCACTTGAACCCGTCCTGCTCGCTGGCGCTGAGCCGGTACGGCATGTCGGTGCGATAGCCGAGGTCGCGCGCCATGTAGCTTTGCATCGTGCCGACGAAGGCGCCGCTGATGGCCACGTCCGACGCATCGAAATCGGGGCTGTCGCCGGCCGCGTCAGGGTCGACGCCGGTATAGCGCGAGTCGAACCGGCCGACAGTCAGCCGCTCGTCGCGCAGCAGCTCCTTGCGAAAGCGCGACAGGTCGACGCGCAGGTTCGCGCGCTCGATGAAATCGGGCGAAAGCCCGGTGAGCGCGCTCATTTGCCGGGCGACGGCGGCGCGTTCCTCGGCGCTGATTGTCTGGCCCTTTTCGAGCGCGGAGGCATAAGGCCCCTGAGCGAACGCCCGCGCCTGTGCCACCGCTTCCTCGACCGTCGCCGGCGGGTTGGCCATCTTGTGATGGTACCAGGCCGTCGCCGCGTAGCTCGGCAGATAGTTGAGATAGTCTCGGTCGAGACCGGGCTGCCGCCTCCCGTAGTTCATGATCGACGACAGCAGCATGACCCCGTTCAGCGCGACTCCGCGGTCCTGCAGCTGGTAGGCGAGCGCGCCGGAGCGCGTGGTGCCGTAGCTCTCGCCGAACAGGAACTTGGGGCTGTCCCAGCGCTCGAACCTGGTGATGTAGCGCATGATCGCGCGGGCGAAGGCGTCGGCATCCTGGTCGACGCCGTAGAAATCGGATCCCTTGGCGTCGCCGAGCGGGCGCGAATAGCCGGTACCCGGCGCGTCGATGAAGACCAGGTCGGTGGTGCCGAGCAGGGTATCGGGGTTCGGGCCGAAGTCGAACGGCGCCGGGCGGATATATTCGGGGCTGCCCGTCTGGATCCGCATCGGCCCGAACGAACCCATGCGCAGCCACAGCGAGGCCGACCCCGGCCCGCCGTTGTAGAAGAAGGTCACCGGCCGGCGCGAACCCGGAACGCCGTCGAGCGTGTCCGCGGTGTAGAAGATGCTCGCCTGCGGCTTGCCGGTCGTATCGCGGATCGTCAGCGTCCCGGCGGTCGCGGTATATTTGAGCGCGCGGCCGGCGACGTCGATGCTGTGATGGGTCGAAACCGTCCGCTCCTCGACCGGCGCGTCGGCCCAGGCCTCGCTCGCCTCCTTCGCGAGTTGCTCGCTGTGCAGCGCTTCGGGGGTCTTCGCTTTGTCCGACCCGGACTGCGCGAGAGCGGATGAGGCGGCGAACAGCGCGGCGGCAGACAGAATCGGCAGGAATCGCATCGGCGGATTTCTCGCTTCGAGAGGAGGAACGGCAGGGAAAGCTACTCACCCTTGCCAAAAGTTAGTTTCGCGCCACAACCCGATTCATCGACAAACGGGCGGACCTCGTCTGCAAGCGGACGGAACCCCTCAGGCGAGCGCAAGAAGCGTGTCGCGCGTCGCGATCGCTTCGGCGAAGTCGGGTCCCTCCGGTTCGATCATCGTCGTCGCCATCGCCCGCGCGAGCCGCGCCTCGCCTTCCGGACTCATCGGTGGCACCGCCGCCGCGACCTCGACCATTTCCGCCATCTTGCCGGAGCAGTGCAGCGCCGCGTCGCAGCCGGCGGCGACCACGCCCCCCGCGCGGCTTGCGAAATCGCCGTCAAGCGCTTCCATGCCGAGGTCGTCGCTCATCAGGAAGCCGCCGAACCCGATCCGCTCGCGGATGATGTCGCGGATGACGACCGGCGACATGCTGGCCGGGCGCTCTACGTCCCACGCCGCGTACACGACGTGCGCGGTCATCCCCATCGGCGCCCCCGCGAGCCGCTCGAACGGCTCGAGGTCCGTCGCGAGTTCCTCGGCGCTGGCGGCGACGACCGGCAGTTCCTTGTGGCTGTCGACCAGTGCGCGGCCGTGCCCTGGCATGTGCTTGACGATGCCCACCACGCCCGCGGAGCCCATGCCGTCGAGCACCGCCCGGCCCAACGCCGCCACCTGCATCGGCTCGGACCCGAGCGCGCGGTCGCCGATTATGTCGCTCGCCCCCTCCTGCCTGACGTCCAGCAGCGGCAAGGCGTTGACGTTCACCCCAACCGAGCGGAGCATCAGCGCAAGAGCCCGCGAGTTCGAACGGACCGCCTCGATCGCCGATGAAGGTGCGGCCTGGTAGAGGTGCGCGAAGCGCTCCGCGGGAGGAAATGCCGGCCATTCCGGCGGTCTCATCCGCGCCACGCGCCCGCCTTCCTGGTCGATGAGGATCGGCAAGTCGGCGCGGCCCATCAGGTCGCGCAGCGAGTCCGTCAGGTGCAGCACCTGCTCGCGCGTCTCGCAATTGCGCCTGAACAGGATGAAGCCAGCCGGCTCCGCGTCGCGGAAGAAGTCGCGCTCGGCGTCGCTCAGCTCGAGCGCTTCGATACCGTAGATCGCCGCCTGCACGCGATTACTCGGCGACGAAGCAGTTTTCGCCGGCCGCCTTGAGCGTCGCGCAGGCCTGCTTCGCGTCGGCTGCTGAGGGCGCCCCCGCGCGCAGCCGGATCCCGCGCGCGAACGGAACGATCATCTTGTTCATCGCGGCAATCGTCGGGAAGCGCGCGGAGAGCGCGATCCACGCCCGCTCGGCCTGCGCCTGGTTGGCGAATGCGCCGAGCTGGATGACGCTGCCAGTGCCGCCAGTCGCTTTGGGCGCTGCCGCCTTCTCGGGCGCCGCGGCAGGTGCCTTCGTCTCGGCCGCAGCAGCCGTTTTCTCATCCTCGGCCGGCTTCGCCACCACACCTTGCGGCAGCTTGCTCGTGTCGAGCTGCGCGTGCGGGTCCTCGCCGGCACTCGTTTCGAACGCCGTCTGGCTTTGCTCGCTGAGATCGAGCCCGCCGGCATTGGGCGGCTTGACCTTGTATGGCCCGGGCGGCGCCTGGATCAACTCGGGTGCGCTGCTCACCGCGGCGTCGCGGCGGCCGAGCCAGAAGAAGGTCGCAGCCACGATCAGCGCCGCGAGCAGCACGACGGCGAGCGCCGCGAGCATCTTGCGCGCGGAAAGCCCGCGCGGCTCGTCCTCGTCTTCCACCGGCTGGAGCCAGGGGAGCTGCTCGCCGTAGGAGCGGCTGTCGCTCATCGTTCGACCCCGTCGGGGTCCCACGGCAGGCCGACGACGGCGCAGCTGAAGCGGATTTTCTCCATCCGCTGGCACAGCACTTCGGAATGCGCCTGCGAGGTCGTACCGATCTGGAAACGGTAGAAATGGCGGCCGCGCGAATTGCGATCGCCGACGACGGTAGCCTTGAGATGCGCGACGGCGGGATAGGCCTGCACCATTCGGCGCCAGCCGAGCTTGGCCTGCTGGCGGCTTGCGAAGGCGCCAATGCGGACGATCCGGCCCTTCGCACCCTGCGATTTCCACGCGGGCCACGCCTTCAGAGGCTTTGCGTCGAGATTCGCGGCCGGCTTTGCCGCCGGAGGAGCGACCGCCTTCGCCATGGGTGACGAACCGACGCTGCCGCTCCTGCCGGGAGCTTCGGACGCGGGCGCCTCCGGATTTTCGACGACGATACGCCTGATCGGCCGCGGCTTTTCGACCGGAAGCTCTCGCTGGAGGGCCGAGCGGACCTCGGGTGCCGGCGCCGGGTTCACCTCCTTCGGTGGTGTGATCTCTACCTCTTGCTGCGGCGGCAGCGTCCGCGCTTCGGGCAGCGGCGCGACGACGGCACGGCTCGTTCCCGCCGTGCGCGGCTGCTCGTCGGCCGAGCGGGTACCGAGCCAGTAGGATCCGCCCGCGACGACAAGCAGCAATCCTGCGGCGGCGGGGGCCCAAAGGCTCGAACGCGACGCCTTCCGCGCCGCCGGCTTGGCCTTCGGTTCGTCGGTAAGCCACGGCAACCGGTCTGAGCCAAGTGCCGCCCGGCTGTCGGTCATGATCAGCGCATCTCCTCGGCCGCCGCCACTCCCATCAGCGCGAGGCCGCTCCTGACGATCTGCCCGACGCCGAAGGCAAGTTCCAGACGCGCCCGAGAAAGTTGTGGATTGTTTTCAACGAGGAAGCGCCGGTCGGGATCGTCGTTGCCGCGGTTCCACAATGCGTGGAACTCGGCCGCGAGATCGTAGAGGTAGAAAGCGATGCGGTGCGGCTCATGCGTCAGCGCCGCGCTTTCGAGCACGCGTTGATATTGCGCGGCGCGCCTGACCAGCGCGAGCTCTTCGTCGTCCAGCAGCGCCAAATCCGCCTTGCCGGCGAGGTCGACTCCCGCGTCGCCCGCCTTGCGCCTCAGCGAGCTGATCCGAGCGTGCGCGTACTGAACGTAGAAGACCGGGTTGTCCTTCGACGCTTCGACCACCTTGGCGAAATCAAAGTCGAGCGGCGTATCGGCGCGCTTGGTCAGCATCATGAATCGCACCACGTCCTTGCCGACTTCCTCGACGACCTCGGCCAGCGTGATGAAGTCGCCGGCGCGCTTGCTCATCTTCACCGGCTCGCCGCCGCGGAACAGGCGCACCATCTGGATCAGCTTGACGTCGAGGTCGACGCGGCCGTCGGTCAGCGCCTTCACCGCCGCCTGGACGCGCTTCACTGTCCCTGCGTGGTCCGCACCCCAGATATTGACCAGATGGTCGGCGTTCTGCGCCTTCTGCCAGTGATAGGCTGCGTCGGAGCCGAAATAGGTCCAGCTCCCGTCGGCCTTCTTCATCGCCCGGTCCTGGTCGTCGCCGAACTGGCTCGAACGGAACAGCGGAAGCTCAACCGGCTCCCACTCGTCGTGGGGATCGAGGCTCTTGGGTCGCTCGAGCGTGCCTTCGTAAACCAGGCCCTTGTCCCACAGCATCTGCACCGCCTCGTCGACCGCGCCGGAGCGCTGAAGCTCGGCTTCCGAGGAGAAAATGTCGTGATGGATGTCGAGCAGAGCCAGATCGTAGCGAATGAGGTCGAGCATCGCCTTGATCGCGCATTTGCGGAAGATCGGGAGCCATTGCTCCTCGGGCGCCTCGACGAGGTCATCGCCGTAATCCGCGGCCATCAGGATCCCGACGGGCTTCAGATATTCGCCCGGGTACATGCCGTCGGGAATGTCGCCGATATCCTCGCCGAGCGCCTCGCGGTACCTGAGGTGCAGCGAGCGGGCGAGCGTATCGACCTGCGCGCCGGCATCGTTGACATAATATTCCTTGGTGACCCGGAAACCCGCCGCCTCGAGGATACGGGCGAGGCTGTCGCCGACGACCGCGCCGCGGCAGTGGCCCATGTGCAGCGGCCCCGTCGGGTTGGCCGATACATATTCGACATTCACTCGCTCGTTGTCGCCGACGCAGCACAGCCCATATTCCTCGCCCTCGCGAAGAATCGTCCTGAGCTCGTCGCGCCACGCGTCGGGGTTGAGCCGCAGGTTGATGAAGCCCGGCCCCGCGATCTCGACCGAGGTCACCGGCGGAAGCGCGGCGAGCTTGGTCTTGATCAGCTCGGCAAGCGCGCGCGGGTTCGTCCCCGCGGGCTTGGCGAGCACCATCGCGGCGTTCGTCGCAAGGTCGCCGTGCGCAGGATCGCGCGGCGGCTCGACCGTCACATGTCCGCGGTCGAACTCCGCCGGGAGCACGCCCTCGGAAACCAGTTCGTCGAGCACTCCGTCGAGGAGCGCGGCATATTGGGCGTAGATGCTCAACTTCGGCTCACCAATGCTGGAAGGCGTGCCCCGTAGCGCAGCCGCCGCCGCGCGTCACGCGCTAGAAGCGGCCGGCCGGCAGGTTGACCTTGCCGACGATGTCCTCGTGCCGCGCGATGGCGAAGCGGTCCGTCATTCCGGCGATGAAGTCGCCCAGCGTTCGGAGCTGTTCGACCCGGTCGCCGCCGCTGCGCCAATCGGGTGGGAGAAGCGCGGGATCCGCTCGGTAAGCGGCGGCGAGGTCGGCGACGACGCGCTGCGCCTCCTCGCGGATGGGCATCAGCTCGGGCAGGCCGTAGAGCCGGGCGTAGAGGAAGCGCTTGAGCTCGCGCTCCTCGGCGGCGAGCGCATCGGAAAAGCCGGCGAGCTGGCGCCCGGCGGCGCGCACTTCCTCGATCGTTTCGACGCCCGCGTCGCGAACGCGCCGCTCGGTTTCGGCTAGCACATCCCCGACCATTGTCCCGATCATGTCGCGGACCAGCGCCCGCTGGCGCTTCTCCAGTGTAATTCCCGGGTGCCGCTCCCCGATCGCATCCCACAGGCGCCTGACGATCGGCAGCTCGACCAGCTCGTCGATGTCGAGCAAGCCAGCGCGCAGCCCGTCGTCGATGTCGTGATTGTCGTAGGCGATGTCGTCGGCGATAGCGGCGACCTGCGCCTCCAGGCCCGGCCAGGTGCCGAGCTCGAGATCGCGTTCCGCATTGGCTTCGGCCAGCGCCCAGGTAGGCGCCGCAACAGGGCCGTTGTGCTTGGCGAGGCCCTCGAGCGCCTCCCAGCTCAGGTTCAGCCCGTCGAAGCCGGGATACGGGTTTTCGAGCCGGGTGAGAATACGGATAGTGTGGGCATTGTGGTCGAACCCGCCCGCTCCAACGAGCGCGGCGTCGAGCGCATCCTCGCCGGCATGGCCGAACGGCGGATGACCGAGGTCATGGGCGAGGCACAAGGCCTCGGTCAGATCCTCGTTGAGCCCGAGCGCCCGCGCCATCGTCCGGCCGATCTGCGCGACCTCGAGGCTGTGGGTCAGGCGGACGCGGTAGTGGTCGCCGTCCGGCGCGATGAAGACCTGAGTCTTGTGGCGCAGGCGGCGGAAGGCAACCGAATGGACGATGCGGTCCCGGTCGCGCTGGAAGATGTCGCGCGGCCCGCGCGGGCCGGAGCGCTGTTCAGGATGAAGGCGGCCGCGGGATGTGGCGGGATTGGCGGCGACGCCGGACGGAAGGCTCATTCCACCGCGATTGGCACAATCCTGTCGCTAGCGGAATTGGTCCAGCGGAATGCGTCGATGCCGACAGTGTGAAGGTCATCGGCGAAAATCCGCGCATCCGACGAACCGCGGAACGGGCCGACCAGCAGGCGGTCGCGGTCCCCGCCCTCGGCGACATAAGCGGTGATGCCCTCGAACAGCTTGTCGTAGCGCGACTTGAGGTGCGCGAACTGCTGCGACAGCGCACCGCTGTCGCGGCCGCTGGCGAGCTGCAGCCAGATGCGCGGCTCGCGGGTCTGCGCGGAGGCGTTCTGGACAGTCGCCCCGCGCGCCGCCGGTGCATAGGCGACCTGCACCGGCTCCGGCTGCGCATGGAGCGGCGGCTGCTGCCACACGGGCTGGGTTGCCTGC
>NZ_WJSQ01000124.1 GCF_009720245.1 Sphingomonas segetis | reverse complement strand
CGAGCTCGTCGACCTTCTTCAAGAGATAGCGGTTGAGCTGGTTGGTGTCGGTCGGCGCTTCCGCCGCCATTTGCACGGCCTGGCCGATCATCGGCGAGGGCGCCAGCGCACCTTCCGACCCGCCAAGCAGCTCGTCGAGGCCGGCAAGCGATTCGCCCGCCTTGAGTCCGGCCTGCATCGCTGCCCGTTCCTCGGCGAGCCGCGTCTCCTCGCCTTCTTCCGGCGCGAGCGCCTCGATCTCGGCCGAAGCGTGCGCAAGCCATTCGCGGTCGCGTTCTGCCGCCGCCAGTTCGGCGCGCCCCTGCGCGAGTTCGGATTCGATCCGGACGACCTCGCTCCAAGCCGTCTCGACGTCCCGCCGATGGAGATGGCCGAAAGCGTCGAGCAGCGCCCGGTGGCCCTTGGGGTTGAGCAGTCCGCGGTCATCGTGCTGGCCGTGGATTTCCACCGCCAGCGAACCCACGTCGCGGAGCAATCCGGCAGGGGCGCTGGCGCCGCCGAGGAAAGCGCGGCTTCCGCCGTCGCTCTTCAATGTGCGCCGCACGATCAGCGGCTCGCCCGGTTCGAGCTCGATTCCCTGCTCCTCGAGCAAGGCATAAGCGGTGTGCCCCGCCGGAAGCTCGATCTCCGCCGAAACGGAAGCGGTCTCTTCGCCCGACCTGACAAGGCCGGCGTCGGCGCGCGCGCCGAGTGCCAGGCCGACTGCGTCGAGCAGGATCGACTTGCCCGCGCCGGTTTCGCCGGTGAGCACGCCGAGCCCCGGCTCGAACTCGAGCTCGAGCTGCTCGACAAGCACGATGTTCCGGATCGAAAGCTGCCTCAGCATGCGCGGGAGTTTAGCGAAACAGGCTCAACCGGCCAGCTTCGCCCGCGCATGGGTGGGATCACTGCCCGCCGGGCGTGCGGCCCTGAGGATAGGCATTGGCCTTCGGGCCTTCGGGAGCAGCCGGAGCGACGGTAGCCCCCGGCGTCACCGCGCCTGGCTTTGGCGCCTCGGCCGTCCACATGCCCGTGTGCCGTTGCTCCGACCGCAGCAGCCGCAGCGACTGCCGGTACCAGTAGGTCTCGGGATAGTTCTTGCCGAGCACGGCCGCCGCCTTCCATGCCTCGTCGGGCATGCCGAGCGCGAGATAGGATTCGACGAGCCGCTCGAGCGCCTCCGGGGCGTGGCTGGTCGTCTGGAAATTGTCGACCACGTTGCGGAACCGGTAGGTGGCCGCGAGCCAGCGGGCGGAGCGCTGATAATAACGCCCGATCTCCATGTCCTTGCCGGCGAGATGGTCCTTGATGAGGTCGAGCTTGAGCCGGGCGTCGGCTGCGTAGCGGGTTTCGGGATAGCGGCGGATCAGCTCGTTGAACGCCTCCGACGCCTGCTGGGTCGTGGTCTGATCGCGGGTGACGTCGGCGATTTGCTGATAATAGCTCATTGCCACGATGTACTGGGCGTAGGGCGCCTCGTCGCTGCCGGGGTGGATCGTCAGGAACCGCTGCCCAGAGCTGATTGCTTCATTGTACTTCTGCGCGAGATAATAATTGAACGCGCTCATCACCTGGGCGTGACGGGCCCAGACCGAATAAGGGTGCTGGCGCTCGACCTCGTCGAACAGCTTGGCCGCGCGCACGTAATCGCCGCCCTGCATGGTGCGCTGCGCGGCGCCATAGAGCGAACTCACGTCCCTCGCGACATAAGCGGTGTCGCCCTTGGTGCCGCCGGTGGCGCAGCCGGCCAGCGGCGCCATGCAGGCACAAGCGAGGAGCAGGGTGGGGAAACGTGAAAACTTCAGCATGGGGACCTCTTTAGCGGCGGCTCCGGAACAGGCCAAGCGGCGTTCGGCCGGTCCTCGCGAGAAGCGGAGCGGCCCGACCTGCCTAACTCGGGTCGCAAGGACGAACAGGGGCTGAACGGCGCATCAGGCGGCGCCCGCCCTTGCCGCCTCCTTCTCCTCGGGCTTGAGGAAGCTGTCGGGCTTGACCCCGAGCCACACCAGCACCGTCGCCGAAATGTAGATCGACGAATAGGTCCCGACGAAAATCCCGAGGAAGATGGCAATCGTCAGCCCGAAGATCACTTCCGGCCCGAGCAGCAGCAGCATGCCGAGAGCGAGCAGGATCGACAATGACGTGACCATCGTCCGCGACAGCGTCTCGTTGAGCGAGAGGTTGAGCAGCGGAATGATTGCCATCTTGCGGTATTTTCGCAGGTTTTCGCGAATCCGGTCGTAGATGACGACGGTGTCGTTGAGCGAATAACCGACGATCGTCAGGATTGCCGCGACCACGTTCAGGTCGACCTGCAGCTGGGTCAGCGAGAAGAAGCCGAGAGTCATCGACACGTCGTGGAACAAAGTCACCAGCGCGCCGACGCCGAACTGCCACTCGAACCGCAACCAGATGTAAATGGCGATCCCGAGCATCGCGAGGCCGATCGACAAGGCGCCGTCGGTCGCCAGCTCCTCGCTGACCTTGCCCGACACGGTTTCGACCGCGTCGACCCTAGAACCGGGATATTTTTGCGCGAGCATCGCCCGCACCTGGCTCGCGGCACGGTTGGCCGCGGCCTCGCCGCCGTCGGGCTTGGGCAGGCGAATCTGATAGCTCTTCGGCCCGCCCGATTCCTGGATGCTTGCTTCCCCCAGGTGCATGCGGTCCACATCGCTGCGGAGCTGCTCGACGTCGACCTTCTGCGCGAATGTGGCGCGGATCATCTGCCCGCCGACGAAGTCGACGCCAAGGTTGAGGCCGCGAATCCCGACGATGGCGAGGCTGGCGATCGTCACGAGTATCGAGAGCGTCAGCGCGACGTTGCGCCACCGCATGAAGTCGATGTTGGTATGGTCCGGGATGAGCTTCAGGAGCTTCATGAAAGCCTCAGATATGGAGTTCGCGGGGGCGGGTGCGCCTGACCCAGAGCGCGACGAGCATCCGCGTGAAATTGACCGCGGTGAAGACCGACGTGACGATACCGATCATCAGCACGACGGCGAATCCGCGGATCGGACCGGAGCCGAAATACCACATCAGCCCGGCGGCGATGACGTTGGTGATGTTCGCGTCGAAGATTGCCGTGGAGGCTTCCTTGTAGCCGGTTTCGAGCGCGTCGAGGATCCGCCGCCCGCGTCTCAATTCCTCGCGGATGCGCTCGTTGATCAGCACGTTCGCGTCGACCGCGGCGCCGATCGTGAGCACGAAGCCGGCGATTCCGGGCAAGGTCAACGAAGCGTTGAACAGCGCCATGATGCCGAGGATCATCAGCGCGTTCACGATCAGCCCGTAGGTCGTATAGAGCCCGAAGCGGCCGTAAGTGACCAGCATGAAGATGATCACCGCGACGACCGAGACGACGCTGGCGACGATTCCCTTTTCGATCGAATCCTTGCCGAGATCGGGACCGACCGTGCGCTCCTCGATCACGTTGAGCTTCACCGGCAGCTTGCCAGAGGCGAGCGAAACAGCGAGGTCGTTGGCGCTCGCGACCGTGAAATTGCCGCTGATCTGCGCCTGTCCGCCGAGGATCGGTTCGTTGATGTTCGGCGCGGAAAGTACCTTGTCGTCGAGGATGATCGCGAACGGCTTGCCGACATTTTCCTGAGTCACCCGGCCGAAGCGGCGCGCGCCGTTCGTGTTGAACCCGATCGAGACGACCGGCTGCCCGTTCTGGTCGAAGCTCTGCTGGGCCTTGATGATCTGGTCCCCCGAAACCATCACCCGCCGCTTCACGGCGATGTTCCCGGTTCCGTCGGCCATGGGCAGGATCTGACTGCCAGGCGGGGCGTGCCCCTGCTGGACGTCGGCGGGATTGGCGGAAAGGTCGACGAGCTTGAACTCGAGCCGCGCGGTCTGTCCGATCAGCTTCTTGAGTGCTTCGGGGTCCTCGACGCCCGGCACCTGCACGAGGATTCTGCGGTCGCCCTGGTTGATGACCGTGATTTCCTTGGTCCCCTGCGGATCGATCCGCCGGCGGACCACGTCGCGGGCCACGGTCATCGCATCCTTCAGCGCCCGGGCCGTCCCGCCGGCGGTCGGAGTCAGGACGATGCGGGTCGAATCGACGACCTGGACGTCCCAGTCGCGCGAGCCGGTCAGGCCCACGGGACGGGTGAGTTCCCGCAGCCGCTCGACCGCCGCGTCGAGTTGGGTGGGATTGCGCACGATGAACGACAGCCGTCCGCCCGACGTCGAAATATCGCCGATGTCGATGCGCGGATCGCGGCGAAGCTCGGTCGTGACCGTGTCCTCCATTCCCTGGAGGCGCTGCTTGGAAATGTCGTTCGAATCGGCCTCGAGCAGGAGCTGGCTCCCGCCGGCGAGATCGAGACCGAGGCTGATCTTCGCACTGGGAAGCCAGCTCGGCCAGTTGCTCGCGAGCGATGTCTTGGCGGTAAGGCTGGGGATCGCGAGGAAGATGCAGACGAAAATCGTCAGCGAAATCGACCAAATTTTCCAGCGCGGGAAATCGAGCATCTCGCCGGAGCCTCAGTCGTTCGCCGGCTTGGCGTTGCGGGCCAGTACTTGCGTGATGGTCGTCTTGACGATCCGCACCTTGACGCCCTGCGCGATCTCGACCTCGGCCTCGTCTTCGCTGACCTTGGTGACTCGCCCGCGGATGCCGCCGCCGGTAACGATTTCATCGCCCTTCTTGATCGCCGCGATCGCCGCCTGGTGCTCCTTCACGCGCTTCTGCTGCGGCCGGATCATCAGCAAGTAGAAGATCACGAAGATGAGCAGCCACGGCGCGATCCCCATCAGGAGGCCGGCAGTGCCGCCGCCCGCGCCGGGCGCCGCCTGCATCATCATCAAGTTCGGTGAGCTGGACATTTAGGACTTTCGGCTGATCGCATGATGACTGCCCCACTCCGCTCCTCCGGAGCTTCGAAGGGCATCCCGCATAGCTCGCGAAAGCGAGCGACGCAGAATGGTCGGGGCGACTGGATTCGAACCAGCGACCTCCACACCCCCAGTGTGATGCGCTACCAGGCTGCGCTACGCCCCGACCTGGCCGCGGCATCTAGGCAGGGCTACCCGACAAGGCAAGGTGGGAGGGTGCGAGTGGGCCGGCGACGGCGGAAGGGCAAGGCAGGCAAGTGGGTTGGCCGGCTGGTGACCGCGTTGCTGGCGCTGCCGGCGCTGTACCTCAGCGCCGCACTGGCCGGATCGCTGATCCCGGTCAACCGCGGCTGGACCGAGGCGAAGCGGGGCACGACGATCTATATCGCCGACAACGGCATCCACGCCGACCTCATCCTGCCGATCGCGGCGCAGGGGCTCGACTGGCGGCCGCTGATCCCGACTAGCGACTTCGCGGCAGTCGCTCCCGATGCCGGATGGATCGCGTTCGGGTCGGGCGAAAAGCGCGTCTATCTCGATACGCCGACGTGGTGGGACATCACGCCGCGTACGCTCTGGGGCGCGCTCGCCGGCGGGCAGCGGGTAATGCATGTCGAATATGTGCCGGCACCGTCCTACGCGGTTCGCCAGATCACGCTGCGGCCCGAGGAATATCGACGGTTGTGGGCCGCGATCCGCGCGGACTTCGCGCTCGACGATCGCGGCCGGCCGCAGCGGATCGATCACCCCGGCTACGGGCCCTCCGACGCATTTTACCGCGCGAACGGTAAGGCCAACGCGATCCGCACCTGCAACGTGGTTGCGGCGCGGTGGCTCGCAATTTCCGGGGTCGAAACCAGCGTCTGGCCGCCATTCGTCAACGGCCTGGTGTGGCGCTACCGGCGTGAAACCTGGCTGCGCCCGCTCTAGAGCACGTAGCGGCTGAGGTCGGCGTTCTTGGCGATTCCGCTGAGCTGCTGCTCGACGAACGCCCGGTCGACGACGAGCGTCTCGCCCGAGCGGTCTTCGGCCTCGAAGCTGATGTCCTCGAGCAGTTTCTCCATCACCGTCTGCAGCCGGCGAGCGCCGATGTTCTCGAGCGCTTCGTTGACCTCGGCGGCGATCCGGGCGAGCGCCTCGATGCCGTCCTCGGCGAACTCGACGCGCACGCCCTCGGTGCCGAGCAGTGCCTGATACTGCTCGGTCAGGCTGGCCCGGGTCGCGGACAGGATGCGGACAAAATCCTCCTGCGTCAGCGCCTTCAGCTCGACCCGGATCGGAAGCCGCCCCTGCAGCTCGGGAAGAAGGTCGGCGGGCTTGGCGAGGTGGAAGGCGCCCGAGGCGATGAACAATATGTGGTCGGTCTTGAGCGGCCCGTACTTGGTCGCGACGGTCGTCCCTTCGATCAGCGGCAGCAGGTCGCGCTGCACGCCTTCGCGGCTGATCGATCCGCCGCGCACGTCGCTGACCGCGATCTTGTCGATCTCGTCGAGGAAGACGATGCCGTTGGCCTGGGCATCTGCGAGCGCGACGCGGTTGATGTCGTCAGGGTCTACACGCTTGTCGGCTTCCTCTTCAGTGAGGCGCGCGAATGCGTCGGGCACCTTGAGCTTGCGCCGCTTGCGCGGCTGCTGGCCGCTCATCTTGCCCATGATCGACTTCAAGTCGATCACCTGCGCGCCCATGCCGGGAATGTCGAACGGCATGCCCGGCGCATCATCGACCTCGATCTCGACCTCGGCCTTGTCGAGGCTCTTGTCGGCGAAGCGCTGACGGAAGCTCTGCCGCGTCGCCTCGCTCGAGCCCTTGCCGGTGAGGGCGTCGAGCAGCCGCTCCATCGCGGCTTCCTCGGCGGCGGCTTTCACCTTGCTGCGGCGGCGGTCGCGCTCGAGCCGGACGGCTTCCTCGACCAGGTCGCGGGCGATCTGCTCGACGTCGCGGCCGACATAGCCGACCTCGGTGAATTTGGTCGCCTCGACCTTGACGAACGGAGCGTCGGCGAGCTTCGCTAGCCGCCGGCTGATCTCGGTCTTGCCGCAGCCGGTCGGCCCGATCATCAGGATATTCTTGGGCGTGACCTCTTCGCGCAGCTCGGGCGCGAGCTGCTGGCGCCGCCAGCGGTTGCGCAGCGCCACGGCGACCGCTTTCTTGGCATCATTCTGGCCGACAATATGCTCGTTCAATGCGGCGACGATCGCTTTGGGCGTCAGCCTGTCCTTCAGCACTTCGGCTTGCTCCCCGCCGCTCTGGGGAATGCTGGCTTGATAGTTCATGTCGCCAGCAATGTCGGGGCCGCCCGCAGCCACTTCAAGCGGCGCAGCGGAAGCGGGAGAAGAAGCGCCGGTGCGAGGCGATGATGCGCTGGATCATCGCCGGCTCGGGTGTCGGGTCCCACTCGTCGAGCTCGAACGTGCCGCCGAGCAGGATTCCGTCGGGCCGCGGAAACATGTAGCCCGGCGAGCCGGTGAAGGCGTAGTTCACCTCCGGCTGCGGCTCGAGGATCGCGAGCTGGCCCCGCGCGGGCTGGAGCTCCTGGTCGCCGAACAACTCGCGGCTGCCGAGGCCGGTGCAGTTGAAAATCAGGCTTTCCGGAAGCGCGGCGAAGTCGGCCGGAGTCGCGAACTTGCGAACCTCGATCCTGCCGCCGGCGATGCGTACGTCGCGGGTCATCTGGCGGAGGTAGCGGCCGGTCTCGACGTACATCGTGTCGTAGCGAAGCACGTTCTCGAACGGGAAGGGGTGCTCGGCAGGCCTGAGCTGGCGGTTCACCGGCGGGAAGCTCTCGAGCAGCTGCGCCTCGGGACTGCGCCGCTCGACAAAGGTCGGAAGCCAGCGGACGCCGGAGTCCTCGCCGACCATGATCTGGAAGCGCCGCCAGCTATAGTCGAGCGCGCGGGTGAACTGCGCCTTGAACGCCGGCGTGACGGCTTCGTCGTCGAACACCGCATAGGGGTGGAACTGCCCGCCGGCGATGTTCGAGGTCGTGTCGGGGGGAAGCGCGGCAGTGTAGATGGTCACCGGAAAGCCGGCGTCCTGCACCAGCCTCGCGGTCGACAGGCCCATCACGCCCGAGCCGAGCACCGCGACCGCGCCGCTGTGGCCCGGGAGGCCCAGATCGGCCGCGAGCTTCGCGCTGCCCCAGCTCAAGGTAATGCCGCCGCCGCCGTGGCCGTAATTGTGCACCAGCCGCTTGTCGCCAAGCGCCTCGGCGCGG
>NZ_WJSQ01000123.1 GCF_009720245.1 Sphingomonas segetis | reverse complement strand
CCCGCCGCCGTCATCAGCGCAGCTGCGGCGCCCGCTCTCGCCGGCGCACCGGCGCTCAGCGCACCGCCGATGCACGCTCGCCAAGACGTCGGCGCGCAGGAAGACGAAGTCGCGGGCACCGCCGTCAAGTCGCCGATGGTCGGAACCGCCTATCTCTCGGCCGAGCCGGGCTCAAAGCCGTTCATCGAGGTCGGTAACGCGGTCAAGGCCGGAGACACGCTGTTGATCGTCGAGGCGATGAAGGTGATGAACCCGATCACCGCGCCCGAGGGCGGAATCGTCAAGAAGATCATGGTCGCCGACGCGCAGCCGGTCGAGTTCGACCAGCCGCTCGTCGTCATCGGCTAAGGTCGCCCGATGGCGAAAATCGAAAAGCTGCTGATCGCCAATCGCGGCGAGATCGCGCTCCGGATCCACCGCGCCTGCCACGAAATGGGCATCAGGACCGTCGCCGTCCATTCGACCGCGGATGCCGACGCGATGCACGTCCGCCTGGCCGACGAGACGGTGTGCATCGGTCCCCCGCCGGCGACCGACTCCTATCTCAACATTCCCAACATCATCTCGGCGGCGGAGATCGTCGACGCCGACGCGATCCATCCCGGCTACGGCTTCCTGTCGGAGAACGCGCAGTTCGCCGAGATCGTCGAAAGCCACAATATCGTCTGGGTCGGCCCCAAGCCCGAGCATATCCGGACGATGGGCGACAAGATCGAGGCCAAGCGCACCGCCGCCGGGCTCGGGCTGCCGCTGGTTCCCGGTTCCGACGGCCCGCTGGTCAGCGTCGAGCAGGCCAAGGAAATGGCCGCCCAAATCGGCTATCCGGTACTGATCAAGGCGGCGTCGGGCGGCGGCGGGCGCGGAATGAAGGTGGTCCCCGAGGAGGACCAGCTCGAGAGCCTGATGAGCCAGGCGGCGTCGGAGGCGCGCTCCGCGTTCGGCGACGACACCGTCTACATGGAGAAATATCTCGGCAATCCGCGCCACATCGAATTCCAGGTGTTCGGCGACGGCAACGGCCACGCGATCCACCTCGGCGAACGCGACTGCTCGCTTCAGCGCCGCCATCAGAAAGTGCTCGAGGAAGCGCCCTCCCCCGCGATCACGCCCAAGCAGCGGCACCGCATGGGCACTTTGGTCGCCACCGCGATGGCCGAAATGGGCTATCGCGGCGCGGGCACGATCGAGTTCCTGTTCGAGGACGGGGAATTCTATTTCATCGAAATGAACACGCGGCTCCAGGTCGAGCATCCGGTGACCGAAATGATCAGCGGCATCGACCTCGTGCGCGAGCAGATCCGCGTCGCGTCGGGCGAGGGCCTGTCCTGCACGCAGGAGCAGGTGCACCTCCACGGCCATGCGATCGAGTGCCGCATCAACGCCGAGGACCCGGAGACCTTCGCCCCCTCGCCCGGGCTCGTGAAGAATTACGTCGCGCCCGGTGGAATGCACGTCCGCGTCGATAGCGGCCTCTACACCGGCTATCGCGTGCCCCCCTATTACGACAGCATGATCGGAAAACTGATCGTCTACGGGTCAAACCGCGCGAGCTGCATCCGCCGCTTGCGCCGCGCGCTCGAGGAATTCGTCGTCGAGGGGATGAAGACGACCATCCCGCTGCACCAGAAGCTGGTCCGCGACGAGGAGTTCCTCGCCGGCGACTATACCATCAAATGGCTCGAGCAGTGGCTGGCGAAGCAGCAGTCGGAGCCGGTCTAAGCCGTTCGATTTCCGTCCCAAACCGCGACACTCTTCAGTTCGTCCTCGACTTTCGGCTCTGGTTAACCGAAATTAAGGTTCAAATGCGCGTGTGAGTCGCAGGCGGCCGAGTCTGCGCTCAACAGCCTGTTGCGAACGAATGGCGACGATCAGCGTGGGGGCTCGCGTGTCCGGAACTGACATATTTTTGTCCTATGCCCGTCAGGATCGGCAGACTGCGCGCATTTTCGCCGATTGCCTGGCCGAGGAAGGTTTCAGGGTCTGGTGGGATGCGTCGCTCCACTCGGGCCAGACCTTCGATGAGGTGATCGAACAGAATCTGAGGGCCGCGAAAGCGGTGATCGTGCTGTGGTCGCCGCGTTCGGTCGCCTCCCGCTGGGTTCGCGCCGAGGCGACGCTCGCCGACAGGCGCAACAAGCTCGTCCCGGCGATCATCGAGGCGTGCGATCGCCCGATCGTGTTCGAACTGACCCACACGGCCGAGCTCGCGGACTGGCAGGGCGACCGGTCCGACGTGCGCTGGCGGACCTTCGTCGAGGACCTGGGCCGGCTCGTCCATGCCGAGGACGAGGACGGCCACGCGAGCGGCGCCGACGTCGCACACAAACCCGCGGAACCTCGCGCCGCAGTGCCACAGCATAATGCATCGGCGCCTCAGCCCGTGGGGCGCCATCCGCTTCGGCCGGGCAGCAACGAGGTGATCTCGGCCGAGCGCTTCCGGCGCGAACCGGCCGTCGTCCCGCATCCGCGAAACGTCGCTCCCGAGCCTCATCCGGCGGCGAGCGAAATCCACTGCCTCGAGATCGAGGATGCCGAGCTGCCTGAAGAACTGATCGTCGTCGAAGCGTCGGGCGTGAAGATCGGCCGAGCCGCCCCGGCCGACATCGTGCTCGCGCACCGCAGCATCTCGCGCGAACATTGCATCGTCGGCCTTGCCAACGACGAGCTGCTGGTCACTGACCTCAACTCGACCAACGGCACCTATATCGATGACGTGCGGATCGACCGCGCGACCATCCTTCCGGTTGGTTCAGTGCTCCGCATAGGCAAAGTGGCGCTGCGCCACGCGATTCTCACCAAGGCCGAAGCGGCGGCGCGCGAGCGCACCTGGTTTCAGCCCGCCGGGATCGCCGCTTCTTCCTGACGTTGCTTCTTTATTGTGACGGCTGCTTCTGAAGGAAGACGATATAGGCGCGCGTCTGGTTCGCCTGCTTGAGCAGCTTCTGCGCTTCCTTTTCAGTCTCGATCCCGCGCATCGACGCCTTGAGGGTCTTCAGATAGGAATCGTAATTCCTCGCGAGCTGGACGTTCTGCCCGGATCCCGAGCGCATCACGCGCTTCGCCATCGCCCGCGCATCGTCGACCGTGGCATTGAACTGGGACAGGGTCGACGACGACACGCCCGCGTCGGGCGTGGCGGTGATTTCGGCCGCAGCGACGGTCTTGCCGTTCCTGGCCGTGGCTGCCGAGGGCGCGGCTGGGCCGGCCTTCGCCGCCGCTTTGGCCGCGGCCTTCTTCATCGCCGTGAGTTGCGCCTGCGCGGCGGCGGCCTTGGCCCTCTCGGCCTGGAGTGCCTGCGCTGAATCCTCCTGCTCTGCGGCCTCGGGGGCCGCCGAATTTTGCGCTTCGTTCGCCAGCGCCGCTTCATCCGTCGCGGCTTGGGCGTCGGTCGGCGCGCCCAGCGCCGGCGCGACGTCCCCAACCCCGTTCGGAATCGATTCGGCATTCGTGAATTCGTTGGGCGAGCCGCCGCCGCGCATCGTGAAGGCGCCGACTCCGATGACCGCGACCAGCCCGGCCGCGACCGCGCCGAGCATAACCGGGTTCAGCTTCTTTTTCGCGGTTGCCGGTTCGCCGCCCTTCACCGCCGCCTTGTCGGCAATCGGGACCACGGCTGCCGCCTTGGCCTTCTTGTCCGCGGGCTCGGACGCCTCGGGCTCCTTCGCCGCCGGCTCGGCGTCCTTCTTGTCCGACGACCGCTTCTTCGAGGCCCCGGTTTCCTCGCCCACCCGCTTGAACTTTGCTTCCTTCGGGTCGGCGGGGACGCCGGTCTGCACCGGCGCCTTGGGATCGACGTCAGGGGTCGGCGGGACCGGCATGATCTCCTCGGCCTCGACTTGCGAGGCGAAGAAACGCGTCGCCTCGTCATCGGCGTCGTCGGTCGCCTCGGCCGGCTTGCCGAACATGGCAAGCCACGCGCTCAGCGTCTGCGGCCGCTCGTCGGGCTTGACCGTCATCGCCGTGTCGATCGCAGCAAGGAAGCGCTTGCCGTAGCCGGGCCATTTCCCCGCGGCGAGCGGCGTGCCCAGGCCCGCGTGTAGCCGTTCGAGCACCTCGGGCGGCTTTTCGCCAGTGACGCATTCGTACATCACCACGCCGAGCGCGTAGATGTCGGTCCACGGCCCCTGCGGGTAGGTTTTCACATATTGCTCGATCGCGGCGTAAGGGGGCGTGTGGAACGTCACCTTGGTGCTGGTCGCTTCGGCAGCCTCGAACCGCGCCGAGCCGAAGTCGATCAGGACAGGACGGTTGTCCTCATTGATGAGGATGTTCGGCGGCTTGATGTCGCGGTGGAGCACGCCGACCCGGTGCGCCCGCTCGAGCCCTTCCGCGATCGGCTGGAGGATGTTCCACAGGCTTCGCTCGTTGAAGCGGCGGCCCTGCTTGAGCATCCTCGAGAGCGACATGCCATCTTCGAAATCCATGACCATGTAGGCGGTGCCGTGGATTTCAAAGAGGCTGCGGACGCTGACGATGTTGGGATGACGGCTCGGCGTGGACAGGTTCCACAGCAGCTTGGCCTCTTCGACGAACTTCTTGAGTCCGAGCGCGTGCACTTCCTCCGCGTCCGAATCGATCGGCACGACCGTGTCCTCGGAATCGCGTTCGCTGATCGAGCTTGGGAAATACTCCTTGATGGCCACGAGCTCGTTGAAATAGACGCCGCGCGCCTTGTAGACGATTCCGAAGCCGCCGACGCCGAGCACTTCCTCGATGCGCCACTCGCGCAGCACCGTGCCCATCGGCAGAGCTTTGTTACTATACGCCTTGGTCATCGCCGCGAGTGCCCCCTCGTTCGCGTTATCGAAAAGTAAATCGCATGAAGCTTCGGCAAATGCTAGTCAGTCGCCGGACAGATGCCGGGGGGCGCGAATGGGTTTTGAGTGCGCAAGCCGCACCGACGTTGGACTGAAGCGGAAAATCAACGAGGACAGCGTGTTCGCCGACCCGGAGCGCGGGCTTTGGGTCGTCGCCGACGGCATGGGCGGTCACGAGGCCGGCGAGATCGCGAGCGCGATGGTCACCGATGCGCTTCGCAACCTGCCGCCCTGCGACGATCTCGATGAGCTCGCCAGCGAGGCGGTCGCGGCAATCCAGCGCGTCAACCGCGAGCTGATCGATCTCGCGCGCGCCAGCGACCGCCAGCAAACGATCGGCACCACCGTGGTCGGCCTCGCGATCGCGAACGGCGCCTATCGCTGCTTCTGGATGGGCGACAGCCGCGCCTATCTCTTCCGCGGCGGCGAGCTTGCGCGCATCAGCCACGACCATAGCCTCGTCCAGAACCTCGTCGACGCCGGAATGCTCAAGCCGGAGGACGCCGAAAGCCACGCGAACGCCAACCTCATCACCCGCGCCGTCGGAGTTGCTGAGCATGCCGACGTCGATGTCGTTGCCGGCGAGGCCATGCCCGGCGACCGGTTCCTGCTCGCGAGCGACGGGCTGACCCGCGTCGTCCCGGACGACGAGATTGCAGCAGAGCTGGAACGCTCTTCGCCAGGCGAAGCTGTGGACCGACTCACCGAGACCGTCCTCGCACGCGGTGCGCCGGACAACGTCTCGCTGATCGTCGCCTCCCTTGTCTAGGGCTTGAACTCGAGCAAATCGCCCGGCTGGCAACCGAGCACCTCGCAAATCGCCTCGAGCGTCGAGAAGCGGATCGCGCGCGCCTTGCCGGTCTTGAGGATTGAAAGATTGGCGAGTGTGATGTCGATCCGCTCGGCGAGCTCGGTCAGCGTCATCCGCCGGTCGTGCAGCAGATCGTCGAGCCGGACGACGATCGCCATCAGATGGTGCCTTCGAGGTCTTCGCGCATCAGCGTCCCCTCGGCGAACACACGCGCGAGGACGAACATCAGGATCACCGCGAGCCAGCCGCTGGCTGAAAAGCCCGCATCGAGATGGATCGGAAATCCGCGCGACGAGATCGCCTTGCCGATCGAGCCAATGACAATGCTCAGAACCTGCAGCGCCAGGAGCGCCCAGGCAATCGCCTGCAGGCGGTACGCATTGGCTGCGACGAACGGGTCGCCGCGCCGGACCGTCTCGACCATCCGGAGAAGGCGCGTCAGGATCAGGTGGTTGAGCGGAACTGCAAGCAACCCCAGGCTGGCGATCGCCGTGAGGGCGATCATGACAGGCTTCGGGTCCATCCCCGGGGGAACGTCGATCGCCTTCATGAACCAGGCAGGATACGAGTTCGCGAAGATGACGAGTCCGAGGATTGCGGCGCCGTACAGCCAGTTGACGACGATCAGGATTCGCAAGCTCACATAGGCAACTGGTGGTGCGGTGGATCCGGGCTTCGTCATCGGGTTTCACTCCAAACGTCTCTTGATATCGAGAAACGATATTATACTTATCGTTTATCGGCAATACAATCCTCTTGAATGTGGCCACGCCAGCCCGATCTAAAGGGTACGCCGGCCTTTTCCCCTGTGGCCGGTCAGTCAGACTCGAGAATACTGACGGGCTCACCCGGGCGACACCTCGGGTGAGCCTTTCTTGTTGGCTGGAGTCGACGCTTGCGGGCAGGCAGGCACGAGTTCAGTAAATGTCCCTTAGAGGGGGGACACCGCCACATGAGCCTCATCGCCGACCTCAAGGCGCTCGATCCGTCGCAGCGCAGCGCGATCTGGGCGAGCTATCTCGGCTGGACTCTCGACGCATTCGACTTCTTCCTGATGGTCTTCATGCTCAAGGCCATCGCGGCCGAGTTCGGGACCGACATCGAGGCGGTGGCGGTCGCGATCTTCTGGACGCTCGCGGCGCGGCCGATCGGCGCTTTCTGCTTCGGCTGGCTCGGCGAGCATTTCGGCCGCCGGCCGGTGCTGATGGCCGATATCATCCTCTTCTCGCTGTTCGAGTTCGCCTCGGGCTTCGCGCCGTCGTTGACCAGCCTGCTCGTGCTCCGGTTCCTGTTCGGAATCGCCATGGGCGGCGAATGGGGTCTTGGCGCGAGCCTGGTGATGGAGACCATCCCGGCGAAGCTGCGCGGCCCTGTTTCGGGGCTCCTGCAGAGCGGCTACCCGTCGGGCTATTTCGTCGCCAGCCTCGTCTATTATCTGCTGTTCGACACGATCGGCTGGCGCGGCATGTTCATGGTCGGCGTCGCCCCGGCGCTTCTCGTCCTCCTCATCCGGATCCACGTGAAGGAAAGCCCGGTCTTCGAGCAACGGCGCGGCAAGGCGCGCGCGCGGCCCGTCGCCGAGCTTCTGCGCCACTGGAAGATTGCGCTCTACATGATCGTGCTCATGGCCGCGTTCAACGCGTTCAGCCACGGCACCCAGGACCTCTACCCGACCTTCCTTCAGCAGCAGCACCATTTCGACACCCACACGACCGGTATCCTCACCGCGATCATGAACGTCGGCGCTATCGTCGGCGGCATCGGCTTCGGCATCTGGTCGGAGCGGATCGGCCGCAGGCGGACAATCGTCATTGCCAGCCTGCTCGCGCTGCCGATCCTGCCGCTGTGGGCTTTCTCGACGACGCCGCTGCTGCTCGGGATCGGCGCCTTCCTGATGCAGGTCGCCGTCCAGGGCGCGTGGGGAATCGTCCCGGTCCACCTCAACGAGCTCGCGCCGCCCGGCGCGCGCGCGCTGTTCCCCGGATTCGCCTACCAGCTCGGCAACCTCATCATGTCGCGCAACGCCGTGTTCCAGGCACGAATCGCCGAGAGCCACGGCAACAATTACGGCCTCGCGCTCGCCATCTTCGGCGGCGCCATGGCTGTCGCCATCGCGGTGTGGACCGCGATCGGACCGGAACGCAAGAACGCCGATTTCATGGCCGACCCGAATGCGGCGCACGAATAAAGCCCAAGGCAAACTTCGGCGCTGACACGCGTTAGTCGGCGAGAGGAAAGGCGTGTCGAGCTACCGCGGAACCGCTGACCGACCGGACCAGGCCAAAGCGATCGCCGCCGTCGTCGCGGTGCACGCGGCGCTGGCCTTCGTCATTCTCTCCGGCCTCAATGTCGAGATCGTCAGCAGGGCCGTCGAGCAGCTCAAGACCTTCGACCTGCGGGCGCCCCCTCCCCCGCCGGTTCCGCCGCCGCCGCCGCCGCAGCGCCGCCGGCCGCAGCAGAGGGACGAAGCCGGAGCGCCCGCGAAACAGGCGGAGCCAACACCCGTCGTGGCCCCGCAGCCGCGGATCCCTGCGCCCTCGCCCATCCCCGCCGCCAGGGTCGCTGGCGCCGGC
>NZ_WJSQ01000122.1 GCF_009720245.1 Sphingomonas segetis | reverse complement strand
GGCGCCACTGGCTCCCGCTCCAGCGCTGCGCGGTCCCAGTGCGCCAGCTCGGCCGCTGCGTCGTAAGCCGACTGAAAGAATTTCGTCAGCATCCGGTCGGGATCGCCGTAGCCGCCACGACCGCCGCCGCCACTACCGCCGCCGCCGCCGAAGCCGCCGCGCTCCTGAAAACCGCCAAACTCCTGGAAATTGTCTGCGCCGAAACTTTCGCGCTTGTCGCGGCCGCGCCCTCCGCGTTCTCCTTTGCGCCCTTTATCGAAACCCATATCCGTCCGAACTCAATCTGCCCGTTGACCCCTGAAACCAACGCGCTCGGGCAAAAAGGCGCAACCGGTCATGGCGCGCAATCCACTCACGCACCGTTCACATCATTACAGCAAAATTCAGGGCGGCTCTAGTGACTCAAATTGCTGCGAAATTTCACGGGGCTGGCAAGGCGGGCGCGAGGGAGACTAAAGCGCCCTGACACGCTTCACCCGAGGAACTCGAATGGCCGTTCATCTGCACGAGGAAGACCTGCCCGCTGACGTCGGGTTCGCCGACGGGCCGATCGCGGTCGATACCGAGGCGATGGGCCTCCACCCCGGCCGCGACCGGCTGTGCCTGGTGCAATTGTCGGACGGCAAGGGCGACGAGCATCTCGTCAGGTTCGGACAGGGAAGCAACTTTTCGGCGCCGAACCTGAAGCGGCTGCTCGCGGACCCGAATCGGCTCAAGCTCTACCATTTCGCGCGCTTCGACGTCGGCATCATGCAATATTACCTCGGGATCATGGCCGCCCCGCTTTATTGTACCCGGACGGCATCGCGCCTCGTCCGCACCTACACCGACCGCCACGGGCTCAAGGATCTCGTCAAAGAGCTTCTCTGCCTCGAGATCTCGAAACAGCAGCAGACCAGCGATTGGGGCGCCGCCGAGCTCAGCGAGGCGCAGCGCGAATATGCTGCGAGCGACGTCCGCTATCTCCATGCCCTCAAGGACAAGCTCGACGAACGGCTCGAGCGCGAGGGCCGGACCGCGCTTGCGCAGGCCTGCTTCGATTTCCTTCCGGCGCGCGCGCTGCTCGATATTGCCGGCTGGCCGGAGCAGGACATCTTTGCGCACGATGGCTGAGATCGCGCAAAGTCAGCGCGCGGGAAAGCAGCGCTGGGCGGAGCCTGGAAGCGCGCACGACCGGCTCGTCAAGTGGACCAAGGTGATCCTGCCCGCCGGCGTCGGTGTGCTGATCGCCGTGCTCGCGCTGGCCCCGCTCGGCAAGAAGAGCGACGTCAGCTTCATCCTCGACAAGAAGAAGGTCGAGAACGCGCCCGAGCGGATGCGAGTCGAGCAGGCGCGCTATGTCGGCACCGACAACAAGGGGCAGCAATTCACCATCGTCGCCAACCGTGCGATCCAGCCCAGCTCAGAGGTGCCGGTGGTGGACATCCGCGGCATGTTCGCCCGGCTGGCGCTCGCGCAGGGGCCGCTGCTGATCGCCGCGAACCAGGGGCGGTACAACGTCGATACGCAGAAGATCATGATCGACGGACCGGTCAAGGTCGCGGGCGCGGGGGGATACAGACTGGCGACGCGCGACGTCACGGTCGATCTCAAGCAGCGCGAGCTGACGAGCGACGGCCCCGTCGCGGGCGCCATGCGGCTCGGTCAGTTCCAGGCGGGCCGGCTGCACGCCGACCTTGGCGACCGGACGGTCGTGCTCGATCACGGTGCTCGCTTGAAAATCGTGCAGGGGGCCGTCAGATGATGCACATGCGCTTTGGCATCATCCTTGCTACAGCCGCGTTGGCGGCCACCGCCGCTGCGGCGCAGATCAAGCAGGAGCAGCCGGTTTCCGCGCTGAAAGGCCACAACAGCGACGCGCCGGTCGACGTGTCCGCCGACCGGATCGAGGTCCAGGACCGCGCCGACCGGGCCATGTTCACGGGCAACGTCCATGTCACCCAGGCCGAGCTCACGCTCGACACGCCGCGGCTGACGGTTGCCTATTCCGGCGGTGCGGGCGTCGGCGGTGTCCAGATCAAACGGTTGGATGCGGCCGGCGGCGTGGTCGTGCGCAGCCCCTCGGAAACCGCGCGTGGCGATTTCGGGGTCTACGACCTCGAGCGCAAGCTCATCACCCTCATCGGCAACGTCCAGCTGACCCGCCAGAACAACCAGGTCAGCGGCGCACGGCTGGTCATCGACCTCGACACCGGCCGCGCCGTCATCGACGGCGGCCCGCCCGGCGTGAATTCGAGCGGCGGTCGCGTGAAGGGCCATTTCACTGTCCCGCAGCGCCAGCAACAATAGGCACGCCGCGGTGAACGAAGCCGTCACCCTCGCACCGCCCTCCGAGGAGGAGGCGCAACAGGTCAGCGGCGGTCTCGAAGTCCGGTCGATAGCCAAGTCCTATGACCGGCGCGCCGTGCTCCACGACGTTTCGCTCGACGTGCATCGCGGCGAGGTCGTCGGGCTGCTCGGACCGAACGGCGCCGGCAAAACGACCTGCTTTTACTCCGTGATGGGGCTGGTGAAGCCGGACAGCGGGCGAATTTTCCTCGACGGCCAGGACATCACCGGCCTGCCGATGTACCGGCGCGCCATCCTCGGCCTCGGCTATCTGCCGCAGGAGACCTCGATCTTCCGCGGCATGACGGTCGAGGAGAATATCATGGCGGTGCTCGAGGTTACGGAGGCGAACCGGGACGCACGCCACGCGCGGCTTGAGCAGCTGCTCGGCGAATTCGGGCTGACAGCGCTTCGCGATTCGCCTGCGATGGCCTTGTCGGGCGGTGAGCGGCGGCGGTGCGAAATCGCCCGAGCGCTCGCTGCCAAACCGACCATCATGCTCCTGGACGAGCCGTTCGCCGGAATCGACCCGATCTCCATTGCCGACATCCGCGAGCTGGTGCGCGAGCTCAAGAGCCGCGACATCGGCGTGCTCATCACCGACCACAATGTCCGAGAGACGCTCGATATCGTCGACCGCGCCTGCATCATCTACGACGGCCAGGTCCTGTTCGCGGGCACTCCCGAAGCGCTGGTCGCCGACCAGGAGGTCCGGCGCCTGTACCTCGGCGAGAGCTTCGCGCTGTAGCGGGCTAGCACAATGGGCCTTGGCCCCTCCCTCAGCATCCGCCAGTCGCAGCAGCTGCTGCTCACGCCCCAGCTCGCACAGGCGATCAAGCTGCTGCAGCTCAGCAACCTCGAACTCGACAGCTACATCGCCGAGGAGATCGCGAAGAACCCGCTGCTCGAGTCGCAATCCGGCGAGCCGGACGAGCAGCCCGCCGGCGATTTCCAGGGCGAGGAGTTCGACAGCAATGAAGCGCCCGACGATCCGGGCGCGGACGACCTGATCAGCGGGCAAGCGGACGACGACCGCCCGCTCGACGTCGACTGGCAATCCGAAGCGCTCGAGACCGACAGCTACGCCGACGTCGTCACGTCAGGCGGCGGTGAGGAAGCATTCGACTTCGAACGCGTCCAGTACGCGGCGGCCTCGCTTTCCGAGCATCTGATCGACCAGCTCCACGGCGTGTCAGGAAACCTTGGCGATCTCGCACGGATCATCGCCGAGACGCTGGACGAGACGGGTTATCTGACCGTCCCGCTGGAGCAGATCGCCGAGCTGACGGGCGCGCCGCTGCCGCTCATCAGGGGAGCACTCGACGTGGTGCAGGGACTCGATCCACCCGGAGTAGGCGCGCGGTCGCTCGCCGAATGCCTGACGCTTCAGGCGAAGGCGGCGGACCGCTACGATCCGGCGATGGCGCGGCTGATCGACAACCTCGAACTGTTGTCGAAAGGCCGGACCGCCGACCTCAAGCGCATCTGCGGAGTCGACGACGAGGATCTCGCCGACATGATCCGCGAGCTCAGGGCCTACGACCCGAAGCCTGGCTGCCGCTTCTCGGGATCCGCGGCAGTAGAAGTCACGCCCGACGTCTTCGTGCGCCGCACCCGCGGCGGGTTCGCGGTCGAGCTCAACCAAGCGACGCTTCCGCGGCTGCTGGTCAACCGCCGCTATTATCAGGAGCTCAAATCCGGGCCGCAGGACAAGAGGTCGCGCGCGTGGCTGAGCGAATGCCTGCAAAGCGCCAACTGGCTGGTCAAGGCGCTCGACCAGCGCGCGCGGACGATCGTCAAGGTGGTGTCCGAAATCGTGAAGCGCCAGCAAGGCTTTTTCGAGCGCGGGGTTTCGGCGATGAAGCCGATGACCCTGCGCGAAGTCGCCGAGGCGATCGGAATGCACGAATCCACCGTCAGCCGGGTTACATCGAACAAATATCTGCTGTGCGACCGCGGCCTCTACGAGCTCAAATATTTCTTCGGTTCGGGGGTCCAGTCGGCCGAAGGCGACGGCGCGGCGGCCGAAGCGGTGAAGGCTGCAATCAAGCAACTGATCGACGCCGAAACCGAAATCCTTAGCGACGATGCGATGGCAGGCTTGCTCAAGCAGAAGGGCTTCGACGTCGCGCGCCGCACCGTCGTCAAATATCGCGAGTCAATGGGGATCGGCTCCTCGATCCAGCGGCGGCGCCTGCGCAAGATCACGGGTTAGGCGCTGACCCGCGCCCAGATCGGGAGGTGATCCGACGCCCGGCGCGCGGCCGGGCTCATGTGGACGCCCGCGGCCTCGACGTTGAGCGCCTTGTCGACGATGATCCGATCGAGCTGGGCCACCGGGTGCCGGGCGTGGAAGCTCGCGCCGGTCGGGGCGATGTGAAACTGCGGCGCAAGCTCCTGAAGGCATCCGGCAGCGGTGCGCCATTCGTTGGTGTCGCCCATCAGCACCGTCGGCATCTTCTGCGGCCGGCGCGCGATCGCTTCGAGGATGGCGCGCATCTGGCGCCGCCGCCAAAGCCCCGAAAGGTCGAGGTGCATCCCGATGACCCTGAGCGGCCGGTCCTCGATCAGCAACTCGGCCATCACCGCGCCTCGCGGCTCGAGCGTCGGCAGCTCGACCACGCTGCAGGCAAGAATGCCGACGTGCCTCTTCACCAGAATCGCGTTGCCGTGCCAGCCGATGTTGCGCGTATCGACCTTCAGGAGCCGGTCGGTGTGCCTGCGCGCCTTTTCGAGGATGCGCTTGTGGCGGACGCCGAAGACAACCGGCTGGTACAGGCCGTGGCTGTCGATCAGCTCGTGCGGCATCGTCGAGCCGCGCCCGCCGGTCCTTTTGTCCGCTTCCTGCAGCGCGACGATATCGGCGTCGATCTCCTGGAGCACGCGAAGCACCCGCTGCGGGTCGCGCCGGCCGTCGAGCCCGACCGCCTTGTGCATGTTGTAGCTCGCCAGCGTGATGCAGGGCCCGCTGCTCATGCCCTCGCCAATAGATGTTGCTGCTGAATGGTTCCTAGACGTCCAGATTGGCGACGCTGAGCGCGTTGTCCTGGATGAACTCGCGGCGGGGTTCGACGACGTCGCCCATCAGGCGGGTGAAGATTTCGTCGGCGACGTCGGCCTGGGCCACTTCGACCCGCAGAAGCGAGCGGTTGGCGGGGTCGAGCGTGGTCTCCCACAGCTGCTCGGCGTTCATTTCGCCGAGCCCCTTGTAGCGCTGGATCGACAGGCCCTTGCGGCCGGCGGCGAGTACCGCATCGAGCAGCTCCGAGGGCCGCGTGATCGCGACCGGCTTCCCCTTTGTGTCGGCGGCGACCTCTTCGGCGGCATCCTCGCCCTCGCCGGTGCCGAGCGTCGGCTCCTGCTCGGCGGCGCCCTTCTTGAGGGTGCGCAGCGTCAATGGCCTGGCATATGCGGCAGCCTGCTCGCCGGCCAGCATGTCGAGCTTGCGCGCTTCCGCCGAGACGAGGAAGGTCGGCTCGATCAGATAGGCGTCGGTCACGCCGCGCCACAGGCGCTTCAGCAGATAACCGCCTTCCTGCGCCACTTCGCCGGTCCAGTTGGCCTCGGTGTCCCCGGCGTTGAGCCATTCGGCAACCTTGGCGATCGCCTTCGACTTCCCATCGCGGTCGAGATTCGGCCTCAGCGCACCGTCGATCGCGAGCGCCTCGATGATTGCCGGATCATATTTGCGCGGCGCGTAGCGCATCAGTGTGCGCATGCGGCGCGCGTGGTCGACCAGGGTCTTGAGGTCCTTGCCCGAGCGCTGCCCGTCCGGCGTGTCGAGGATCAGTCCCTCGAGCCCCGCTTCCTCGAGATAATCGTCGAGCGCGGCGTCGTCCTTGAGATAGACTTCCGAGCGGCCGCGGGCGACCTTGTACAGCGGCGGCTGGGCGATGAAAAGGTGGCCGTTCTCGATCAGCTCGGGCATCTGCCGGTAGAAGAAAGTCAGCAGAAGCGTGCGGATGTGGGCGCCGTCGACGTCGGCGTCGGTCATGATGACGATCTTGTGATAGCGCAGCTTGGCGATGTCCCAGTCCTCGCGGATTCCGGCGCCGAGCGCCTGGATCATCGTCCCGATTTCGCGCGAGGAAAGCATCCGGTCGAAGCGCGCGCGCTCGACGTTGAGCAACTTGCCGCGGAGCGGAAGGATCGCCTGGTTGTGGCGGTTGCGGCCCTGCTTGGCCGAGCCGCCGGCGCTGTCGCCCTCGACCAGGAACAGCTCGCTGAGGGCGGGATCGCGTTCCTGGCAGTCGGCCAGCTTGCCCGGAAGCGAGGCGATGTCCATGACCCCCTTGCGCCGGGTCAGGTCGCGCGCCTTGCGCGCCGCTTCGCGCGCGGCGGCGGCGTCGATGATCTTCTGGACGATCGTCTTGGCGTGCGCGGGATTTTCCTCGAGCCATTCGCTGAGCTTGTCGGCGATCAGGCTTTCCAGCGGCTGCCGCACTTCGGAGCTGACCAATTTGTCCTTGGTCTGCGAGCTGAACTTGGGGTCGGGCAGCTTGACCGAGACGATCGCCGTCAGGCCTTCGCGCATGTCGTCGCCGGTCAGGGCGACCTTCTCCTTCTTCAGGATGCCCGAGCGCTCTGCATAATTGTTGAGCGTACGCGTCAACGCGCCGCGGAACGCCGCGAGATGGGTGCCGCCGTCGCGCTGCGGGATGTTGTTGGTGAAGGTGAGGACGTTCTCGTAGTAGGAATCATTCCACTCGAGCGCGACCTCGATGCCGATTTCGTCGCGCTGCCCGGTGACCGAGATCGGCTCCGGGATCAGCGCCGTCTTGGCGCGGTCGAGATATTTGACGAACGCGGCGATTCCGCCCTCGTAATACATCTCGACCTGCTTCTGCTCATCGTGCCGATCGTCGATCAGGACGAGGCGCACGCCGGAGTTGAGAAAGGCCAGCTCGCGGAACCGGTGCTCGAGCCGCTCGAAGTCGAACTCGGTGATCTTGAACGTGTCCGCGCTCGGCAGGAAGGTGACGCGGGTGCCGCGCCTGTCGGTCTTGCCGACAACCTTGAGCGGCGCCTCGGCCTCGCCGTGGCGGAAGCGCATGAAGTGCTCCTCGCCATCGCGCCAGACGGTCAGCTCGAGCCACTCGCTGAGCGCGTTCACCACCGACACGCCGACGCCGTGGAGCCCGCCGGAGACCTTGTATGCATTGTCGTCCGACGTGTTCTCGAACTTCCCGCCGGCGTGGAGCTGGGTCATGATGACCTCAGCCGCCGAGACACCCTCCCCGGCGTGGATCCCGGTCGGGATGCCGCGGCCGTTGTCGTCGACGCTGACCGACCCGTCGGGGTTGAGAGTGATCAGGATGCGGTCGCAATGGCCGGCGAGCGCCTCGTCGATCGCATTGTCGCTGACCTCGAACACCATGTGGTGGAGGCCCGAACCGTCATCGGTGTCTCCGATGTACATTCCCGGCCGCTTGCGCACGGCATCGAGGCCCTTGAGGACCTTGATGCTGTCGGCGCCGTAGGAATTGTTGTTGTTGCCGCTGTTCTCGGAGGTGGTTGCCATAGTCGGGATATAGGGATTTTCAGCGGGAAGTCACGCGCACGCGCGTGGCGCGCGCACGCACACACGCGCGTGAGTCGAGAGCCGAATGTTCGCGAATGTTCGCAGTGACGGACGGCGCAAAGCGCGGGTTGTCGGATGTGTCGGAAACCTTCACCGAGCGCCACTGCGGCACGGTTCGAAAAGAATCGGCGAACGCATCCGCGAATCTAGATCACAAATGGCGGCCTGTAGGACAGCATTTTGTCTGATGTTCGATTTGGGAACTTCGCAGGTCGCTTTTCATGTGACGATCAGGCGGCGCGGGTGCCGCCCGAGCGCCTGCGGCGGCCGCGGAAATTGCGCGCCGGCTGGCCGCCTTCGGGACG
>NZ_WJSQ01000121.1 GCF_009720245.1 Sphingomonas segetis | reverse complement strand
CGGCTGCATTATGCGGGCGTCTTTGCAGGGCGGCGCAGCGCGGCGGCGCTCGAGGACGCCCTGACGCACCTGCTCGGCGTCGAGGCGCGCGTGCAGGAATTCCAGCCGCGCTGGCGGCGCATCGAAGTCCAGGACCAGAGCCGCCTTGGGCGGCGGTTCGCGACACTCGGCAGCGATGCCGTCGCAGGCCAGCGGGTGCGCATCGCTTCCGATGCCTTCCGGGTCGTCATCCGCATCGACGATTTCGGCGAATTCGAGCAGCTGCTGCCCTGCGCGCAGCGGTTCGGCATTGCCGCGGAAGCGCTCGATGCATTCGCGCCCTCCCATCTCGAATGGGACATCATGCTCGAAATCGACGAGGCGCTCGTCCCGCCCGCGAAGCTCAACGGCCGATCGCGCCTGGGATGGACCTCGTGGCTTCAGCCGACCGGCAAAGGCGGATTGCGCGCCGATGCGCATCTCACACCCCGAAGACGAACCCGGATGAATGAAAGGGTCGACCAATGACGGAAATCAGCCGATCCGCCCTGTTTGGGCGCCTGGACGCGACGGCTCTCAAGGCGATCGAGACCGCCACCGGCTTCTGCAAGATGCGCGGCAATCCCTATGTCGAGCTCGTCCACTGGATCCACATCCTGCTGCAGGACCCGCGCAACGACCTCGCGGCGCTCCGCACCGCATTCGCGATGGACGATTCGAAGCTCGCCCGCGACGTGGTTGCGGCGCTCGACGCGTTGCCGCGCGGCGCGACCGCGATCTCCGACTTCTCGCCGCAGATTGAGGAAGCGATCGAAAAGGGCTGGCTCTACGCTTCGCTGCAGTTTTCCGCGTCTCGCGTGCGCACGGCGCATCTGGTCTACGGCATGCTCAAGACCCCGACGCTGCGCAACGCCTTGTTCAACATCAGCACCGAGTTCCGCAAGGTCCAGCTCGAAAAGCTCGCGAGCGAGTTCGACGGGCTGCTCGCATCCTCCGCCGAGATGACTCAGCTCGGCGCCGAGCCCGCGATCGACAGCGCCGGGGAACCGGGCGCGGTCCCGCAGGGAGAAGGCAAGGCGCTCGAGCGCTATTCGGTCGATCTCACCGAAAAGGCGCGCAAGGGCGAGATCGACACCATCGTCGGTCGCGACGACGAGATCCGCCAGCTCGTCGACATCCTGCTGAGGCGCCGACAAAACAACCCGATCCTCGTGGGCGAGGCCGGGGTCGGCAAGACCGCCGTCGTCGAAGGCTTTGCCAAGCGCATCGTCGACGGTGAAGTGCCTCCATCGCTGCAGGGCGTCACGCTGCGCGCGCTCGACATCGGCCTGATGCAGGCCGGCGCGAGCATGAAGGGCGAGTTCGAAAAGCGCCTGCGCGGCGTCATCGACGAAGTGGAATCGAGCCCGAAGCCGGTCATCCTGTTCATCGACGAAGCCCACACCCTGATCGGCGCGGGCGGGCAGGCCGGGACGGGGGATGCCGCCAACCTGCTGAAACCGGCGCTGGCGCGAGGGCGCCTGCGCACCATCGCCGCGACGACTCATTCGGAATATCGCCAATATTTCGAGAAGGACCCGGCGCTCACACGGCGGTTCCAGACCGTGGATGTCGACGAGCCCGGCACCGGCAGCGCGATCGCCATGATCCGCTCGGTGGCACCGACGATGGAGGAGCATCACCACGTCGTCGTGCTCGAGGAGGCGGTTGCCGCCGCGGTGACGCTGTCGCAGCGCTACGTGCCGGCGCGGCAGCTGCCCGACAAGGCGGTGAGCCTGCTCGACACCGCATGCGCGCGCGTTGCCGTGTCGCAACATTCGACGCCGGCGCAGGTCGAGGACCGCAGGCGGCGTGTCGAGCTGCTCGAGATCGAGCGCGAGGTCGTCGAGCGGGAGGAGCAGGAGCAATATCGCGCCGACGACCGGCTCGACAAGATCGACACCGAGCTCGTCATCGCACGCAAGGAGCGTGACTCGATCGAGGCCAAATGGGCGAAAGAAAAGGAGGCGCTCGAGAAGCTGACCACGGCCCGGCGCGCGCTGACAGAAGCGCGCGGCAAGAAGGACCGTAGCGCGAAAGAAGAAGCCGCGCTCAAGGCCGGACTGGAGACTGCCATCCAGGGGCTGGCCTCGATCCAGGGGGATTCGCCGATGGTGTTCGGGGTCGTCGATGCCGACGCGGTCGCGTCGGTCGTCGGCGACTGGACCGGAGTCCCGGTCGGCCGGATGGTCAAGGACGAGATCAAGAGCGTGCTCACCCTCGGCGACCAGCTCAAGAAGCGCGTCGTCGGCCAGGATCACGCGATGGATGCAATCGCCAAGCGCATCCAAACCAGCCGCGCCAAGCTCGACAATCCGAGCAAGCCGGTCGGCGTGTTCATGCTCTGCGGCCCCTCGGGCGTTGGCAAGACCGAGACTGCGCTCGTCCTCGCCGAGCTGCTGTTTTCCGGTGATGAATCGCTCATCACCATCAACATGAGCGAGTTCCAGGAGGCGCACACCGTCTCGACTCTCAAGGGCGCGCCGGCGGGCTATGTCGGATACGGCCAGGGCGGCGTGCTCACCGAGGCGGTGCGGCGACGGCCTTATTCGGTGGTGCTGCTCGATGAGGTCGAGAAGGCGCACCCGGACGTCCACGAGATGTTCTTCCAGGTGTTCGACAAGGGCTTCATGAACGACAGCGAAGGTCGGCATATCAACTTCAAGAACACGATTATCTTGCTGACTTCGAACGTCGGCACCGACCTGATCATGAGCCTGTCTGGAGACGAGGAGACCAAGCCGGATCCGGAAGGCCTGGCGACGGCGCTTCGGCCCGAGCTGCTCAAGGTGTTCCCGCCGGCGCTCCTCGGGCGCCTGCTTCCGATCCCTTATTATCCGCTCAACCCGCAGATGCTTGGCGGCATCGTCCGTATCCAGCTCGACCGGATCAAGAGGCGGATTGCGGACAACCACGACATCGAGCTCGATTGCGCGCCCGAAGTCGTCGACCTCATCGTCTCGCGCTGCAACGAAGTCGCGTCGGGCGGGCGCATGATCGATGCCATCCTGACCAACACGATGCTGCCGCAGATGTCGGTCGCGCTGCTCGAACGGCAGATGACGGGCGAAGAAGTGAAGCGCATCCGGGTCGCCACGGGCGCCGACGGATTCACTTACAATTTCGAGACGAAGGCGAAGAAAAAAAAGGCAGACGACGTCGGGGCCAGGCCGCCGCGATCGAAGCCGCAGCCGATGGGCGAAGCGGAAGCGGAGACGGTTCCGGCAGAATAGGTGGGCATGGCTTTAAACCGCACTTAACCGTCCTCCGGCTATTGCCCGCCGTGGACGGAGGCTGCGATGGCTGCGCTTGCTAACCAGATGAACCCGCGGGATGTGCGTGCCGGAAAGGCGCGCGGCGGATGGATTCGCCGCCGGCCACACGCGCGCGAAGCTGTGCAGCTACTCGAAATTTCTTCCACCGGGTTGCACGCCTTCGCTGGGAAAGCCCCTTCAGCCGGAGAAGCGATCAGGGTCCACGTGCCCGCGCTCGGCCTGCTGGATGCACGCGTGACCTGGGCAGATGCGCGCGAGTTCCGCGCTGAATTCTTCGGCGCCGACGACCTGCGCCTGCTGTTCCTGCGCAAATCGTTCGTCGGCTGCACCAGCTGGTTCGAGCGGCAGCCGTCCTAAAGCGACTGCATGACGAACCTCAGGTCCCTCAGTTCCGGGGGCGCCACGTCGAGCCAGCGTAGCTGTTCGAGCGTGACATTGGCGGCCGACCAGCCGTCCGCGCGCAAGGCGTGCACGAACAGCTCGCGCGGGATGTGCAAAAACCGCGCGCCCTCAAGCAGGTCCCCGCTCAGCGCCACCTGATATGGCGCAGACCGCGCGAACCTGCCGCCGGCGAACTGGCGCCGCTCGGTAAAGACGAGCGACCAGACGGGATGCGAGATCTCCCATGTGACGCGGCTGTGGATCTCCGGAGGTTCGACCGAAATCACGTTCGACCTCGTGAGCGTCAGCCCGTCGACTTCGCCCTTCCAGACGCCCGACATGCTGTAGTCGTGCGGGTCGCCACCGATGTCGAGCTGAACCCAGACACGTCCGATCGAAGCGCCAGCCAGCGCGTTCAGACTCGGCCCCGCAATGGTCTTGTCCAAAGTTTGCATGTGCAGTTCCTTTGTACATGTAAACGCGGGACGTGGCGAACTCGCTCCAACAGTCGCAAGCCAGCCAGAGCGAATGAAGCTTGCGTCAGGGTATTGGCGCGCTCCGCGGCAGCGCTGACGGGCCATCGATAACCGGCCAGCCGTCAACCCAGCTGATGCGGTCGATCAGCATGATGCGGCGGGTGTTTGGCTCGTCGCTCGGCTTCTCGCGCGGATGGCGGACGTCGACGGCATGATAGACGATCCAGTCCTGCCCGGCGGCGTCGGTCACGACCGAGTTGTGGCCCGGCGCGAACCAGTTGCCGCGTTTTTCGAGGACGATGCTGTGGGGCTTGCCGGTCGCCTGCTCGAGCGTTTCGAACGGCCCCGTGGCGCTGCGCGAGCGGGCGGCCATGACCGCGTAATTGGCCTTGGGTCCGCAGCAATTGTCGCCCGAATAGAACAGATAGTAATAGCCGCCGTGGCGGATCACCCAGGCGCCTTCGACAAGGACGGGGAAGGAATCCTTGGCCGGGTTGGGCCAGACGAGATCTTTCGGTGCGCTGCCGGCGGCGAAGGACATGCGATCGGGCGCGAGCTCCTGCACCTTGATCGGATCGAACCCCGAGCCCCAGTAGAGCAGGCGCTTGCCCGTTGCGGGGTCGTCGAACGCCATCGGATCGATATTGACGAAGCCGGCACCGCACTGGAGCGGCTTGCCCATGTCGACGAACGGCCCCAACGGTGAGCCGGCGGTAGCGACTCCGAGGCACAGGCCGTGCCGCTCATCCGACCCGTCCGGCTTGGCCGAATAATACATGATGTAGCGCGCGCCATCGCGCACCACGTCCGGCGCCCAAAAATCCTGCGTCGTCGCGGCCCAGGCGGGCTTCGCCGGCAGCGCATCGCCGACATAATCCCAGTGAGCAAGGTCGGCGGAGCGCGCGAGCTGGATGTTGACCCACTTGCCGCCGCGCTGCGTCTGCGTCGCATAGGCGTAATAGAGGCCGTCCGCCGCCTTGAGCACCGCCGGATCGGGGAAGTCCGCATCGATGACCGGATTGACGTAGCTTGCCGCCGGCCGCGCGACGGGCGTGGCGCAACTGCCGAGCCCGAGCAAAGCGGCGGCGGCGAGGGAAAGGAAGCGATGCACCGCCCGACCATAAGTGCGAGCTTCGCGTTGCGGAAGCGGCATTGATCGCTAGGCTTGCCGGCGGAGGCGCGAAAATGCTCAGGCTGAAACGGTTGCGAGCGCGGGCGAGGCAGACACTGGTCGCTGCAGGCTTGCTGTGCGTGGCCGCAGCGGCCGCAGCAGAGCCGTCGTTCGTGCCGGTGTTCGAAGAAAATTTCCCGGACGCCTTCGTGATGCCGTACGGAAACCGCTTCGTCGCTTATTCGACGAACAACGGCCCCAACGTGCCGGTCGCGATGTCCAGCGACCTGGTGCACTGGAGCTTCGTCGGTGATCCGCAAACGGGAAAGCAGCGCGACGCTTTGCCCAGGCTGGGAACGTGGGCGAAGGAGGGGTTCACCTGGGCACCCGAGCTGCTCGAGCTCGGCGGCAAGTATCTGCTCTATTACACCGCGAGCGACGTCCGCAGGAATGCGCAGTGCATCGGCGTTGCTGTCGCCAGCGATCCGCTCGGACCGTTCGTCGACGATCGAGCAGAACCGATCGTCTGCCAGACCGAGCTCGGCGGGAGCATCGATGCGGACGCGTTTCGTGACGCGGACGGGAAATTGTACCTCTACTTCAAGAACGACGGGAACCGGGTGCATGCCAGAACCTCGATCTGGGGCCAGCCGCTTGCGCCCGACGGCCTGTCGGTGACCGGAAAGGCGGTCGAACTGGTCGGGGACGACCAGCGCTGGGAGGAACGCGTCGTTGAAGCGCCGACGATGGTCCGCTCGCCGGCTGGCTACGAGATGTTCTTCTCGGGTGGCTTCTTCGGCTGGAACCCGGAAGAGGGCGGCCTCTCGCCCTACGCGATGGGATACGCCAAATGCTCCGGGCCGCTCGGCCCCTGCACGCCCGCGAGCGAGAACCCGATCCTCCACAGCTTCAAGGACCGCGAGGCGGGATGCCTCAGCGGACCCGGGCACCAGAGTATCTTCAGCGTCGGCCAGCGCACCTTCATCAGCTTCCATGCCTGGCAGGCGAGCAGCGGCTGCCGAAAGGTCGACGACCGCCGCTACCTCTACATCGCGCCGTTGTTCTGGAAGGACGGCAAGCCGCAGATCGGCCCGAGCCTTCGTCCGCAGTCGGGAGAGCGCGGCTGATGATCGCCATGATAGCCGCGCCTGCGTTCGCTGGAGCGTCGACACCGGGGGCCGTGACGGCGGCGGCTTTTACCAGCTCCTCGCAACCGGACGGCTGGTCACCGATTCGGAGCTGCCGGACGCCTGGACCAATTACTACCGAAGCGACGGTGTAAGTGCGGTAGCATAACCTCGACCGCCCCGAGCGCGTGTTGCCGCCATTGCAACCGGTCGCTGAACGTACGGCCGCGTTGCGCAACCCGAAGGAGAAGAACTAGTTCGGGCTGCGCTACGCAGGCATCACCAGTTCGGCGGCGCAGGTTCTGGCGATGAAATCGGCGTGGGTCGGCATACGCTCGGCGGTCTGGCGGTAGTTCGCCCGCATCCTGTCCAGAAGGTCCGCGACCTTCGCGTCGTCGGCGGCGTAGGCCGCGGGCTCGGGTTCTTCCGGAACAATCCCCTGACCGAGGAGAACGGCGACCCAGCTCGCGATGTCGAACAGTTCTGCGCCTTGCCGGAAAATGCGCCCCTTCGACCGCCACAGCTCCAGCTTCGCGGCCAGGTTGTCGGGGATTTCCATCGTCCGGCAATAATTCCAGAAGTCGGAGTCGCGGCGCCGGGTTGCCTTGAAATGAAGGATGATGAAGTCGCGCACGTCCTCGAAGACATCCTGCATTTGCCGATTATATTCGTCGCGCTCGACAGGGGAAAAGCTGCGGTCGGGAAACAGCGCGAGCAGCTTCGCAATGCCGCTCTGGACGAGGTGGATGCTGGTCGATTCGAGAGGCTCGAGGAAGCCGCTCGAAAGCCCCAGGGAGACGACGTTCGCGTTCCACGCCAGGCGCCGGCGCCCGGCCTTGAAGGCAAGATGCCGAGGCTCGGCGATCGACGCGGCTTCGAGGTTGGCGAGCAACAGTTCCTCGGCATCCTCGCGCTCGAGGTGCGCGCTCGAATAAACGAGTCCGTTGCCCATGCGGTGCTGCAGTGGAATTCGCCACTGCCAACCTGAACCGCGGGCGGTCGCTCGGGTGAACGGATCCGGCTGCCCCACAAGGCGGCTCGGCACGGCGACCGCGCGGTCGCATGGCAGCCAACGGCTCCAGTCTTCATAGCCGGTGCCGAGTTTGTCCTCGATCAGCACGCCGCGAAAGCCGGAGCAGTCGATGAATAGCTCGCCTTCGATCGACCGGCCGTCGGAAAGTGTGACGGACCTGACGTGGCCGGTTTCACCGTCGACCGCCACGTCCACGATCTTTCCCTCGATCCGCTGCACGCCGTTGCGTTGCGCATGCGTTGCGAGAAGCCGCGCGTAGAGACTTGCATCGAAGTGGTAGGCGTAGGCGATCTGCGCCAGCGGCATGGGTGTCCGAGGCCCGGGGCGAGCGAAGCGGCCGAGCTCGGCGGCTACCCCGCACATCGACCATTCACGAATGTCGGCAAGCGGCCGCCGCTTCAGTTCGCGAAGATAGAGCTGGTGGAATTTCACGCCGCGCAGGTTCTGGCCATGCGGCCCGAACGGATGAAAATAACGCTCTCCCTCCGCGCCCCAATCGACGAACTCGATCCCGAGCTTGAAGCTTCCCTGGCTCGCGGCGAGGAAGTCGTCCTCGGCGATGCCCACCATATGGTTGAATGCCTGCAGCGGCGGAATCGTGGCCTCGCCGACGCCGACCGTGCCGATCTCGTCGCTTTCCACGAGGACGATCTTGGTCCGCTTGTCGAGCAGGGTCGAGAAGGCCGCGGCGGCCATCCAGCCGGCCGTTCCACCGCCGACGATGACGATGCTTCGGATCGCGTCACTCATAGGCCCACCCTGCACGCGCAGCGGTGAAGCGCAACCGGCTGAGCTCGATCAGTTGCCCCGTTCAGGCACTGCCTGGGGCGGCGGCGGAGGCGGAGCGGGTTGTTCGACCGGCGGCGGCACGACGGCCGGTGGCGGCGGCGGCACGAAAACCGGC
>NZ_WJSQ01000120.1 GCF_009720245.1 Sphingomonas segetis | reverse complement strand
CTTCGACGGAGTCCCGCCGCCGGGCCCGGCGATGCCGGTGATAGCGACCGCGACATCCGCGTCGGACGCCGCCAGCGCCCCGCGCGCCATGGCCCAGGCGGTGGCGACGCTCACGGCACCGAACGTGTCGACGACTTCCTCGGAGACCTTGAGCCCGCTGATCTTGGCGGCATTCGAATAGGTTATGTAGCCGGCTTCGAACACATCCGAAGAACCCGGGATCTCGGTCAGCGCGGCGCTGACGAGACCACCCGTGCAGCTTTCCGCAATCGCCATCCGGCGGCCCGCGGCGCGGTTCGCGTCGACGACCTCGCGCGCCTTGTCCACCAGCAAATCGGGAAGCAGGTTATCCCTCACTCGACAGTCCCATTCGAATGCTCGCCACGGCCTGGGCGGCGATGCCTTCCCGCCGGCCGGTGAAGCCGAGGCCCTCCGTCGTCGTCGCCTTGATGCTGACCTGATCGATGCTCAGGCCCGCGATCTCCGCGATGCGCGCGCGCATCGCTTCGCGACAGGGCGCCACCTTCGGGGCTTCGGCAATGACAGTACAATCCACATGATCGACGATAGCTCCACGAGACCGCAACAGCACGACCGCATGCGCCAGGAAAAGCGAGGAAGCGGCGCCCTCCCAGCGCTGATCCGAAGGCGGGAAATGCTCGCCGATGTCGCCGAGCCCGGCCGCGCCGAGCAAAGCGTCGGTGATCGCGTGGAGGACAACGTCGGCATCGCTGTGCCCGGCGAGTCCGCGGCTGTGCGGCACTTCGACTCCGCCGAGCATCAGCGGTCCCTCGCCAGAGAAGGCGTGGACATCGAAGCCGAACCCGGTGCGCGGGACGAGGCGGCCCGCGAGCCACTGCTCGGCGCGGTCGAAATCGGCGGCGAGGGTCAGCTTCTCGAGCGCGGGATCGCCCTCTACGGCGGCAACTTTCATGCCCGCCGCGCGGACGACGGTGGTTTCATCCGTGGGAGGAAGCCCGGACCAGCGCTCGTAAGCGGCCTTGAGAGCATCGACGCGGAATGCTTGCGGCGTCTGGACCCGCGCGAGCCCGCTGCGGTCCACCGGCTCGCCGATCGTGTCGCCGATGCACGCGAGCGTGTCGCCGACGGGAAGCACCGGCGCCGCGCCTTCGTAGAATTCGAGGGTCGCGAGCAGCCGGTCGACGACCCCGGCTGGGCAGAAGGGGCGCGCAGCGTCGTGGACCAGCACCGCATCTCCTCCGATCTCCCGAAGACCCGAACGGACGGAATCTGCCCGGTCTGCGCCGCCTTCGATCAGATCGCCGACATTGAGGCCGGCCAAAGCGGTGAAGGCGAGTTCCTCGTACCCCTTGCCGATGACGACGCGCGCTGACTGGACCGCGGGATGCCCGATCAGGGCTTCCACCGCCCAGCGAAGGACGGGCTTGCCGCCGAGCAGCCGGTATTGCTTGGGAACGCCGCCGCCTGCGCGTTCGCCCTTGCCGGCGGCGACGATGAGGGCGGTGGTGGTCACGGCCCGGGCGTCTAGGACCGCTTACCTTGTCCGCCAAGGGCTCTTCCCCTATCTGACGCCTTCCCATGACCCTCGTGAAGCCCATCAGGATCGGCCCAATCAACATCGGGCCCATCGAGGTCGCGTCGCCGGTGATCCTGGCGCCGATGACGGCCGTCACCGATTTGCCGTTCCGCCGGGCGGTGAAGCGCTTCGGGGCGGGGCTGACGGTCAGCGAGATGATCGCGAGCCAGGCGATGATCCGCGAGACCCGCCAGTCGCTCCAGAAGTCGCTGTGGGACCCGTGCGAGGAGCCGGTGTCGATGCAGCTCGCTGGCTGCGAGCCCGAGGTGATGGCCGAGGCCGCGAAGCTCAATGAGCAGCGCGGCGCGGCGATCATCGACATCAACATGGGCTGCCCCGTCAGGAAGGTCGTCAACGGCTGGGCGGGATCGGCGCTCATGCGCGATCTCAAGAACGCCGCGGCGATCATCGAGGCGACGGTCAAAGCCGTGAAGGTGCCGGTGACGCTCAAGACGCGCATGGGCTGGGACCACGACAGCCTCAACGCGCCGGAGCTGGCACGGATTGCCGAGGACCTGGGCGTACAGATGATCACCATCCACGGCCGCACTCGCTGCCAGTTGTACAAGGGCACGGCGGACTGGGCATTCGTGCGGAAGGTCAAGGAAGCGGTTTCGGTCCCCGTGATCGTGAACGGCGACATCAACACGGTCGAGGATGCACGCGAAGCGCTCCGGCAATCCGGCGCCGACGGGGTGATGGTCGGCCGCGGCGCCTACGGGCGCCCGTGGTTCGTCGCGCAGGTGATGAGCGTCCTCGGCGGGGGAGGGCACCGGCCCGATCCCAGCCTCGACGAGCAACTCGCGACCATGCTCCAGCAATATCATGAGATGCTCGAGCTCTATGGCAGGCAGACCGGCGTGAACCTCGCGCGCAAGCATATCGGCTGGTACACCAGAGGGCTGCCGGGCTCGGCCGAGCTGCGCAACACGGTCAACCAGCAGGACGATCCCGCTGTCGTGGTTCGCATGTTGCAGGAATTCTATTCGCCGTGGCTCGCGCGCTCGGCCGCGTGACCCGAAGAGCCTTCATAGAAGTGTGTTGATTCTGCAACGGCCATGCTAGGGCCGGAGCGAATGGACGCGCGTACGGCCGAATCGCCGGTGACATTGCAGCAGGAAAGTTGGCTCCAGCGCGAGCGCGCGAGCGGGCGGTTCTACGATCGCCTGATGCTGCTCGTCGGGCTGGTTCTCGCAGGAATGCTGGGTCTGAGCGCGTGGCTTTTGAGGCGCAACGCCGAGCCCGGGACGCTACTTTCGCCACCGCTGATCGCGGTGCTGCTGATCGCGATCCTTCTGCCGGCAATCGCGCTGATGGCGCTCTACGCGCGCAAGGTCGCTGTCCGAAGGGCGGAGAGGGGAGGCCTCGGCAGCGGCCGCCTCCATGTGCGGCTGGTCGCGCTGTTCACCTTGCTTGCCGCCGTTCCGACGGTGCTGGTGGCGATCTTCGCCTCGGTGCTGTTCCAAAGCGGCCTCGAATTCTGGTTCTCCAACCGCGCTCGCAACATGCTCGAGAATACCGTGCAGGTGGCGCAGGGTGTTTATCGATATGAGCTCGGCCAAGTAGGCGCACAGGCCATAGCCATGGCGGGGAATATGGCCGACGGACTCAGCAGAGTTCCGATCGACGATCCGCAAGTCCCAGTTGCCCTCGCTACGCAAACATATCTCAGATCATTGAACGAAGCCGCAATCTTGATGATTCCGCCGACGGGAGAAGTGCAATCGTTCGCCGTCATCAATGGATACGTCGGCATGATCGATCCCGACCGACTTCGGGACGCACAGCATCGCCTTTCCCGACAGCCCGACAAGGGATTCGTTGACGCAAACACACCGAATCGCATTGCAGTGCTCACGAGGCTCGGCTTCGAAAAGGATTTCTACCTTTACGTGGGCCGCTCGGTAGACCCCGAGATCGCGGCGCAAACTGACCGAGCGAACGATGTTCTTCGCGATTATCATGCGCTGTTGAAACGCTCGCGCGTCAACCAACTCCGCTTCAATGCGGCGCTTCTGCTCGGATCGCTGATCATCGTAGGGCTTTCAATCCTTACAGCGCTCAAACTCGCTGATCGCCTGGTGAGGCCTGTGGGCGAGCTCGTCACCGCTGCCGGAAGGATCGAGTCCGGCGATTTCTCGGCCCGCGTTCCGGTCACCAAGAGCGACGACGAAGTCCAGACTCTCGCGACCGCCTTCAACCAGATGACCGAGCGGCTCGAGGAACAGACCAACGAGCTGCGCAGCGCGAACACGCAGATCGAGACTCGCCGGGCGTTCATCGAGGCGGTGCTGTCGAGCGTCACCGCGGGCGTGGTCGCCGTCGACGCGCAGCATGGCATCCTGCTCCTCAACCGCTCGGCCGAGACCCTGCTCGAGCAGGATGAGCCGATCGAGGGGAAGGCGCTTGCCTCGGTCTCTCCGGAGCTCGAGGAGTTCATGCGCGGCCAGCAGTCGGAAGCCAATGTGCTGATCACGGCCGACGGGATGCAGCGCACCCTTGCCGTCAAGCGGGTCCGCTACCAGGACGGGTCGGTGCTGACCTTCGATGACATTACCGACCAGCTGACCGACCAGAGGCGCGCCGCCTGGTCGGACATCGCGCGGCGCATCGCGCACGAGATCAAGAACCCGCTGACCCCGATCCAGCTTGCCGCCGAGCGGCTGCAGCGGCGGTTCGGCGGCGAAATCTCGTCCGACAAGGACACGTTCGAGCGGCTCACCGGCACCATCGTCCGGCAGGTCGGCGACCTGCGTCGGATGGTCGACGAATTCTCGAATTTCGCGCGCATGCCCAAGCCGGTGTTCCGCGAAGAGGACGTGCACGAGATCGCGCGCCAGGCTTTGTTCCTGCACGAGGTCGCGCACCCGGCGGTCAGTTTCACGCTCGAGCCGCCTGCCGGTGAATTTCGCATGGTGTGCGACCGCCGCCAGCTTGCGCAGGCATTGACGAATGTCGTCAAGAACGGTGTCGAGGCCATTGAAAGCAGGCGTAATCGTGGAGAACACAGCCTCGCCGGAGACCGCGTTGACCTGCGGTTGCGGCAGGACGGCGGGCTTCTCGTCATCGACATTCTCGATACCGGCGTCGGGCTCCCCGAGGATCGCGAGCGGCTGACCGAACCCTACATGACGACGCGGGTGCGCGGCACCGGCCTCGGCCTCGCCATCGTCAAGAAGATCGTCGAGGAACATATGGGCGAGATCGCCTTCCTCGACCGCCAGGGCGGCGGGACGCACGTCCGCATTTCGTTCGACACCGCGAAGCTTGCCGCGCTTGCCGGCGACCAGGCTTCGCACGCCAGCCAAGAGGACGAGGATGACGTTGAGGATGCCTGATGGCGCTTGAAGTGCTCGTGGTCGACGACGAGGCGGACATCCGCGAGCTCGTCAGCGGAGTCCTCGAAGACGAGGGCTATGCCGTGCGCACCGCCGCCGACAGCGATTCCACGCTCGATGCGATCGAGGAGCGGCGGCCGTCGATGGTGCTGCTCGACGTGTGGCTGCAGGGCTCGAGGCTCGACGGCTTGCAGTTGCTGCAGGAGATCAAGCGGCGGGATTCGACGGTGCCGGTGCTGATGATCTCGGGCCACGGCAATCTCGACACCGCCGTTGCCGCGGTGAGGGAAGGGGCCGTCGACTTCATCGAAAAGCCGTTCGAGGCCGAGCGGCTGATCTATCTCGTCGACCGCGCGACCGAAACCGACCGGCTGCGGCGCGAGAACGCCGCGCTTCGGCGCAAGACGGGCGACGAAGACCAGCTCCACGGGAGCTCGGTGGCGATCAACACCGTCCGCGCGACCCTGAAGCGCGTCGCTCCAACGGGCAGCCGCGTGCTGATTTCGGGACCCGCCGGGGTCGGCAAGGAAATCGCCGCGCGGATGATCCATTTGTGGAGCCCGCGCGCCCGCGCCCCCTTCATCGTCCTGTCGGCGGCGATGATGAGCCCCGAGCGGGTCGAAGAGGAGCTGTTCGGGAGCGAAGTGGACGGGGCGATGCGTCCCGGCCTCCTCGAGCACGCCCATGGCGGCACGCTGTTCCTCGACGAGATCGCAGACATGCCGGCGACCACGCAGGCCAAGATCCTGCGCGTCCTCACCGACCAGAGCTACCACCGCGTCGGCGGCCAGCGGCCGGTGCGGGTCGATGTCCGGGTGCTCTCGGCCACGTCGCGCAACCTGCAGGACGAGATCAACGCCGGGCGCTTCCGCGAGGATCTGTTCTACCGGCTCAACGTCGTGCCGGTGAAGCTTCCGCCGCTCCGCGAGCGGCGCGAGGATATTCCCGAGCTCGTCAGCCATTTCCTCGCGCGGTTCGCGGCCGAGCGGCGGATGCAGCCGCCGCGCATCTCGGAGGAAGCCATGGCCGCGCTCCAGGCCCACGACTGGCCCGGCAACGTCCGCCAGCTGCGGAACATCATCGAGCGGACCTTGATCCTCGCGCCGGGCGACCGAGTCTCGTGCATCGAGGTCGACCTGCTTCCGCCCGAAATCCTCGACAGCCACAACGTCATGGGCGGTGCCGCGACGGCGATGGCGATTATGGGCAGCCCCTTGCGCGAAGCGCGCGAATCGTTCGAGCGCGAGTACCTCCGCATCCAGATCCGGCGCTTTTCCGGCAACATCTCGCGCACCGCATCGTTCATCGGCATGGAACGCTCGGCACTGCACCGGAAGCTGAAAGCCCTGGGGATCGGGGACAAGAGGGAAGGGGACGAGTAGAGGTCACCCGCTTATGGCTGCTCGGTCGCTCAGTTTGCAGGATCATTTCCTGAACAGCGTCAGGCGCGCCAAACTTCCCGTGACGATTTTCCTGATGAAGGGCGTGAAGCTCCAGGGGGTGATCACCTGGTTCGACGCATTTTCGCTCCTCCTGCGCCGCGAAGGCGCGTCGCAGCTCGTCTACAAGCATGCCGTTTCGACGATCATGCCGGCAGAAGCGCCGCCGGACCTCGTTCCGACCACGAGCGAAGGCGCGAAGCCGCAACTGCAGGACAAGTTCCTCGCCGCCGCCGCGGGACAGCAGGAGCGGATGACCCTCTTCCTCGTCAACGGCGTGATGCTTCAGGGCGCGGTGAGCGGATTCGACCAGTTCAGCCTGCTGCTCGAGCGCGGCGGACAGGTGCAGCTGGTCTACAAGCACGCGATCTCGACGCTTCAGCCCGCCCATCCGCTCAGCCTCGGCGCTGAGCAGGGGAGCGCGAGCGAGGAGGGTGAACCCTGAACGCTTTCGACGGCAATGGTGCGATCGAGGTCGCGCGCGGGGAACGCGCCATCATCGCTGTCCCGGAGCTTCCGCGCGAGGGCTCCCGGCGCTCGGCAGAGGCGCGTGTGGAGGAGGCGGAGGGGCTCGCCGAAGCGATCGGGATCGACGTGGTCGCGTCGCGGCCGTTGCGGATTCGCGCGGTTCGGCCAGCGACGCTGCTGGGCAAGGGGCAGGTGGAGGAGATTGCCGAACTGGCCAAAGAAAAGGGTGCCGGGCTGCTGATCGTCGATTCGGCGCTGACCCCGATCCAGCAGAAGAATCTAGAGGAGGAAGCCCGAACCAAGGTGATCGACCGCACCGGGCTGATCCTCGAAATTTTCGGCGAGCGCGCCGCGACCGCCGAAGGTCGGCTGCAGGTCGAGCTCGCGCACCTCGATTACCAGGCGGGGCGGCTGGTCAGGAGCTGGACCCACCTCGAACGGCAGCGCGGCGGCTTCGGCTTCCTCGGCGGTCCGGGCGAGACCCAGATCGAGGCCGATCGACGGATGATCCGCGACCGCATGGCGAAGATCAGGCGCGAGCTCGACCAAGTGAAGCGCACGCGCGGCCTTCATCGTGACCGGAGACAGCGCGCACCGTGGCCAGTGGTTGCGCTGGTCGGCTACACCAACGCCGGGAAATCAACGCTCTTCAACCAGTTGACGGGCGAAGCTGTGTTCGCGGAAAACCTCTTGTTCGCGACTCTCGACCCGACCATGAGGGACATTCGCCTCCCTGGTTTCGACAAGGTGATCCTGTCCGACACGGTGGGGTTCGTATCGGACCTGCCGACCGAGCTGATCGCCGCCTTCCGCGCCACGCTGGAGGAGGTCCGCGAGGCGGACCTGCTCGTGCACGTGCGCAACATGGCCCACCCCGACCGCGAGGCGCAGCGCGACGACGTCGATGACGTGCTGACCTCGCTCGGCCTCGCAGAGGAGGGGGCGCCTCCGCGGATCGAGGCGTGGAACAAGGTCGATTTGCTTTCAGGCGAGGAACGCGAGCGCCTGACGGAAGAGGCTCGACGTCGCGAGGACGTGGTGGCGATATCGGCGGCGACGGCCGAAGGGCTGGATGCGCTGCGCGAGCGGATGGCCGAATCCCTGAGGAGTAACGAGCAGGTGCACCAGGTGCGGCTCCCCGCCAGCGCCGGCGAAAAGATCGCCTGGCTGCACGCGCGCGGCGAAGTGCTCGAGCAGCGGCTCGACGAGGAGGAAGTGGAATTGTCGGTGCGGCTGTCACCCGACAATTGGGCGCGCTTTCAGGCGATGGAGCCTGCCTGAGCCTTCTTCGCGGCGGCCCAGAGCTCTTCTTTTTCATCGAGGCTCATGTCGGCGAATCCTGGCGTCTTCTCGATTGCGCGGAAGCGTTGCTCGAACTTGTCATTGGCTGCGCGCAGCGCGGCTTCAGGTTCGATGTTGAGATGACGTGCGAGGTTCACGACGGCGAACAGCAGGTCTCCCAGCTCGTCGAGCATGCGGTGATGGTCGCTCTCGGCGTCGAGCTCGGCAAGCTCCTCGTCGATCTTGGCGCGCGGCCCTGAATTGTCGGGCCAGTCGAAGCCGACGCGGGCGGCGCGGCGCTGCAGCTTGGCCGCGCGCTCCAGAGCGGGCAGCGCCAGCGCGACGCCGGCAA
>NZ_WJSQ01000012.1 GCF_009720245.1 Sphingomonas segetis | reverse complement strand
CCGCCGGCAGCTGTGCTCGCAGCGCGTTGGCGTCTGCGATCCAGCTGCGCGTCGAGATCAGCGGGCTCGCGAGCACCAGCCCGGCGAGCTCGGGTGGGCGGCGCGCGCCATATTCGAGCGCGATCGTGCCGCCCCAGCTCGCGCCGAGGACGTGCCACCGCTTCACGCCGATTGCGCGGCGGACCGCGTCGACCTCATCCGTGAACCGCTCCACGGTCCAGTTGCGTGGATCGTTGGGGCGGTCGGAAAGGCCGCTGTCGAGCTGGTCGTAGAGGATCACGGCGCGCTGGTCCGACAAGGCAAGGGCATTGAGGAAGGGCGCGTGGTTCCCGCCGGGGCCGCCGTGAATCATGACCACTGGCGGGCGGGGTCCATCGAGCTTGCCGTTGATGCGCACGTAGACGCGGCCGCCCGGGACGGTCGCCATCAGCTCGCGGTCGGGCGACGGATAGGAGGCAGGTCCCCTCGCCCAGACGGGCGTGGTTGCAGCGGCGGCGCTGACGGCGGCGAGCGAGCCGAGGAAGCTGCGGCGGTCGACAAGGCTTGCGCGGGCCGCGGCGGCACACCAGATCAATCCCCGTTCGGCGCTCACGCGCGGTGCTTTGACAGGGGCATATCCCTATGGCAAGGCGCGCCGCCGAACGCCCGCCTGGACCGGCGACACATACATTTCATATTGGAGTTGAGACCCTCATGGTGAAGCCCGAATGGGGCACCAAGCGCACTTGCCCCAAGTGCTCGACCCGCTTTTACGATCTCGGCAAGGACGACCCGGTCCACTGCATCGAATGCGGCACGGATTTCATCGCCGAGCCCGTGCTGAAGTCGAAGCAGCCGCTCGCCTTCGAAGCGGCGCCCGTCACCGCCAAGGAGCCGGAAAAGGCCGACGACGACCTCGCCGCCGACGATCTCGTCGACGAGGACGCGGAGCCGAGCGCGGACGAGGAAGTCGACATCGACACGGGCGATGACGACCTCGGCGTCGAAGCGGCGAAGGAAGACGACGAGAGCTGAAACGAAAGTTTCCGGCGCCCAGGCTGACGATTTCCCCCTTTTCCAGCCGGGGAAAGTTCGCCTAAGGGGGGCTTCCCGGAAGGACGTGGGGCCGTAGCTCAGCTGGGAGAGCGTCGCAATGGCATTGCGAAGGTCAGGGGTTCGATCCCCCTCGGCTCCACCAACCTTCGCTGCCTAGCGGCTACGGCTGGCAAGCCGAGCGGAGCTTGATCCAGCGAACGCCGCCAGCCATCGTTGATCCTCGTCAAGTGTGGGAACGGCTGCTCGCGCTTCCCGCGTTGAGCGGGAGTGCGGCGATTCCGGTGGAGCAGATTTAGCGGCTTGAGTCGCGGGACCGACGCACGCATCCGCGCGCGGAAGTGAGCGTTCAGCGCCCGTGCCGCAAATCTTCTCCCGGACGGCGGACACCTGGTTTCGGGCGGTGGCTCTCGGCGCGCTCGTCTTCGCGGTCGCATTTTTCGCCGGCGCCCTCGCCTTCGCACGGTCGCAATATTGGGACGATGTCGCCCTTGCGCCGCAGCAGCCGGTGCCGTTCAGCCACAAGCATCATATTTCCGACGACGGCATCGACTGCCGCTATTGCCACTCGACGGTCGAGACCAGCGCCAACGCCGGCTTCCCGACGACCCACGTCTGCATGACCTGTCATTCGCAGCTGTGGACCGAGGCGGCGCTGCTGGCCCCGGTCCGGCAAAGCCTTGCCGAGAACCGGCCGATCGACTGGCACCGCGTCGCCCGCGTGCCGGACTATGTCTATTTCCGCCACGACATCCACATCGCCAAGGGCGTCGCCTGCGTCGAATGCCACGGGCGCATCGACAAGATGCCGCTGACCTATCGCGCCAAGGCGTTCGAGATGAAGTTCTGCCTCGAGTGCCACCGCGATCCGGCGCCGCATCTGCGGCCGCGCGAGGCGGTCTATGATTTCGACTGGAAGCCGCCGGCGGACCACGCCGCGCTCGGGCGCAGGCTGATGGCCGAATATCGCATCCGGTCGCCGGCCGAGCTGACCAGCTGCGGGACGTGCCACCGATGAGCGGCGGCAAGACATTCTGGCGCTCGCTCGACGAATATCAGCGCAGCGACGCCTTTGGCGAGATGCTGAAGGCGGAATTCCCCTCGATCTTCGAGCTGTGGACGGCGGACCGGCGGCAGGTGCTGCGGGTCATGGGCGCATCGCTCGCGCTCGCCGGGATGACGGCATGCAAGCCGGTGCGGTCGGACGACGTGGTGCCGTTCGTCTACCGGCCCGAAGGCTTCCTCGAAGGCCGCACCGATCACTATGCGACGGCGGTCCCGTTCGAGGGCTATGCGCAGCCGGTGCTTGCGACGACGTCGGCCGGGAGGCCGATCAAGCTCGACGGCAATCCCGAGCATCCGGCGTTCCGCGGCGGAAGCACGCCGTTCATGCAAGCGGCGATCCTCGATTTGTACGATCCCGACCGCAGCCAGGAGCCGCTAATGGCCGGCCGTCCGGCGAGCTGGGACGAATTCGACGGGCAAATGGTGAAGTGGCGCGACGCGTGGCGGGCCAGCGGCGGTGCCGGGCTGCGGCTACTCATCGGGTCGACCACGTCGCCGACCCTGCTTCGACAGATCGCTGAGCTGAAGCGGGCATTGCCGCAGGCGCGGGTGCATCTGTTCGATCCACTCGGCGGCTATGCCGGCGGAGCGCCACAGCGGCTTCGGCCGAAGCTGGATGCCGCCGACGTGGTGGTCAGCCTCGACGACGATCTGCTCGGGCCGGGACCGGCGCAGGCGATCCATGGCCGCGCGTGGGGCGAGCGTCATGGTGACGCTCAGGAGCGGATGCGGCTGTTCGTCGCCGAGACCACGCCAACCCAGACGGGGGCGAAGGCGGACCGGCGGCTGGGCATCCCTCCTTCGCGGCTGGCGATGCTGGCGAAGGCCATCGTCGGCGGCGGCAAGGTGACGCTGACGGACCAGGAACTTGCCTGGGCGAAGGAGGCGCGGCAGGCATTGGAGAGCACGCGAGGGCGCTCGCTGCTGACGATCGGGCCGTCAGCGCCGCCGCAGCTGCAAGCGGCCGCGCTTCAGGTGAATCGGGCGCTCGGCAATGTCGGGCGGACGTGCGAGGTGGCGGCGCCGTTGACTTACGTCCCCGAGCCGGGCGGATCGTTCCTCGACCTCGTCCGCGACATCGAGGCGCGGCGCGTGTCCGCCTTGTTCGTGCTCGGGCCCAACCCGGTCTATCAGGCACCGGGAGACATCCCGTTCGCGGCACTCTACGCCAAGGTCGCGCTGCGCGTGCACGCCGGGCTCCATACCGACGAGACTGGGGCGATCAGCAACTGGCATCTGCCGCTTCCGCACGCGCTTGAGGAGTGGAGCGACGCTCGCTCTCCGGACGGGCTGGCGACGATCGTCCAGCCGGTCGTGCGGCCGATGTTCGACAGCCGCTCGCTGCACGAGATCGTCGCGTCGCTGACCGCCGACGCAGTGCCCTCTGCGCGCGAAATCGTGCGGAAGACGTGGGCGAGGCAGCTCGGCGACGATGCGGCGTGGGCGGGTGCGCTCAAGACCGGCTTCGTCGCAATGCCCGCAAGGGCTGCAGCGCCTGCTAACGTCATTCCACCGCCCTCGCCCGCTGCCGCTCCGAAGAACGGCGAAGTCGAGATCGTCATCCGTCCGGACCCAACGATCCACGACGGCAGCTTTGCCAACAACGGCTGGCTCCAGGAGCTGCCCAAGCCCTTGTTCAAGACGACATGGGAGAATGTCGTCGCGATCTCTCCGCGGCTTGCTGCGGAGCTGAAGGTCGAGAGCGGCGACGTGGTCCGGGTCGAGAGCGGCGGTCGCGCGGTCGAGGGGCCGGCATGGGTGCTCCCCGGGCAGCCGCAGCAGGTCATCACACTCTACCTTGGCTACGGCCGCAAGCGCGCTGGCCGCATCGGCACTGGCATCGGCTATGACGCCTACCGTCTCCGCAGCGCTGCGGAGCCGTGGAACGCCGTGGGCACAGTCAAGCCCACCGGTGAGCGCGTGAAGCTCGCGACGACGCAGGAACAGCATCTGATGGACGCCGAGGGTGCCGACCTCATCCGAACGGTGACGCCCGCGCACCCGTCCGCGCTGCGGAACGAGGAGGAGCTCGACCGCACCTCCTTCTACCCGGAGTGGCCCGAGCACGATCCCGCCTGGGGGATGGTCATCGACCTCGACCGCTGCATCGGCTGCAACGCCTGCGTGCTCGCCTGCCAGGCGGAGAACAACATCCCGGTCGTGGGCCAGCACCAGGTTTATGAAGGCCGCGAAATGGCGTGGCTCCGGGTCGACCGTTATTATGCGGGAGAGCCGGACGATCCAGAAACCCACTTCCAGCCGGTGCCGTGCATGCATTGCGAGCAGGCGCCGTGCGAAATGGGCTGCCCGGTGCACGCCACGGTGCACAGCCCCGACGGGCTCAACCTGATGGTCTACAACCGCTGCATCGGGACGCGCACCTGCTCGAGCTACTGTCCCTACAAGGTGCGGCGCTTCAATTGGTTCGACTACACGACCGACGCCCCGAGCCCGACCGAGGCGCAGCGCAACCCCGACGTTACCGTGCGCGGCCGCGGGGTGATGGAGAAATGCACCTACTGCATCCAGCGGATCGAAGGCGCGAAGGTGCAGGCCGACATCGAGAACCGCGACGTGCGCGACGGCGAAGTGACGACGGCGTGCCAGCAGGCGTGCCCGGCGCAGGCCATCACCTTCGGCAACCTCGCCGACGTCGAGAGCGCGGTCGCCGGGCAGCGCAAGAGCCCGCGCAACTATTCGCTGCTCGGAGAACAGGGCACGCGGCCGCGCACGACCTATCTCGCGAAGATCGGAGACGAACCCGATGGCGAGTAGGACTCCGGTCATCCCGCTGAGCGAATCGTTCGGCGAGATCACGCGCGAGGTCGCCCGGATCCCGCTGCACATGCCGGCGCGGATCCCGTGGCTGATCGCCTTCATCCTCAGCCTTGCTTTGCTGTCGCTGTTCCTCGCGTCGATCACTTATCTGTTCGCGCGCGGGGTCGGCATCTGGGGCCTCAACATCCCGGTCAATTGGGCGTTCGCGATCCACCTCTACGTGTGGTGGCTGGGGCTCGGGCATGCGGGGACGCTGATCTCGGCGATGCTGCTGCTGATGGGCCAGGACTGGCGCAACAGCCTCAACCGCTTCGCCGAGGCGATGACCGTGTGCGCGGTGATCTGCGCCGGGATGGAGCCGATCATCCACCTCGGGCGCCCGTGGTTCGTCTACTGGATGTTCCCGTACCCCGCGACGATGGGCGTGTGGCCGCAGTTCCGCAGCCCGCTCGAATGGGACGTGTGGGCGGTGATGACCTACCTGATCGTCTCGATCCTGTTCTGGTACATCGGGCTGGTGCCGGACCTGGCGACGGTCCGCGACCGGGCGAAGAGGCGCGGCTGGCAGGTGTTCTTCGGAATCTTCGCACTGGGCTGGCGCGGGTCGGCGCGGCACTGGGCGGTGTGGAACAAGACGTACCGGACGATCGCGGCGATCGCGGTGCCGCTGGTGGTGTCGGTGCACAGTGAGGTGTCGCTGCTGTTCGCGTCGGGGCAGATCCCCGGCTGGCACTCGACGATCTTCCCGCCCTATTTCGTGCTCGGCGCGGCGTTCAGCGGCTTCGCCATGGTGGCGATGATCGCGATCGTCATGCGCCACGCCTTCCAGCTCGGCCATATCGTCACCGAGCGCCACCTCGACGTGCTTGCCAAGGTCACCCTCGCGATGGGGATGATGACCGCCTACGGATATTTCTTCGAGGTGTTCGACGCTTATTATTCGGGCGAGGCGCGCGAGATCGCCACCGTCCACGACCGCTTCTTCGGCGCCTATGCGTGGAGCTATTGGGGCGCCGTCTGCTGCAACTTCCTGCCGCTGCAATTGCTGTGGTTCGACCGCGTGCGGCGCAGCCCCGTCCTGCTGTTCCTGATCAGCACCTCGGTCGTCGTCGGCATGTGGCTCGAGCGCTACATGATCCTGGTCACGAGCCTGTACAAAGACTTCCTGCCGTCGAGCTTCGGCTATTATCACGCGAGCTTCTGGGACTGGAGCACCTACATCGGGATGCTCGGCCTGTTCCTGACGCCGTTCCTGCTGTTCGTCCGCTTCCTGCCGTCGATCTCGATCTTCGAGGACAAGGAAGTGCTGGCGCGCGAGCAAGAGGAGGCGGCGCGTGGCTGACCGCCTGCTTGGGCTCATCGGCGAATTCGGGAGCGAGGAGACGCTGCTCGAGGCGGCGAAGCAGGCGAAGGCCGAGGGCTTTCGCTGCATCGATGCGTTCAGCCCGTTCCCGGTCGAAGGCATGGCCGAAGTGCTTTGCCTCGAGCGCGACCACCGCATCGGCTGGATCACGATCATCGGCGGACTGGTCGGCTTCTTCGGGATGCTGGCGGTGCAGCTGTTCGTCAACGTTGACTACCCGGTCGAGGTCGGCGGCCGGCCCCTGTTCGCCTGGCCCGCTTTCTTCGTCGTCGACTTCGAGATCATGATCCTCGGCGCGGTGACGTTCGCGGTCGCCGGCATGCTGATAATCAACCGGCTGCCGAAGCTCTATCACCCGCTGTTCGGGACGCCGCGTTTCGGCCTCGCGTCGGCGGACCGCTTCTTCCTCTACATCGACGCGAGCGATCCGCGGTTCGACGCCGAACGGACGCGCGGCTTCCTCGGCAGCCTCGGCGCGTGGACGGTCGAGGCGGTGCTGCCATGAAGCGCACGCTGCCGGTGTCTGTCTTGCTGCTCGCCGCATGCAACCAGAATCTGACGATGAGCGACCAGCGCAAGCTCGACGAATATGAGCGCTCGAACGTCTTCCCCAACGGCAAGGTGCTGCAGAGCCCAGCGCCGGGCAGCGTGTCGCGCGAGCAGGAACTCGGCAACGTGCTTGCGCAAAAGCCGCCGATGACCCTGGCGCTGGTCAAACGCGGGCGCAAGCGGTTCAACATCTTCTGCTCGGAGTGTCATGGGCCGGGCGGTGACGCGGACGGCATGGTCGTGCAGCGCGGATTTCCGAAGCCGCCGAGCTTCCACGAGGCGCGGCTGGTCAACGCGCCGGACGAGCATTTCGTCGACGTCATCACGCACGGCCACGGCGTCATGTACAGCTACGCCGACCGTGTGCCGCCGGCCGACCGCTGGGCGATCGCGGCGTACATTCGCGCTCTCCAGCGGGTGAAGCGATGACCCGCGACCGCGCGCTCCTCATTGGCATCATCGGCCTCGTCGGCTGCGCGGCCGGGCTCGTGCTCGCGCCGCGCCAGGCGCTGATCGCGTGGCTGGTGTGCTGGCTCGGCTGGGGGTCGATCCCGATCGGCGCGCTCGCGCTGCTGATGCTGGTGGCGCTGATCCCCGGAAGCTGGCGCCGGCTTTATGCGCAGCCGCTGGTGCTCGGCACGACTTTGGTGCCGCTGGTCGCGATCGCGATGATCCCGCTACTGGTCGGCGTCGAGCTGATCTACCCGTGGACGGCGAACGGTGCGACCGCCGGCTATGCGGCGTTCAAGGCGGTGTGGCTCTCGACCGGCTTTTTCGTCGTGCGAACCGTCGTTTATCTGCTTGCGTTGACCCTCATCGCCTGGGCGCTGCTGGCCGCTTCGCCACGGATGCGCGGGCCGATCGCGGCGGCGGGCGTGATCGCCTATGCGCTGATCGGCTCGCTGATCGGCATCGACTTCGCGGAATCGACGCAACCCGAATTCCATTCGTCGATCTACGGGCTGCTCGCGCTCACCAACCAGTGGCTGGCGGGCATCTCGTTCGCGATCCTGCTCGGCCTGTGGAGCAGCGATGGCAAGGCGCCGCTCGCGGCCGCGGGCGTGCTCGTCACCGCGCTCCTGATGTGGGGCTACATGCACGCGATGCAGTATATCGTCATCTGGGCCGGAGACATTCCCGCCGAAGCGCGTTGGTACATCGAGCGCGGTCGCGACGACTGGGGAGCGCTCGCCTGGCTTCTTTACGGGTTGCAGGGGCTCGTAACCTTCGCTGCGCTGCTGTCGCCGACGGTGCGCGCGAGCCGAAGGGCGATGATGGCGCTCGCCGGGCTGACGCTGGTGATGCGGGTGATCGAGAATGCATGGCTGGTGCTTCCGGGGATGGCCGGCATCGGCTGGCCCGTTGCGCCGCTGATGGTCGCCGCATCGCTGGCGATGCTCGGCTTCGGTTGGGCCGGCGCGCTCGCGCTTCGGCGGCGCGAGGAGACGTGGAACGAACCCGAGTGGGTGGGGAAGGCAAGGAGCGTATGATGAGCGAAGCCAATCCTGTCGTGGTCGTGACCGGCGGGACCGCAGGCGTCGGCCGCGCGACCGTGCGCGAGTTCGCGCGCAACGGCTACGACGTCGCGATCCTCGCGCGCGGAAAGGACGGGCTCGACGCTACCCGGCGCGAGGTCGAGGGGCTGGGCCAACGCGCGCTCGCCATCCCCACCGACGTCGCCGACTGGAAAGCGGTCGAGGATGCGGCCGAGCGCGTCGAGCGCGAGCTCGGGCCGATCGACGTGTGGGTCAACAATGCCTTCGCCGGAATCTTCTCGCGCTTCATGGACGTGACTCCCGAGGAGTATGAGCGGGTCACGCAGGTCACCTATCTCGGCCAGGTCAACGGCACGCGCGCGGCGCTGAAGCGGATGCTCGAGCGCAAGCGTGGCAAGGTGGTGCTGGTCGGCTCCGCGCTGGCCTATAGGGGGATCCCGCTGCAGTCGGCTTATTGTGGCGCCAAACACGCGATCCAGGGCTTCATCGACTCCGTCCGCTCCGAGCTGCTCCACGACGCCCCGGAGGTGAAGATCACGATGGTCCAGCTGCCCGGCGTCAACACGCCGCAGTTCGACTGGATCCGTGCCAAGCTGCCCGGCCAGCCACGCCCGGTCGGCAAAGTCTACCAGCCGGAGGTCGCGGGCCGCGCGATCTATTTCGCGGCGCACACGAACCGCAAGGAAGTCGAGGTCGGGATGCCCGCGGTCGAGGCGATCTGGGGCAACAAGGTCGCGTCGAGCGCCCTCGACCATTATCTCGCCGCGACCGGGTTCAAGAGCCAGCAGCGGCCCGAACGCGTGAAGCCCGACCGGAAGGACAATCTGTTCGAGCCGGTCGCGGGTGATCACGGCGCCCGCGGAAGCTTCAGCGACGAGGCGGTCGACAGCAGCGCGGAGCTTTGGATCAGCGAGCACAAGAAAGGACTCGGGCTCGCGGTGCTGGGCGCCGCGGTCGCCGGCGCCGGTTTCATGCTCGCGACACGAAACGGCAAGGCCGAGGGCAGCAAGCGGAGCAAGACCAAAGCACGCCAACGGAGCTGATCCTTGCTTGCACCGCGCCAGCCTGAACCATCGCACCGGCCGCTGATCGCGGTCGCGGCGGCGACGGTCGCGACGGCGACGGGCCTCGGCTGGCTGCTGCAGCGTGCGTGGAACCCGAAAGGCGATGTGAACCATCGCGCGGCGCAGGCGCTCGGCGCGGGCGCGGCGATCCTCTGCATCAGCGTCGCGCTGGACAGCGCGATCGAGCATTATCGTGGGCAGTTCAAGGACCGGGCGATGTTCGTCGGCCCGACGATGGCGCTGCTCGGACTTGGTGCGGCGACGTACATCGCGTTCCGGCCCGAGCACGCGAACGACCGGCTGCCGAAGATCGCGCTGTTCACCGTCGGCGCGACCGGGCTGATCGGCCTCGCATTCCACAGCTACAACATCCTCAAGCGACCGGGCGAGCTGAGCGCGCTCAACCTCTTCTATGGCGCTCCGGCAGGCGCGCCCGCCGCGCTGACGCTCGCGGGACTCTACGGCGTGATCGCCGGCGAGATGCTGAGCGGGCGCGACAACGTCAGCACGCGCCTGCCGAAGCACACCGCCGCGCTGATCGCCTTCTCGCTGATGGGCACGGTCGCGGAGGCGGGATTCCTCCATTTCCGCGGCGCGTTCCAGGATCCGGCGATGTACGCGCCGGTGACCATCCCGCCGCTCGCCGCGCTGAGCATCGGCGCTGCCGCGCTGACGCCGCGCGCGGCGGCATTCGCCGAGCCTTTGCTCAAGGCGACGGCGGTTCTCGGCATCGCCGGGCCGATCTTCCACGCCTACGGCATCCACCGGAACATGGGTGGCTGGCACAACTGGACCCAGATGATCCTCCAGGGGCCGCCGCTCCCCGCGCCTCCGGCGTTCCTCGGCATCGCCGCCGCGGGGCTCGGCATCCTCCCGGCGCTTCAGGAGGCGGGGGAGTGAGCGAGTTCAAAACGCCGTTCCTGACGTACGACGTCCTCGACAAGTGGGACACGCCGTCGTGGAACGACCAGACTCGGGCGGCGGTGCGCCAGCGGCTCGACGACGAGCCGCCGCGACGATTCCTGAGCGAGGAGCAATGGTCGCTGCTCGAGGCGATCGCCGCGCGGCTGATGCCCCAGCCGGAGCGCGAAGAGCCGGTGCCGATCGTGCCGTGGATCGACGACATGCTGCACCGTAACGCCGGGCCCGGCTACCGCTACGCCGACATGCCGCCGATGCGCGAGGCTTGGCACCAGGGCCTGGACGCGATCGCCGCGGAGGCGCGCAACCGCCACGGTAAATGCTTCGAGGAGCTCTCGCCCGGGGACCAGGACGCGCTGCTCGGCGACGTGCAGCACAACCGCGTCGAGAGCCGCTACTGGCGCGACCTGCCGGCGGGCGGCTTCTTCCTTCATCTCCTGCTGAAGCAGGTCGTGGGCATCTATTATTCGCACCCGGCCGCGTGGAGCGAGATCGGGTTCGGCGGGCCGGCCTCGCCGCGCGGCTATGCGCGGCTCGGGTTCGACGAGCGCGACCCATGGGAAGCCGAGGAGTTCGACTTCGAGGCCGAGCATGCTTGAGGTCGCCGAACCCCGCGCCGTCGCGGGCCGCGCGCCCGACGTGTTCCGCGAAGGCAAATGGGTGCCGATGCGCACCTATGACGACAATGAAGAGGTCGACTTCGCGATCGTCGGCACCGGCGCGGGCGGCGGAACGCTGGCGTGCAAACTTGCCGAGGCGGGCTTTTCGGTCATCGCGTTCGACGCGGGACCGTTCTGGCGGCCGCTCGAGGATTTCGTTTCGGACGAGCGCGACCAGGGCGGGCTCTACTGGACCGACGAGCGCATCACCGGCGGGGCGGACCCGATCGAGCTCGGATCGAACAACAGCGGCCGCGGTGTCGGCGGGAGCACCGTCCACTACACGATGATCGCGCTCCGCTGGCGGCCGGAGTGGTTCCAGTGCAGGTCCAAGCTCGGATACGGCCGCGACTGGCCCATCTCTTTCGACGAGCTCGAGCCTTTTTACGAGGAAGCCGAGGAAGCGCTGAAAATCTCGGGGCCGATCTCCTACCCGTGGAGCAGGCGGCGCAAGCGCTACCCCTATCGCGCGCATCCGGTGAATGCCGCGGGCCTCGTGCTCGCACGCGGCTGCGAGGCGATCGGAGTCCAATGGTCGCCACTCCCCCTTGCTACGCTCTCGGCGCCGCGCGGAATGGCGCACCCGTGCGTCTATCGCGGCTTTTGCGCCTACGGCTGCTCGACCAACGCCAAGCAGAGCGTGCTCGTCACCTTCATCCCGCGCGCGCTCAATGCGGGCGCCGAGGTCCGCGACCTCGCGATGGTCGGCAAGATCGAGATGGGCAAGGACGGCAAGGCGACCGGCCTGACCTATCACCGCGGCGGAGCGTGGCGGCGCCAGAAGGCGAAGCACGTCGTCGTCGCCGGCTATGCGATCGAGACCCCGCGACTGCTGCTCAATTCGAAGTGCGATCAGTTCCGCGACGGCCTCGCCAACGAGAATGGTCTCGTCGGCACGCATCTCATGACCCATTCCGGACCGGGCGTGTGGGGAATCATGGACGAGGAAGTCCGCTGCTACAAAGCGCCGCCCTGCATGGCCGTCACCGAGCACTGGAATTATGACGACAGCGACAAGAAGGATTTCCGCGGCGGCTATGCGTTCATGAGCCAGGGTCCGCTGCCGGTCGGCTGGGCCGAGGCGCAGGCGATCAACCGCGGCATGTGGGGCATGAAGCTCCGCCAGGAGATGACCCGCTACAACCATGTCGCCGGCTTGAGGATCGTCGGCGAGACCGAGCCGCAGCGCCACAACCGGGTCGAGGTCGCGGACGAGAAGGACCAGTACGGTCTTCCCATCCCGCGCGTAACATTCAGCTACTCCGAGAACGACCGCAGGCTGATTGAGCACAGCAAGGGCTCAATGCGCGCCGTCCTCGAAGGCGCGGGCGCGAAGGAGCTGTGGACCGACCACGACACCTCGCACCTGATGGGCGGGTGCCGGATGGGCGACGACCCGGACGACAGCGTGGTCGACAGGGACGGCCGCAGCTGGTCGATCCCCAACCTCTGGGTGTGCGACGGCTCGCTGTTCCCGACCAGCGGCGGCGTCAATCCGTCGCTCACCATCCAGGCGCTCGCCTGCCGGATGGGCGACCGCATCTCCGGCATGGCGAAGCGAGGCGAGCTGTGAGGAAAGCGCCCGCCGACATCGCCAGCATCGAGGACCTTAGGAAACGCGCCCACGCCCGGGTCCCGAAGCCGTTCATGGATTATATGGAGGCGGGCTCCTTCGCCGAAATCACGCTGCGCGAGAACCGCCGCGACCTCGACTCGATCCGCTTCCGCGAGCGCGTGATGTTCGACGTGTCGGACCGCAAGCTCGAAACGACGATGCTCGGCGAGAAGGTGAGCATCCCCGTGGCCATCGGCCCGACGGGCATGTGCGGCGCGATCTGGTCCAACGGCGAGATATTGTCGTGCCGCGCGGCGCACGATTTCGGAATCCCCTTTTCGCTGTCGACCAATGCCCTGCTCTCGATCGAGGACGTGCGCAGCTCGGTGACAAGGCCCTTCTGGTTCCAGCTATACCTCGAAAAGGACCGCGGCTTCTCGAAGGAGCTTCTCGAGCGCGCGAAGAAGGCCGGCTGCCCGGTCCTGATCCTGACCATGGACCTGCACGTCGAAGGCACGCGCTATTGCGACGTCCACAACGGCCTCGGAGTGCCGCCCAAGCTGACACCCGCGAACATCTGGAGCATCGTCTCGCACCCGTCGTGGGCGTTCGCGATGCTCCATTCAAAACGCTGGAGCTTCGGCAATTATGCCGGGAAGGTGAAAAGCGGGAACGTCGCGGAAATGGCCGAGCTGGTCAAAAGCCAGCTCGACAGCTCGTTCGACGTGAAGACGCTCGAATGGGTGCGCTCGCTGTGGCCGGGCAAGCTGCTGGTCAAGGGCATCATGGACGCCGACGACGCGAAAATGGCGGTGGATGCCGGCGCCGACGCGATCCTGGTGTCCAATCACGGCGGCCGACAGCTCGACAGCGCCCCGTCCACCGCGTCGGTGCTGACAGGCATCGTCGACGCGGTCGGCGACAAGGCCGAAGTCTATGTCGACAGCGGAGTCCGCTCGGGGCTCGACGTGCTCAAGTTCCTCGGGCTCGGCGCGCGCGGCTGCTTCATCGGCCGCGCCTACCTTTACGGGCTCGGCGCCTACGGCGAGGCGGGAGTGACCAAGGCGCTCGAGATCCTCGAGGACGAGCTCAGCATCGCGATGGCGCTGACCGGCGTCACCGACGTCCGCAAGGTCTCCCGCGACATCATCCTCCGCCCGCCGCCCGCGCCGACTATATCCGCCGGGGCGACCAGCGGGGGACCGTTCCGCGACGTGCGCGTTTACGAAGAGAGCTAGGAGTAAAAACAATGGCGATGACCGGCGGCGACATGCTCGTCGAAACCCTGATCGACTGGGGCGTGGACACGATCTTCGGAATTCCCGGGGACGGCATCAACGGCGTGTTCGAGGCGCTTCGACGGCGGCAGGACCAGATCAAGTTCGTCCAGGTGCGGCACGAGGAAGCCGGCGCCTTCGCCGCCTGCGCGTACGCCAAGTTCACCGGCAGGCTCGGCGTCTGCCTCGCGACCTCGGGACCGGGCGGCGTGCACCTGCTGAACGGCATCTACGACGCCAAGCTCGACGGCCAGCCGGTGCTCGCGATCACCGGCGCGCAGCATCACGACCTGATCTCGACGCTCACCCAACAGGACATCGAGCTCGACAAATTGTTCATGGACGCGACTGCTTATTCGGCACGCGTCATGGGCCCGGCTCATGTCGAGGAAGTCGTCGAGCTCGCCTGCCGCACGGCGCTCGCTTACCGGCAGCCGACCCACATCATGATCCCCGTCGACATCCAGTCGATGTTGGTCGACAAGAGCCACCGTTCCGAGCGCAACGTTCCGCACCACGTGTCGAACCTGATGGCGCGCGGCGGGCAGTGCCCCGACCGCGAAATGCTGCAGCGCGCGGCCGACATCCTCAACGAAGCGGAAAAGCCGTTCATTCTCGCCGGGCGAGGCGCGATCGGCGCTACCCAGGAGCTGATCGCGGTCGCCGAGCGGCTTCAGGCGCCGATCGGCAAGCCCCTGCTCGGCAAGGCTTCGGTGCCCGACCAGAGCCCCTATACGACCGGCGGCGTCGGGCTGCTCGGTACCAAGCCGTCGCAGGACGCGCTCGAAAGCTGCGACACCTTGCTGATCGTCGGGTCGAGCTTCCCCTACATCGAGTTCTACCCGAAGCCCGGCAAAGCGAAGGCGGTGCAGATCGAGCTCGACCCCAAGCGCGTCGGGCTGCGCTACCCGGTCGACGCAGGGCTCGTCGGCGACAGCAGGCGCGTGCTTTCCGAGCTGCTTCCGCTCCTCCGGAAGAACGACAGCAGCAAGTTCCTCGAGGCGGCGCAGGACGCGATGAAGGACTGGCGCGCGCTGATGGAAGAGCGCGGCACGCACACCGGCACGCCGATGAAGCCGCAGGTTGTGACGCACGAGCTCAACAAATTGCTCGACAATGACGCGATCGTCATCACCGACAGCGGCACGATCACGTCGTGGACCGCGCGTCACGTCGATATCCGCGGCGACATGATGTTCAGCTGCTCGGGCACGCTCGCGAGCATGGCCTGCGGCCTGCCCTATGCGATCGGCGCGTCGATCGCGTACCCCGACCGCCAGGTCGTCGCGGTCATCGGCGACGGATCGGCGGCGATGCTGATGGGCGATTTCGTGACGCTGCGGAAATACAACCTCAATGCGAAGATCATTGTCATCAAGAACAACGCGCTCGGCCAGATCAAATGGGAGCAGATGGTGTTCCTCGGCAACCCCGAATATGGCTGCGAGCTTGAGCCGATCGAGTTCGCCGACGTGGCGCGCGGCTGCGGGATCGACACCGTCATCATCGACGACCCCGCACGTTGCACCGACCAGCTTCGCGAAGCGCTCGCGGCGCCGGGCCCATGCCTGATCGAGGCGGTGGTCGATCCCTATGAGCCGCCGTTCCCGCCGAGTATCGAAATGAAGCAGGCGCTCAACATGGGCAAGGCGCTCGCCAAGGGCACGCCGCACGCGATGACGACGGCGCTGACTCTGGCGTCGGACACGGTGCGCGAGCTGGTGTGATGGCGGGCGAGCCGAGGCTCGCCACGCGTGCGCCCGACGGGCAGGTGCTGCGTGAATGGGACCGCTATTCGGGCGATGCGGCGCGGGCGCTGAAAAGCGAGCTGGAGCGGCAGCTCGGAAGCGAGGTCGACTTCAGCGCGCAGGCTAAGGCGCTCTACGCGACTGATGCGTCGAACTATCGCCAGGTGCCGATCGGAGTCGTTTACCCGTGCAACCGCGGCGAGGTGGTCGAGGCCGTCCGTATCTGCCGCGAGCATGACGCGCCGATCGTCGCGCGTGGCGGAGGGACGAGCCTCGCCGGCCAGGGTTGCAACGTCGCGGTGTGCATCGATTTTTCGCGGCACCTCCACCGCGTCATCGAGATCGATCCCGATGCGCGGCTGGCGCGGGTCGAGCCCGGCTGCATCCTCGACCGGCTGCGCGACGCCGCAGCACCGCACGGACTGACGTTCGGGCCCGACCCGGCCACGCACGACCACAACACGCTCGGTGGGATGATCGGCAACGATAGCTGCGGCGTGCACTCGGTCAAGTGGGGACGCACCGCCGACAATATCGAGCGGCTGACGGCGCTCACCTACGACGGCCTGCAGCTGGAGCTCGGGCCCACGCCGCGAATCCCCGACGAGATCGGCCGGCGCGGCGACATCTACCGCGCGCTGATCGCACTACGCGATCGCTACGGCGAGCTGATCGAGGAGCGTTTCCCCAAAATCCCGCGGCTGGTGTCCGGCTTCGAGAATCTCGATGCGCTGCTGCCCGGTCGCGACTTCAACGTCGCGCGGGCAGTGACGGGCACCGAAGGCACCTGCGTGATCCTGCTCGAAGCGACCGTGCAGCTCGTGCCGCGGCCGAAGTGCAAGGCGATCGCTTTGCTTTCGTTCGATGATGTCTACGCCGCCGCCGATGCGGTGCCGGCGCTGCTCGCGCAGCAGCCCGACGCGCTCGAAGGCTTCGACGGCAAGCTCTACGACGCCGTGCGCGCGACCGGTGCCGGGCACGGTGGGCTGAAGGCGTTTCTGGAGGGCCGCGGTTTCCTGATCGTCGAGACGGGCGGCGACAGCCGCGAGGAAGCGGAAGCGAACGTCCGCCGCATGGTCGACAAGGCGAAGACCGGCGCACGCATGAGCATCGTTTCCGACGCGCACGAGCAGCGACGAATCTGGGAGGCGCGCGAGGCGTCGCTCGGCGCGACCGCGTTTGTCCGCGGCCAGCCCGAGCACTGGCCCGGCTGGGAAGACAGCGCCGTCCCGCCGGACAGGCTCGGCGCCTATCTGCGCGACCTCGAGAAATTGTTTGCGGCGCACGGCTATACGGCAGCGCTCTACGGCCATTTCGGCGACGGCGTGACTCACTGCCGGATCAACTTCGATTTCCACTCCGAGGCAGGACTCGAGCGCTACCGCCAGTTCATGCGCGAGGCGGCGAAGCTGGTGCACGGCTACGGCGGCTCGCTGTCGGGCGAGCACGGCGACGGCCAGTCCCGCGCCGAGCTGCTGAGCGTCATGTACGGCGACGAGCTCGTCCGGGCTTTCCGCGAGTTCAAGGCGATCTGGGACCCAAAGAACCGGCTGAACCCCGGCAAGGCGATCGAACCGTTCCCCATCGATTCCAACCTTCGCCTCGGCCTCACCTACGAGCCGAAGCGGCTCGAGACATTCTTCGAATATCCCGACGACCACGGCTCGTTCGCGCATGCGACCACGCGCTGCGTCGGGGTCGGCAAGTGCCGGCGGCGGCAGGTCGGCGACGAAGTGATGTGCCCCTCCTATCTCGTCACTGGCGAAGAGAAGCACTGCACGAGGGGCCGCGCGCATCTGCTGCACGAGATGACCCGCGGCGAAGTGATCGCCGACGGCTGGAACAGCGATGCGGTCGAGGACGCGCTGTCACTGTGTCTCGCCTGCAAGGGGTGCAAGGCCGATTGCCCCGTCGGCGTGGACGTGGCGACCTGGAAAGCCGAGTTCCGGGCGCACCATTATGCCCGCCGGCTGCGCCCGAGGTCCGCTTATTCGATGGGCCTGATCGACCGCTGGGCGCGCCTCGCCGCCTACGCCCCCGCCGCGGCGAATGTCGTGGCAAAGACCGCGCCCGGCAAATGGGCGGCGGGCATCCACCGCAACGCGCAACTGCCCCGCTTCTGCTCGCAGACCTTCCGCAGCTGGTTTCGCCAGCGCGGCGGCCGAGGCATGGGCGGCGAACGCGTCGTGCTGTGGCCCGACACGTTCAACGACAATTTCCGGCCCGAGACGCTGATCGCCGCGACGCAGCTGCTGGAGCGCTCGGGATTTATGGTCGTCATTCCTTCGCAGCCCTTGTGCTGCGGGCGGCCGCTCTATGATTGGGGCTTCCTGGAGAAGGCGAAACAAAGGTTCGCGCGCATCTTCGAGGTGCTCCGCGAGGACATCGATGCGGGCACACCGATCGTGGTCCTCGAGCCGGCCTGCGCGTCGGCGTTCAAGGATGAATTGCTCAACCTGATGCCGGGCTTGAGCAAGGCAAAACGGCTCTCGGCGCAGGTGCATTACGTCGCGGATTTCGTCGCGGGCGCGGTCGACCGCTTTCCAAGGTTCCTCGCGGGCGGGTCGGCGCTCGTTCAGCCGCATTGCCACCATCACGCGGTGCTCGGCTTCGACGGCGAGGCCGCCCTGCTCGAGCGTCTCGGCATCGCCGTCGAGCGGTCGCCGCAGGGCTGCTGCGGAATGGCCGGCGCGTTCGGCATGGCGAAGGAGACGTTCCAGGTTGGCCGCGCAATCGGCGAGCGCCTGCTCCTGCCGCGAGTCCGCGCGCTCGACGACGACACCATGATCGTCGCCGACGGCTTCAGCTGCCGCGAGCAGATAGAGCTCAACGGCGGGCGCAGGACGCTGCACATCGTCGAGCTGTTGCGTGAGCGGATGCAGTGAGTTTCGCCTTGACCGACGGTAAGAAATGCAACGGCGCCACGGTGGAACGATTATGAGCAGAGAAGAACCGGGACAGAGGAGGGGCGGATAGGCGACCGTCCGGACAACGGCGGACCGACTGCGGCCGAGAAGGCCTCGCGCTACGAGCCTCTCGACGTGCCCGCGTGGCTGCCGTTCTGGCTCGGCTGCCTGCTCGCCGCGTTCGTCGGCGGAGTCCTGCTGACGATCTCGATCGGCTTCCCGCCTGCGGTGCAGCAGCAGTATCGGGGGCCGCTCAAGTCGCTTCCGCCGGCGCCTCGGCTGCAGTCGGCACCACAGCGCGAGCGGGAGCGCTACGAGGCAGCGAAGCAGCAGGAGCTGCAGGGTATCGACGCGGCGATGGAAGAAACTGCGAAGCAAGGTTGGGGGCCGCCGAAATGAGAGCGGCAGCGCTTCTCCTCTGCTTACTGCTGATGGCGGCGCCCGCGCAGGCCGTGGACCCAGCCGCCTTCCAGCAACTGTCGTTCCGCCAGCACCCGGGCGCGCAGCTTCCGCTGGACGCGCGGCTTGACGATGCGTCGGGCCGGCCGCTGACGCTCGGCAAGGCGTTCGATGGCCGGCCGACGGTGCTGGTGCTCGAATATCTTCGCTGCAAGAACCTCTGCAGCCTCGTGCTGAGCGGTGCGGTGCAATCGATCGCGAGCGCGGGCCTCAAGCCCGGACGCGACCTCGAACTGGTCGCGATCAGCATCGACCCCCGCGAGAGTGCGCACGACGCCGCGGCGGCGCAGGCGATGTATGCACAGCGGTTGCAGAGCGCCGACGGAATTCGCTTCTACACGGGCTCATCGGAAGACGTGCGCGCGATCGCCTCGGCTGTCGGCTTCCCCTACCGCTACGACAAGACGACCGACCAGTTCATGCATCCCGCGGGCTTCGTCGTGACCACGCCCGACGGCAAAATCTCGCGCTACATGCTCGGACTGAACCCTGCCCCGGGCGAGCTCACGCAGGCCGTCGCCGAAGCATCGCACGGCGACGTGGAGCCGCCCGCGCATCCACTGCTTCTGCTCTGCTTCGGCTACGACCCCGATGAAGGCACGGCTGCGGCGTTGGCGATGCGGCTGGTGCGCTGGGGATCGGCGGCGACGGTGCTCGGCTGCCTGCTGCTCGTCGGCTTCCTTTCGCTCCGCCGCAGGCCGGCCTAGGTGCACGGCTTTCCGTGGTGGCCGGCGACGGCGAGCGCCTATGCCGGCACCATCGATTTCCTGTTCGGCAGCCTGCTCGTCGTGGCGGCCCTCACCTCCGGGCTGGTCTTCTTCCTACTGCTGTTCTTCGCCAACAAGTACCGCCACGGCAGCAATGCCGACCGCAGCGGTGCGATTAGGAAAACCTGGCGCTTCGAGGTCGCGTGGACCGCCGCGACCCTGCTGGTCTTCGTCGGCATGGCGGTGTGGGGCTCGACCATCTACCTCCGGCTCTACAACCCGCCCGCCGATGCACTGCAGATTTTCATCGTCGGCAAGCAGTGGATGTGGAAGGCGCAGCACCCCGGCGGGCAGCGGGAAATCAACGAGCTCCACGTCCCCGTCGGCCAGGACGTGCGGCTGGTGATGGCGTCGCAGGACGTGATTCACAGCTTCTTCGTGCCGGCGCTCAGGATCAAGCAGGACGTGGTCCCCGGCCGCTACGAAACGATGTGGTTCCGCGCCGACAAGGTCGGCCGCTACCATTTGTTCTGCGCCGAATATTGCGGGACCGATCACGCGCACATGGGCGGCTGGCTGACCGTCATGAACCCGCGCGATTTCGCGAACTGGCTCGAGGATCAGGGCGGTCAGACCACGCTCGCCGCGCAAGGGGAGGAGCTGTTCCGCCGCTACGGCTGCAGCGGCTGCCATGAGAGCGGCGGGACGGTGCGCGCGCCGCACCTGGAAGGCGTGTTCGGAAGCCCGGTGCCGCTGTCCGACGGAAGCGTGGTGATTGCCGACGAGCGCTACGTGCGCGATTCCATCCTCAACCCGAAGGGTCAGGTCGCCGCGGGCTACGCGCCGGTGATGCCGACCTTCGCCGGGCAAGTCAGCGAGGACGATCTGGCGAAGCTCGTCGCGTACATCGAATCGATCGGACCGGAGCGGAGCGGAAGCTGATGCACGCCCCGCACGACGAGACCTATCTCAACGCCAGAGTCGGCATCCGCTCGTGGCTTCTCACCACCGACCACAAGCGCATTGCCCTCCTCTATTTCGCCGGGATCACCTTCTTCTTCTTCATCGGCGGGATCGCCGCGACCCTGATCCGGCTCGAGCTGATCACCCCCGGGCCTACCCTCGGAAGCCCGGATTTCTACAATCGCCTGTTCACCATGCACGGCATCGTCATGGTGTGGTTCTTCCTCATCCCCTCGATCCCGACGACGATGGGCAATTTCATCCTGCCGATGATGATCGGCGCGCGCGACCTGGCTTTCCCGCGGCTCAACCTGCTGAGCTGGTATTTCTACATCGCCGGCGGGCTGATCACGATCGCTGCGCTGTTGCTCGGCGGGATCGACACCGGCTGGACCTTCTACGAACCCTATTCGACCTTCTACGCGACCGGTTACCTGATCCTCGCCGTCTTCGGCATCTTCGTGTCCGGCTTCTCGTCGATCCTCACGGGGCTCAACTTCATCGTCACCGTGCACAAGCTGCGCGCGCCGGGCATGACCTGGTACCGGCTGCCGGTGTTCGTGTGGTCTACCTACGCGACCAGCCTCATCCTCATTCTGGCGACGCCGGTGCTGGCGATGACCCTTCTGATGCTGCTCGCCGAGCGCGTGCTCCACGTCGGGCTCTTTTCGCCCCAGCTCGGCGGCGACCCGATCCTGTTCCAGCACATGTTCTGGTTCTACAGCCACCCGGCGGTCTACATCATGATCCTGCCGTCGATGGGCGTGATCAGCGAGATCGTGCCGGTGTTCGCGCGCAAGCCCCTCTTCGGTTACAAGTTCGTGGTCTGGTGCAGCATCGCGATCGCGGCGATCGGCTTCCTCGTCTGGGGGCACCACATGTTCGTCGCCGGCCAGTCGCTTTACGCCAGCCTCGCTTTCTCCTTCCTCAGCTACCTGGTCGCGGTGCCGTCGGCGATCAAGGTGTTCAACTGGACTGCGACGCTGCACGAAGGCTGGATCCGCTTCGACGCGCCGATGCTCTACGCATTCGGCTTCATCGGCCTGTTCACGATCGGCGGGCTGACCGGCCTGTTCCTCGCTGCGCTGCCGATCGACGTCCACGTCACCGACACTTATTTCATCGTCGCCCATTTCCATTACATCATGGTCGGCGGCGCGGTGATGGGTTTCTTCGCGGGCCTCCATTACTGGTGGCCGAAGATCACCGGCCGGCTCTACCCCGATTATTGGGCGCGGTTCGCCGCCATCCTCGCCTTCTTCGGCTTCAACCTGACCTTCTTCCCGCAGTTCATCCTCGGCTATCTGGGGATGCCGCGGCGCTACCAATCCTATCCGCCCGAGTTCCAGATCTGGCACGTGCTGTCGTCGGCGGGCGCGAGCATCCTCGCGTTCGGCTACGCGCTTCCGCTGTTCTACTTCGCCTGGTCGATCCTCAGGGGCTCGCGGGCGTCGGCCAACCCGTGGGGCGCGACCGGCCTCGAATGGTCGACCCGCTCGCCGCCGCCGCCCGAGAATTTCGCGGCCACGCCCACGGTCGTCCGCGCCCCCTATCAATACGACCAAGGCAAGCCGTGCATGCAGGCCGGCGATGTCTGAGCGCGCGATCGGCTTCCAATATGCGACGGTCGCGCAACAGCGTGAAGCGTCGACCCTCGGCATGTGGGCATTCCTCGCGACCGAGGTCCTGTTCTTCGGCGCGCTGATCGCGGCTTACCTCAACTATCGCATCTGGCTGGGCGACGAGTTTATCGCCGCTGCCAGCCTGACCAAGGTCGCGCTCGGCACCGCAAACACGGCCGTGCTGCTGACGAGCAGCGCGTGCATGGCGATGGCGGTCATGACCTTCGAGGCCGGGTCGAAACGCGCGCCGGTGCTGTGGCTCACCGCGACGGCGCTGCTCGGGCTGGCGTTCGTCGTGATCAAGGCAAGTGAATGGTGGCTCGACTATCAGGAGCATCTCATCCCCGCGCTCAACTTCGACCTGGCGCGGCACGGCGGCGTCGCGGAAATCTTCTTCGTCTTCTATTTCTGCGCGACGGGCCTTCACGCGCTCCACCTGCTGATCGGGATCTCGATCGTCGCGTGGCTCGCGACCGCCATCGGCCGCGGACGGATCGTGCCGGGCGGGTCCACGACGCGCCTGGTCGGGCTCTACTGGCACTTCGTGGACGTCGTCTGGATTTTCCTCTTTCCGCTCATCTACCTCGCCGGGAGGAACGGATGAGCGCCGCGACCATCTGGAAGTGCTGGTTCGCGCTGATGCTGCTGCTGGCCGCGACGACGGCGAGCGCGTTCGTGCCGCTCGGCTCCGCCAATATCGTGATTTCGCTCGCGATCGCCGTCGCCAAGGCACTGATCGTGCTGCTGTTCTTCATGGAGCTTCGCGGCAGCCGAGCGCTTGTCCGTGCTTTCGCCGCGGCGGGCTTCTTCTGGCTGCTGATCATGATCGTGCTGACCGGCGCGGACTATTGGCACCGCACGGACGCGCTGGCGCCGATCGACCAGGTGCGCTGAACCGCCGTTCAGCCGTTCGCCGGCGGCTGTTCCTTGATCGGCCGGTCCTTGCCCGCGGCCGCGCCCGGGCCCAGCTCCTCGTGACGCGAGCCGGTCTCCAGGCTCTCGTGCAGCGGGCGGTGGACGAAGGGCAGAAGCAGCCCGATCGCCAGCCCCCACACCAGCATCGACAGAGCGACGCCGACCGCCGGGGTGCCCGCCGGCGCCTCGCCGCCGCTCATCACGGGCAGCACCAGCACCGCGCCCGCGGCCCAAAACGCGAAGCCGAACGACATGCCGAACAGCCATCCTCCGCGGACGCTGTTCGCCGCCCGGCCGAAGAAACGCGCATACACCGCGCCGGCGACCGCCATCACCGCCCAGCCGGCGCCGATCGTCGCAAGCATCGGGATTCCGAGGATCGACGCTTCGACCTCGAGCGAACGGCAGGCATAGAGCACGGCAAGCGCCGGAATGGTCGCGATCACGCCCGAGATCGCGCCGGCAAGCAGCGGGCGCTGGCTTGGCCCGGGATCATAGCCATGCGCGGCGAGGAAGCTGGCCATCAGCGCATCAACTCCTTCAATGCCTTGCTCTCGCGATATTCCGGCAGGTCCTTGTAGAGGTCGATCAGGTGCTTGTAGGCGAGGCCGACCGTCCGCGCCTCGCGGTTGAGGTCGAACAGCCCGACCGGATAGACGATCCCCAGCGGCTCGCTCATCGCGATGCTCCAGTCGATCTGGTCGGTCAGGCTGTACCAGGTGAAGCCGACGAGCGGCACGCCGGCCTTGGCCAGCAGCTGCACGTTGTGCCACTGGCGCCACAGCCACTTGGGCGCACCGTCGGCGTCCATCTTGTTGGTTTCGGTATGCATCATCGGCCGCCGGTAGCGCTGCCAGTACTGGTCGGCGATGACGTACCAACCGAACAGCTCGCCAAGCGCCTGCGCCTGGCCGTTGCGGTCGATCAGCCGCTCGTTCCATTCGTAATAGTCGACTCCAAGGATCGACCGGCGGGGGACCTGGCGCTGCGCGAATTCCGCGAGCGCCGCATCGGTCACGCCATGGTCGTGAAGATAGGAGCGCATGCCGTCGCTCACCGGATGGGCGTAAATGAGATCGAGCGGGAGGAAGCGCCGCTCGTTCTCAAATCGCGCCGTGGCGACGATATGCTCGTCGGGGCAGCAGGGCTGATAGAATTCGCTGCTTTCGCTGTTGATGAAGACTGCATCGGGGCGCTGCTCTAGGATCCGGTCGCTCATCTGGATGCTCGCCCGGGCGAGGTTGAACGCGGCCGTGACGAATGCGCCTTCGTCGTTCATCTGCTCGTTCCACACGCCCTGGATCGTGCTCATCCGCGAGCACACGTACATCTCGTTCACCGGCGTGTAGAAGCGCACCCACGGGTAGCGCTCGGCAAATGCGTTTGCATATTCGGCGAGCGCCGGCGCGATCTCCGGATTCTGGAGGTTGCCCAGCCACGACGGCACGCCGAAGTGGCACAGGTCGATGATCGGCTCCGGCCCGAAGTCACGCAGTTCCTCCATCTGCGGGTCGACGTAGCTCCAGTCGAAATGCCCCGGCGCATCGAAGATCAGGTGGAGCGGTGGCCCGTAGCGGATGTGCGTGATTCCGATCTCGCGCGCGAGCTCGAAATCATGCTGCCACCAGTCGTAGTGACCGGTGGAATCGAGCTCGTCGCGGCGCCAGCGGCCATGGTCGATCGTCGGATAGCTGCACTCGATTCCGGTCGCGAACATGAAGCCGCACGTGTTTTCGTTGCGGCGACGGTTGCCCGTGCTGCCCTGCCGCGCGCGCGGCCGTCCGATCTTGCGGCCAGCGCGGTATCCGACCGGGCGGGTGTAGATCGCACCCATGGTCAAGCCGAACACCGCGTGGCCGGCGACCAGCGCCGCAATCGTGGCGGGCGACAATGGGGCAAAGAAGGACCGCAGCCCGATCGCGGTCACGTCCGTTCCGAGTTCCATCAGCTTGAGCTGCGGATAAACGATGAAAATCGCGAGGACCGCCGGGATTATCGCGAACACGAGGCCCTGGATCGCCGGCGGCCAACGAAAGCGCGCCCAGAAGAAATAGCCGTAGAACACCGCCCAGCACACCCCGACGGCGAGATGGACGAGGCCGGCGCCGGCGAGGGCGAGCCAGTGCTGCCGGTTGAAAACCGCCGAGCCGAGCTCGACCACCAGGTCGGGCGACGGCAGCCCGACCAGCACCAGCGCGCGAAGCAGCCCTTCCATGACGACCGCGGCGGATACGCCGGCGACGATTGCCTTCGGCAGCGCGACAATTCGAACCATCGCGCGCTAGCTCCTCCGGTTCGGACAATAAGGGCAGGCGGCTGCACCCGGCACTAAGCCGGGCAGGCTTGCCGACATATGCATGAAGTTAACCGCCCTTCTTCGACTCTTTGTTGTGAGGCTCGGCGGCCGATTTGTCCCCGGGTCCGCCCGCGCTGCCGGCCTGCATGCCGCCCTCGACTCCGCCGGCCAGTTCGAGCTGCTTCACCTGCTCGTCGGTCAGCTTCTTGCGCCGCTCGCTTTCGGTCGGATCATCGGCAAATCCGCGCTTCTTGTCGTCCATCGCTCTTCCGTTCTGCCTCAAGAACGAGCGGTCGCAGGCGCCGTTCCAGCGAGCGCGGCATTTCCCCGTCCTAGCGACGGCGGCGCGTAGGCGAGAGCTTCGAGTTCCGGATGCAGGCGTTGAACCCGACCCAGTCGAGGCGCGCCGCCCCGCGCCGCGCATTGCGGTTGCACAGATGAATTTTCGACGTGGGCGGATTGGTGGCGGCGATGAACCTTCGAGCGTCCCTCAACGCCTTGCGCTGTCGCCGCTCGCAGCTTGCCTGCCATTGGCAGCTGATGCCGATGTTGAGCGCGACCGGATCGTAGATCGGCGCCGTCGCGCGCGCCGGCGACGCGGCAGCAGCGGCAAATGCCAGGCCGACCAGTGCAACCTTCCCCCACATGGCAGCAGACTTGCATCCGCGGGCAAGCTCCGCAACCGCCGAAAGCGTGGGAAATGCCCGTTAAACCAAGTCGATACACGCAAACACGTTACTCGGCTTTACGATGAGCCGAGGGCTATGTGCGTTGAAACGATTGAGCAGCAGCATCGATGCTGCTGCTGCTGCTTGCTTTTCCACCCATTGGGCGCAGCATCGCGGTCCTTCCGAGTAGCTGTTGAAGGGGGCGATTATGAAAGCTTTGACGACGGGCGCGGTAGCGCTCGCAACCGTGCTTGGCCTCGTTGGCACCTCGGCGCCCGCCCAGGGGCCGAACGGCCAGCCGGTCGAACGCTTCGGCCGGGTGTTCGCGGTTTCCGTGTGCGGCCGTATGCAGGTCGCGCTGCAGGCGCGCTGCTTCGGCAAGGTCGTGACCGACGCGCGCGGCAATATCATCAACGGCAAGCCGGACCTGAACCGCAATGTCACGCCGTCGGGCTATGGCCCGTCGGACCTCAACAGCGCTTACGGCCTGTCGCCCGCGAAGGGAGCGCCGGGGTCCGGCCCGACCATCGCGATCGTCGATGCGTACGGCTATCCGAACGCGGAGAAGGATCTCAACACGTACCGCGCGCAGTACGGTCTTGGGTCCTGCACTACGACCAACGGCTGCTTCAGGAAGGTCAACCAGAACGGCGGCACCAGCTATCCGCGCACAGACGTGGGCTGGGCGCAGGAGCAGGCGCTCGATCTCGACATGGCGAGCGCCATGTGCCCCAACTGCAAGATCCTGCTGGTCCAGGCCAGCACGCCCTCGTACGGCAATCTCGCGGCCGCGGTGAACCGCGCTGCGACCTTAGGCTCGATCGTGATCTCCAACAGCTATGGCGGCAGCGAGAGCGGCTCGACGACATACGAGAGATCGTACGATCATTCGGGCGTGGCCGTGACCGTCAGTTCGGGTGATTATGGCTACGGAGTTCAGTTCCCGGCCTCATCGTCGCACGTCGTCGCGGTCGGCGGCACGCGCCTGGTCCGGTCGGGCAGCGGCTGGAGCGAGACGGTGTGGGATGGCGCCGGCAGCGGATGCAGCAGCCTCTACGGCATCCTTTCCAACACGCAGAGCGCGACGGTGACCGGTTGCCCGAACCGCGCGGTCGCCGATGTTGCGGCGGTCGCGGATCCGAATACGGGCGTCTCCGTGTACGGTCCGGTAACGCGCAGCCGCTCGGGCTGGATGGTATTCGGCGGAACGAGCGTTTCCGCGCCGCTGATCGGCGGCATCTACGCTGCCGCAGGGGCGTTCGGCGGCTATCCGACGACCAAGCTGTACGGCAGCGCGACGGGCGCGTTCCGCGACATCACGAGCGGCAACAACGGCTCCTGCCCGACGACGCAATGGTGCACCGCGGGCAGCGGCTGGGATGGACCGACCGGTCTCGGAACTCCGCAAGGCGCCAGCGCCTTCTGATCCGGGCATGACTCGCACTGTGCGGGCGTCCTTCGCGGCGCCCGCACATTCATGTTGGGATCGGCGAAATTTGCGTTAGAAACCAGAATCATGGGGTGGGGACTTCGACGAACGGACTCAGGCGCATGACGCGCATGGCAGCAGCGATCGCCGTCGCGCTCCTGTCGTTCCTTTTGTGCGCTCTCCCTGCGGCCGCGGCGCAGCAGGTTGCGCCGGTCGCCCGGCCCGCCCTTCTGACCGACGTGAAGCTGCTTTCGGAATCGCCGGTGGAATCCCGGTTCGAGCTGACCTTCGATCCCGCGGTCACTGCCTATGGCCCATCGATGGGCGCTCCCAACCAGCCGGCAATCAGCTTCCCGTTCACGTCGCGTGGCCGCAATGCCGTCCAGCCGCGCGGCATGAAGGGGCTCGTCCGCCAGCTCAACTTCCTTCAGCAGGACAATGTCCTCGTCGTCCGCTTCGACTCGACCGCGGCGGCAAGCGCGGCTGCGGTGCGGACGACGGACCGCACCGTCGAGGTCACGGTGACCACCGGCAGGGCAGCGGCGAACCGCGACTATTCGGCGGAGACCGGCCCGTCGCCGATCAGTCTTCCCGCAGCCTATGAACCGCCTGAAGATTATGCGCTGGTGCTGCTGAAATATGCCGATGTGTCCGAGGTCGTGGGGCTGCTGACCGACGGGCTGACGGTCAAATCGAACGACGTCTTCATCCCGAGTGAGCCGCAGTTCGGCTCCAACAGCCTGACCGGCAACAATTACACGCCGACACAGGTCACGCAGGCGCCCGGCGCCAACGACGAGCCGCTCGGCCAGTCGGTCGACGCCTCGATCGGCATCGACCGGCGGCTCAACGCCGTGTGGCTCAAGGGCCCGCCCGAACGGATCGCGCGCCTCAAGGCGATGATCGCCGCGATCGATATCCCGGTCGACAGCGTGATCCTAGAAACCCAGTTCGTCGAACTGACCGAGTCGGGCGTGAAGGCGCTCGGCATCGACTTCAACAATTCGACCGGCCAGCTCGGCGTAGTGACCTTCGGTTCGGGCGGGTTCATCGCCGGCCTCCCGCCCCAGGGCTGCACCGGCGACCCGATCGTCTGCTCCGGGCACGTCACCAGCGCGCAGTTCCAGGCCGCTCTCTACGCCCAGATCCAGAAAGGCAACGGCCGCATCGTGTCCCGGCCGCGCATCTCCGCGCAGAGCGGCTCGACCGCCAAGATCATCACTGGCGATGCCTTGCCGATCCTGACCTCGATCGCGCTGTCCGGAGTCAACGGCGTGTCGCAGCAGGTCCAGTATGTGAACGTCGGCGTGACGCTTCAGATCGCGCCGCGGGTGAGCGGCGACGGGTTCGTCAGCAGCCATGTCTTCGCGGTCGTCTCGAGCGTGACCGGCTCGAGCCAGGGTTATCCGACCATCAGCCAGCGCGAGGCGGAGACCTCGGCGACCGTGCGCGACGGCGATTCGTTCGTGATTGGCGGCCTCACGCAGGACGAGACGCTCACCACCAAATCCAGGGTTCCACTGCTCGGGGACATCCCGCTTCTCGGCCAGGCATTCCGCAACGAGCGCACGACCCGGCTCAAGACTGAGCTGTACATCATCATCACGCCGCGTATCGTCCACCGAGTCGGCTCGCGGACCGACGTCGTGCCGGCCAACGCGGCCCTCTACGCGCCGCCCGCCGCCGCGAACACGGAAGCGGCACCGCCGCTCCTGCCCCCGGTCGAGCCGCAGAACCGCTAGGCAAAAGAAAAGCGGCGGCGCCGCCAAGGCACCACCGCTCCTCCCACTCAAGCCGAAGCTTAGTTCAGCTGGCCCGACACGTTGTTGAACGTCGAGCTGAGCTTCGTTCCGATGTTCTGCATCGCGCCAATGGCGGCGACGGCGATGAGCGCCGCAATCAGCCCATATTCGATGGCCGTCGCGCCCTTCACGTTCTTCAGCAGTTTCACGAACTTCATCATTTCAGGTCTCCACATGGCTTCGAGCAACGGGAAAGCTCCCGCACCTGCGCACGAACCAACCCGCGTAGGTTGATGCGCATTCTCGCCTGCGGTGGTTGAGAAAGGATTAAATGTGACCGTTCGCCGACTTCGCCCGGACTAGCCGCCTGTGCCGAAGATTTCATGCAGGCGCTCGGCGATGGCGCGCAGCGGCTTAGTCGAGTTGCTCCACTCGGGCGGAAGGGGGCTCTTCTGTCGGGGCTTCTCGATCCGCTCGAAGGCCACCGGCAGCTCGGGGCCGCGCTCGTCGTCCACGGCCAGCGCCGAGCTCATGAAGCTGCGCCAGATCTGCGCCGGGACGGTGCCGCCGCTGACCTTGCCGAGCGAGCCGTTGTCGTCGCGGCCGACCCACACGCCGACGACCAGATTTCCGGCAAAGCCGATGAACACGGCGTCACGGTTGTCCTGCGTCGTGCCGGTCTTGCCGAAGGTCGGGACCGCCAGCGCGGCGCGGCGCCCGGTGCCACTATTCGCCGCGGCGTAGAGCAAGTCGAGCATCGGCGCCCGGTCGCGCCGCTCGTCCAAAGTCCCGTCGCGGCGGAAGATCGCGGACAGTCCCTCCGGCGGCGAGGCTTGCGAGAGGCCGCGAGCGACCACCGGGTAGCGGCCGCTCGCCACCGCCGCATAGGCGGAGGTCAGCTCGAGCAGGCTCACGCCGGCGGTGCCGAGCGC
>NZ_WJSQ01000119.1 GCF_009720245.1 Sphingomonas segetis | reverse complement strand
GCCGCGGCCGGCGCGCCAACGGCGCACGCCAGCCCGGCGGCGCACGCGCACAGCGCTCCGACAAACGAAATTCGTGAATATCCCCGCATCGACCCTCCCGGTGCAGCAGAGAATCTTACCGGGAGCTTTCTGCCTAGAGCGGTTACGGCCAACCGTGCGAAGCGGGCGGTGAGGTGCAGAAGAAATCGCCGATTTAGCCGCAAAATAACGAAAAAAGGGCAACCGCGCCGCGACTGCCCTCCTGCATCGCTGTCTAGCCGGTTACTGGTTGTTCTGCCGGTTGAGGAAGCGCGGGATGTCGATCGGCTCGCGGCGGTAGCCGGTGTCGTCCTCGTCGATCTGCGCCTTGGGCGCTCCGCGGGCGATGTTCGACATGCGCTCGAACAAAGTGCCGCCGGCGGCGGCGTTGGGCTGCGCGGTGTCGTCGTCGTCGGCCGGCGGCGCGATCGGAGTCGGGCCGACCGGGCTGGTGAGGATGTCGTCGGTGCCGAGGAGAAGCTCGTCGTCGCCGTCCGCCTCGGGCGTAAGGTCGACCTCGAGCGTGTCCTCCACGGTCGGAGCACCCGGCTCCGGCGCGGCCACGGGCGCGGAAGCGGCCTGGCGCGTGGGGAAGCTGAACACCTTGGCCGGTGCCGGCTGCGCGCCGACCTCGGCTTCGATCCCGGTGGCGACCACCGACACGCGGATTCGGCCGCCGAGGTCGTTGTTGAACGCCGAGCCCCAGATGATGTTGGCGTCGGGGTCGACCAGCTCCTTGATGTGGCTGGCGGCCTCGTCGACCTCCATCAGGCGCATGTCCTCGCCGCCGGTGATCGAGATGATGACGCCCTTGGCGCCCTTCATCGACACGCCGTCGAGCAGCGGGTTGGAGATCGCCTTTTCTGCGGCCTCGATGGCGCGGTTGTCGCCATCGGCCTCGCCGGTTCCCATCATCGCCTTGCCCATCTCGCTCATCACCGAGCGGACGTCGGCGAAATCGAGGTTGATGAGGCCGGGCATGACCATCAGGTCGGTGATGCCGCGGACGCCCTGCTGGAGCACTTCGTCGGCCATTTCGAAGGCCTGCTTGAACGTCGTCTCCGAATTGGCGAGCCGGAACAGATTCTGGTTGGGGATGACGATCAACGTGTCGACGTGCTGCTGGAGCTCCTGCAGCCCGGATTCGGCCGAGCGGGCGCGGCGCGCGCCTTCGAACGCGAACGGCTTGGTGCACACGCCGACGGTGAGGATACCCTTGTCGCGCGCGGCCTTGGCGATGACCGGAGCGGCGCCGGTGCCGGTGCCGCCGCCCATGCCGGCGGCGATGAAGCACATGTGCGCGCCTTCGAGAGCGGCCATGATCTCGTCGAGCGACTCTTCGGCGGCGGCGCGTCCGATCTCGGGCCGCGAGCCGGCGCCGAGCCCCTGGGTGATCTTGAGCCCGAGCTGGATCCGGCGGTCGGACTCGGAATTGTTGAGCGCCTGCGCGTCGGTGTTGGCGACGACGAAATCGACGCCCTGGACGTCGGCGCGCATCATGTTGGCGATGGCGTTGCCGCCCGCGCCGCCGACGCCGATCACGCTGATCCGCGGACGAAGCTCGTCGACCTCAGGCCGGATAAAATCGATGCTCATGATTTAAATTCCCCCCAATGCGACAACGCGTTGAGCCTCCACGATGAATCCATGAATCATTGCGACTCGCATGCCAAGCGGAAAAGTTAACGGAGGCGAAAAAAGTGTGGGCGAGTGTCGCATGAAAGACTCACCTCAACGCGCAAGCCCGCCGCGCCATTCCGCACGAAAATTCACCACCGCAGCAAATCTGGCTGTTCGCAGGTCCGGAAGGGTCAGCGAATCCGACACTCGGAAGAGCGAAAACTGGGGTTGTCGGATGTGTCGGATTCCACCGTTCGGTGATCTTCGATACGCCATTTCACGCCAACGAAGCGCGAGTCGGTTACCCGCCCCGCGTGCGGACGGGAGCATGTGGGCTCTATCGGTTCGCGGATCGGTTCGCTCATCGGCCGCCATGGACCACAAACGGCGCCGTGTAGGACAGCGTTTTCTCATGTCCGCTTCCGGCCCATTCTCAGAGGAACGTCACCGCGTTGTTGCTCACGTCCGCGATCCACCCATAGCGGGCATAACGAGCATCACCGTAGCAACCACGAAAAGGCGCGGCACAGGAAGGCCTCGCCGCCCGTCCTCACGACCTCGCCGTGCGCCACGAGGACATGCTCGGGATGCTCGTCGATCAACGCGCGGATTTTCGGGCGCGCGCTCGCGCGGCGGCGGAAGCTGAGGCGGTAGTCGATCGGCGGCCACCCCCACCCTTCCACCATTTTCGAGAGCCTCGCGATGGGCCGGATCCACCACGGCCAGTGGCGCATCAGGAAATCCTCGCTGAAGGTCTGCGACAGATCGGCGATGATCGCCGTGCGCGAGGCGCGGTGGAAGAAAATCAGCTCGTCCACGAACGGGGAATTGGTGAAGTAGAATTGATCGATCTGGCCCGCCCAGTCATCCGGCGGGTCGGCGGCCAGCGCGCCGGAGAAATGGAGACCGGGGCATTTGCCGATCGTCGAGGCCGTGGCCCACAATTTCGCGTCCGGGAAGGCGGCCTGCCATTCGGCCAGGAACAGATAGTGCAGCTTGTTGGGGCTGACGATGTGCCGGACCGGGCCGAGCGCGCGCACCCCTTCCTCCAGCGCGGGCGTCCTTTCGACCGGCGACCACAGCCACAGCCCGCCGTCGGCAAGGCGCACAACGGCCATCCGCGTCGGATAATCGAAGCCGTTGAACGACACGATCCCGCCGTCCGCAAACCACAAATCGCTGCCCAGGGGTTGGAGCATGGCGCGGGAGTCTAGGGCGTCGCTCGGCGGCGTTCCACCCATTGCGGCCGAGCACTCTGGCGGCGGCGGCGATGAATTGGCACAGTGCCGCGCATGCCAGTCTCCACCGTTGCCATGCTCACCGCCGGCGGGCTCGCGCCGTGCCTTTCCTCCGCCGTCGGCGGGCTGATCGAACGCTACAGCGCGGTCGCGCCCGGGGTGCGGATCATCGCCTACCGCAACGGCTACGCGGGGCTGCTTACCGGAGATTCGGTCGAGGTGACCGAAGAGGTGCGGGCCAACGCGCACAAGCTGCACGCGTTCGGGGGCAGCCCGATCGGCAACAGCCGGGTGAAGCTCACCAATGTCGCGGATTGCGTGAAGCGGGGGCTCGTCGCGCCCGGGCAGGACCCGCTTCAGGTCGCGGCAGAGCAGCTCAGCCGCGACGGCGTCGACGTGCTGCACACGATCGGCGGCGACGACACCAACGGCACAGCGGCCGACCTTGCCGCTTATCTTCGAAGCAACGGCTATCAGCTCACCGTGGTCGGTCTGCCCAAGACCATCGACAACGACATCGTCCCGATCAGGCAGTCGCTCGGCGCCTGGACCGCCGCCGAGCAGGGCGCGCTCTACGCCCGCAACATCATCGCCGAGCATTCGTCGAACCCGCGGATGCTCATCGTCCACGAGGTGATGGGCCGCAATTGCGGGTGGCTGACCGCCGCCACCGCGCTCGCGCATCACGAGTGGGTCAAAGGCGCCGAATTCGCAGAGTGGCTGGAGAACAGCGCCGTGCGCTGGGACGTCCACGGAGTGTTCGTTCCCGAGCGGCCGTTCGATATCGCCGACGAGGCGAAGCGGCTGCGGGCGATCATGGAGGTCGAGGACGGGGTCAACCTGTTCATTTCCGAAGGCGCGGGTGTGAGCGAAGTGGTCGCTGCGATGGAGGCGGCGGGCGAGGAGGTGCCGCGCGACCCGTTTGGCCACGTCCAGCTCGACAAGATCAACCCGGGCCAGTGGTTCGCGAAGCAGTTCGCCGCCGAGCTCGGCGCCGACAAGGTGCTGGTTCAGAAGAGCGGCTATTTCTCGCGCTCGTCCGCCGCCAACGCCGCCGACCTCGCGCTGATCCGCGAGTGCACGAATTACGCGGTGGACGCGGCGCTGCGCGGCGAGTCCGGCGTGGTGGGGCAGGACGAGGGGCGCGGCGGCACGCTTCGCGCGATCGAGTTCGAGCGGATAGCCGGCGGCAAGGCGTTCGACGCATCGGTGCCGTGGTTCACCGGGCTGCTGCGCGAGATCGGCCAGGCGTGACCGCCGCCTGACGTCCGTCGAGAAGGTGCGGCCGTTTGCCCGGATTCCATTGCGCGCCGCGCCGTTGTCGGCGAGGCTGATCCTTGACTCGGTGACTTAGATTAGTAATACACATAGAACAGTCCGGTCCTCAACTCCGGCGCTCTGCAACGCGCACGCCTCGAAGGAAGTCTGGCCATGAACTTCCGCAACATCTCGTCCTGGTGCATCAAGAATCCCGTCGGGCCGATCGTTCTGTTCGTCGGGCTGATGCTCGCGGGGCTGATCTCCTTCTCGCGGATGCAGGTGAACAACGCGCCGGACATCGATTTCCCGGCGGCGGTGGTCGACGTCAGCCAGCCGGGCGCGGCACCGAACGAGCTCGAGACCCAGGTCACGCAGCGCGTCGAATCCGCGATCCGCGGGGTCAACGGCGTCGAGGAGATGAGCAGCTCGATCGGCGAGGGCTACAGCTCGACCTTCGTCCAGTTCCAGCTCGGAACGCCCACCGATCGCGCCGTCAACGACGTGCGCAACGCGATCGCGCAGATTCGGGGCACGCTCCCCGAAGGCATCCTCGAGCCGCAGATCACCCGCGTCGACGCGGAGGACGAGCCGATCTCCTACATCGGCGCCCAGACCACCGACATGACGCTCGAGGAGCTCAGCTGGTACATCGACAACACAGTGGCCAAGAGGCTGCTCGGGCTGGAAGGGATCGCCGCGGTCGAGCGCGTCGGCGGAGTCAGCCGCAACATCCGCGTGATCCTCAACCCCGCGGCGCTCCAGTCGCAGGGTATCACCGCGGCGCAGGTAAACCAGCAACTCCGCCAGAGCAACATGAACGGCGCCGGCGGCCGCGCCGAGATCGCCGGATCGGAGCAGTCGGTGCGCGTTCTCGGCAATGCGCGCGACGCCTACCAGCTGTCGCAGACCCAGATCGCTCTCCCCGGCGGGCGCTTCGTCAAGCTCGCCGACATCGCCGAGGTCAAGGACAGCAACAGCGAGCAGCGCTCGCTCGCCAAGATGAACGGGCGGCAGGTCGTCACTTTCTACATCCAGCGCGCCAAGGGCTCTTCGGAAGTGACCGCCTACGACAATGCGTGGAAGGAGCTGAAGGCGCTCGAGAAGGAGAACCCCAAGGTCCGCTTCTCCGAGGTGTTCAACACGGTCGACTATACCAAGGCGCAGTACAAGTCGGCGATGGAGGGGCTGGTCGAGGGCGCGATCCTTGCGGTGCTCGTCGTCCTTCTGTTCCTGCGCGACATCCGAGCGACCGCGATTTCGGCGCTCGCCATCCCGCTCTCGGCGATCCCGGCTTTCTACTTCATGACCCTGATGGGCATCACCATGAACTTCATGTCGACCATGGCGATGGGGCTGGTCGCGGGCGTGCTGGTCGACGATGCGATCGTCGAGATCGAGAACATCGTCCGGCACATGCGCATGGGCAAGTCGGGCTACCAGGCCGCGCTCGACGCCGCGGACGAAATCGGGCTCGCGGTGATGGCGACCACGATGTCGATCGTCGCGGTCTTCTTCCCGGTCGCGCTGATGCCCGGAATCGCGGGGCAGTATTTCAAGGCGTTCGGGTTCACCGTGGTCCTGTCGGTGCTGATGAGCCTGCTCGTGGCGCGCATGATCACGCCGCTGATCGCGGCTTATTTCCTGCGCTCGCACGGCGCCCAGCCGCACGCCGCGTGGCGGTGGATGGACATCTATTTGAAGGTGCTCAACTGGAGTCTCGATACGACCAAGGCCGTCGCGCGGCGAGCGCTCGTGGCGCGCGTCGACCTGCGCATGGCGTACCTCGCGGTTCCGCTCGGGATTGCCGCGGTGCTGGCGGCGCTGAACGTCGTCATGATGGTGCAGAAGGCGGCGCCGGACGCGCGGCCCGGCGCGGTGATGCTGTTCTTCGCGTTCGTCGGCACGCTGATCGGTGCCGCGATCGCCGCGTTCGTGATCACCATCCTTGCCGGTCTGGCCGTGGGCTGGGCGCGCGGGTTCGAAAACAGCGCGTTCGCCGCCTGGTCGCGCTCGATCCTCAGGCTCGGCTGGGCGAGCGTGTTCGACCACCGACTGGCAATGGTTGGCGCGGGCGTGGCGACGCTGGTGCTCACCGGCGTGCTGTTCGCGATGCTTCCGCAATCCTTCTTTCCGCCGCAGAACGACGATTATTCCCGAGTCAACATCACGCTTCCGCCGGGCAGCACGCTCAAGCAGACCGAGGCGGCGACCGACGCGGTCGCGGCGCTCGTATCGAAGGACAAGAACGTCGAGCGCGTGTTCGAGCGGGTGAACATCGCCAGCGGGCGGGTCAACATCGTCCTCAGGAAGGACCGCGAGGTCACAAGCACCGAGTTCGAGCGGGCGTTGTCCCCAGCCCTCTCCGCCTTCCCCGATGCGCGCGTCAGCTTCCAGAGCCAGAACGGCGGCGGCCCGGACGGGGATTCGCGCGACATCATGCTGTTCCTCGGCGGCGACGACCCGGCGAAGCTGACCGAGGTCGCGACGAAAATCGCGAAAGAGATGGAGAGCGTCCCCGGCCTGCGCGCGCCGCGCGTAGGGAGCCAGCTCGCGCAGCCCGAGATCACGATCAAGCCGCGCTTCGACCTGGCCGCCGACCTCGGCGTCACGACCGCGGCGCTGAGCCAGACGATCCGCATCGCGACCCTCGGCGACATCGAGCAGAACAGCGCCAAATTCTCGCTGTCCGACCGCCAGGTGCCGATCCAGGTGTCGCTGTCCGAAAATGCGCGCCGCGACATCCAGACGCTCGAGAATTTGCCGGTGCCGACGGCGTCGGGCAGCTCGGTGCCGTTGCGCGCGGTGGCCGACATCGGGTTCGGCTCGGGCCCGACGACGATCAGCCGCTCGAACCAGCTGCGCCGGCTGTCCATCGGCGCCGACCTCGCGCCCGGCGTGGTCGAGGGCGACGTGTGGGCCAAGGTCAACGCGCTTCCGAGCGTCGTCAACCTGCCGCAGGGCGTTCAGAAAATGAACCTCGGCAATCAGAAGTGGCAGGCCGAGCTGTTGTTCAATTTCGCGATCGCCCTGATGTCCGGCGTGCTGCTCGTCTTCGCGGTGCTGGTCCTGCTCTACCGCCGCTTCCTGGCGCCGTTCGTGAACATGGGCTCGCTCCTGCTGGCTCCGCTCGGCGCCGCGGTGGCGCTGCACATCGCGGGTCAGCCGGTATCGCTGTTCGTGCTGATCGGAATCCTCATGCTGTTCGGAATCGTGGCGAAAAACTCCATTCTGCTGGTCGATTTCGCAGTCGAGATGATGAACCACGGGATGGAAAAGAACGCCGCGATCTGGGAAGCCGGGCACAAGCGCGCTCAGCCGATCGTGATGACGACCGTGGCGATGGTCGCGGGCATGCTTCCGACCGCCATCTCGATTTCGGGCGACAACAGCTGGCGAGCGCCGATGGGCATCACCGTGATCGGCGGCCTGATCTTCTCGACCGTGCTGACTTTGCTGCTGGTGCCGTCCTATTTCTCGATCGCCATCTCGCTCGAGTCGCGGCTGGCGCGCTGGCTCAAGCGGGCCTTCGGCACCGAGGATGCATATTCCGCACATCCGGTCGCTGCCGAATAACGCGGCCGCGCGTCAGTCGAGCGCCACCTGTTCGATACGCGGGACGCCCCACAGCCACCACAAGGCCCCGAATGCTGCGACCGCGGCGGTGACCCAGCAGGCAGCGGTGAAGCCCGCGTCCTCGACGATGAAGCCGGTGATGATCGACCCGAAGATGCCCGAGAGATTGCCGATCGCGTTCTGGACCCCGACCCAGGTGCCGGCGGCGCGCGGGCCCGCGAACATCTGCGCGATGGCATAGGTGTTGAGCGACAGCGCGCCGGTGGCGACGCCGGCGAAGCACAGGATGACGGACAGCTCGGCGGGCGTGTCGGCGTAAGCGAGCGCGAGCACGGACACGGCGGCGACCAGCTGGCCGCCGAACATCATCGCGCGCCGAACCGCGGCTTCGGAGCGTCCGCGCCGGGTCCACCAGTCGGAGACATAGCCGAACGTCAGCGCCGCCACCGCCTGCGCGGCATAGCCGAGCGTCGCGATGGCGGTCATCTCGCCGATCGGCAGACCGCGCGACCGGGTGAGGAACAGCGGCAACCAGCCGAGGAGAAAATAGAAGACGTAGTTGCTGGCGATGTGGGCGATCGACATCGACCACAACGGCCATTTGGCGAGCAGCACGCGAACCGGGACCCGCGGCTCGCGAGCGGCATTCGCCTGGGCCTGCCTTGGAACGGCGAAATGCCACGGCGCCAGCCACAGCAGGGTGACGATCCCGAACGCGACGAAGATCGGGCGCCAGCCCCAGGAGGCGAGGATCAGGCCGCCCGCGAGCGTGCCGGCTGCCGGGCCGAGCGCGATGCCGAGCGCGAGC
>NZ_WJSQ01000118.1 GCF_009720245.1 Sphingomonas segetis | reverse complement strand
CGGGCGCACCGGTGCTGCTTCGCTGCAGGTCACCGATCCTCCGGCGGACAGCGTGGCCGCGAAGGACGCGCCCTCGCGCACCGTCGCCTGGCCCGGCCCGAACCTCACGCCCGCCGAGACCTGGACGCTCGGTCACCGCAACCCGCTGGGCCTCGCCTTCGCGCCGGACGGGCGGCTGTGGGAGATCGAGATGGGCCCGGAGGGCGGCGACGAGCTCAACCTGATCGTGAAGGGCCGCAACTACGGCTATCCCAACGTCTCGAACGGCACCAACTACAATGGGGTCGATATTCCGGACCACCGGCCCGGCGACGGCTTTGAAGCGCCCAAGGCATGGTGGAACCCGTCGATCTCCCCGGCCGACCTGTTGATCTACAACGGCAGCCTCTTCCCCGAATGGAAGGGGGATGCGCTCATTCCCGCATTGTCGGGTGAGGCGCTGATCCATGTGCAGATCAGCGGCGACCAGGCGGGCAAGGCGGATGAATGGGCCATGGGCAAGCGTATCCGCGCCGCCGACCAGGGCCCGGACGGCGCGGTTTATCTGCTTGAGGACGGTCCCAACGCGCGGCTCCTCAGGCTGACGCCGCGGCGTTGACATATGCCATGTGATATGACACATTTTTCGCTGTGGACCTTCATCGCCGAATCAAGCTCTTCCGCAATGGACGAAGCCAAGCTGTCCGAATCCCCCGAGAATTCCGGATGCCGGGTACCGAAGTCGTCATGCACAAGGAGGGGGAGCGACTGATTATCGAACCCGCCGAAGACCGTCGGTCGGAAATAGCGGCGCTTCTCGAGAAGTGGCGTCGGGAAGGTCCGATCACGGACGAAGAATGGCCCGAAATCGATGACCCTCCGCCCGAGCCGGTCGATTTTCCATGAGCTACTTGCTCGATACGAACACGATCACGGAAATTGTTCGCAATTCGGGAGGCGCAACGGACCTTCGCTTCGATCTGGAGAATAAGCGAGCTTCCGTGTTCACGAGCATCATCGTCCTGGCGGAGTTGCGCTTCGGCGTCTGCCGCAATCCTGCGTTTCGAACTGCCCATCGCTTGAGTGCGCTGCTCCGGAGGCTGGAGGTCGTCGCCCTGGATGCTCCAGCCGATGCAATCTACGGCCGTATTCGCGCAGAACTGCAGCGTGCAGGAACTCCGATCGGTGCCAACGACCTTTTCATTGCTGCGCATGCGCTGGCGCTCGACGCAACGCTTGTCACTGCAAACGAGCGCGAGTTCCGGCGTGTGCCGGGGCTAAGGGTCGAGAACTGGGCCGCCTAGCGGCGCCTATAGCGCAGGTAATAAGGCCTTCGCCCTTCCCGCCGCGACTTGGCGCCGTAGCGGGTCTCGATCCAGCCGCCCGATGGTTCGAGGAAATCCTGCGGCCGCTCGGCGAGCCATTCGAGTTGATCCGTGTGGCGCTGCATGATCATCAGAGACCAGGTGAGATAGGTCGGGTCGTCGGTGGCGAGCCGAAACTCGCCACCCGGTTTCAGCTTCGCCGCGAACAGGTCGACCGGGGCATCATTGACCATCCTTCGCTTCGCGTGCCGCGCCTTCGGCCACGGGTCCGGATGCAGCAGGTAAAGGAAGCTCAGCGCGCCGTCGGGCACTCGCTGGAGCACCTCGAGCGCATCGCCGCGCCACAGGCGGACATTGGTGAGATGCTTGTCGCGGATGTGCGCGAGCGCGGCGGCGACCCCGTTGAGGAACGGCTCCGCGCCGATGAAGCCGTGGTCCGGGAGCATGTCGGCGCGGTCGGCGAGATGCTCGCCCGAGCCGAAGCCGATCTCGACATGCAGCGGGCGGCCGTCGCCGAACAGCGCGCGCGCGCTGATCTCGCCGTTCGCCGGCACTTCGATCTCGGGCAGCAGCTTGTCGACGAGTTCCTGCTGGCCCTTGCGCAGCTTGTGCCCGCTTGACCGGCCGTAGAGGCGGTTGAGGGTCAGCGGGTCGCCGGATTTGAACGCGGTCACGCGGCGGCGCCTAGCCGCGCAAGTTCCGGTTCAGCAAGGCCCGCGCACCCTCGCGCGGATGAACAAACTTGTCCTTGCCGCGCTCTGCTCCGCGCTTTCAGCGACTCCCGCCTTTGCAACCGGTGGCATGATCTGCCGCACAGCGGGAGCGCACCCGATCGAGATCGCCATAGTCATCAGTCATACGGCGGTGCCTTCGGTCGTCTCGGCGCGGCTGACCGACAACGGCCGCGAAATCCCGGTTTCCGTCGCGCAATCCTGGCTCGAGCCGAGCGAGCTGCGACTGGACCTCACCGACAAGCAGGCTCTGCGCCACGAAGCGCGCCTGCGCGTCACGGCGAAAGGCCGCACCTACGACGGTTCGCTGTGGCGCCTCGGCAAGCGCCGCTGGGTGCGCTGCCGGGAGGGATAGGGAACTTCTTGCCGCCGCGGCGCGTCCAATCCGGCGAAGGAGGAGAGCGTCATGGCGACCACGAATGAGCGCACGGGCGCGGGCCATCCCCGCAGCACGGCGAAAATCGGCGGGCATCCCATTCACCCGATGCTGATCCCGTTCCCGATCGTCTGCTTCATCGGCGTGCTGGTGACCGATATCGTGTTCCTCAACAACCACGATCCGGGCTGGGCGACCGCGTCGCGCTATCTGCTCGGCGTCGGCATCGTCATGGCGGCGCTGGCGGCGGTGGCCGGCCTGACCGATTTCATGGGCGACGAACGCATCCGCAGCATGGGCGATGCGGTCAAGCACATGCTCGCCAATGTCACGGCGGTGGTGCTGGAGATCGTCAACTTCTTCGTCAGGCTGAACAGCGATTCCGCGATCGGCGGGACCGGCGTGATCCTGTCCGCAGTCGTCGTGCTGATCCTGGTCTACAGCGGCTGGAAGGGCGGCGAGCTCGTCTTCCGACACGGCATCGGCGTGGAGGACGCCGCCAACCACTGACGCTCTAGGCGGCGACTGCCGCCTTGAGCTCCTCGACCAGGTCGACGCGCTCCCACGGGAAGAAGTCGCCCTGCGCGCTGCGGCCGAAATGGCCGTAGGCGGCCGTCGCTCCGTAGATCGGTTTGTTGAGCCCGAGGTGCGTTCGGATGCCGCGCGGCGTGAGGCGGCCGAGCTTGCCGATGCGGCCGATCGCGCCCTCGATTCGATCGTCGCCGACGGTGCCGGTGCCGTGCGTGTCGACATAGAGCGACAGCGGCTCGGACACCCCGATCGCATAAGCGAGCTGGATCGTGCAGCGCTTGGCGAGGCCGGCAGCAACGATGTTCTTGGCAAGATAACGCGCGGCATAGGCCGCCGAGCGGTCGACCTTGGTCGGGTCTTTCCCGGAGAAGGCGCCGCCGCCGTGGGGCGCCGCGCCGCCGTAGGTGTCGACGATGATCTTGCGGCCGGTGACCCCGGCGTCACCGTCGGGTCCGCCGATCTCGAAGCTGCCGGTCGGGTTGATGTGATAGACGGTCTCGTTGCCGAGCAGCTGCTGCGGCATGACCCGCGCGACCACCTCCTTGACGTAGGCATGGAGCTGAGCCTGCTTCTCGCCCTTGTCGTAGCCGGGCTTGTGCTGGGTCGAAACGACGATCGCGGTGGCCTTTGCCGGCTTGCCCTGCTCGAAGCGCAGCGTCACCTGGCTCTTGGCGTCCGGCTCCAGGAAAGGCGCCGCGCCCGAATGGCGGTCCTTCGCCATCTCCATCAGAATTTTGTGACTGTAGTCGAGCGTCGCCGGCATCAGGTCGGGAGTCTCGTCGCAGGCGAAGCCGAACATGATGCCCTGGTCGCCCGCGCCTTCGTCCTTGTCGTCCGCCGCATCGACGCCCTGGGCGATGTCGGTCGACTGCGGGTGAAGGTGATTGGAGAAGTCGAACCGGTCCCAGTGGAAACCTTCTTGCTCATAGCCGATGCGCTTGACGACCTGGCGGACGGTTTGCTCGATCTCTTCGCGAACGCCCGGGGCCCAATTGCCCTCCTCGTCCATGATCCCGTGGCCGCGGATCTCGCCGGCCAGCACGACGCGGTTGGTCGTCGTCATCGTCTCGCAGGCGACGCGCGCCTCCGGATCCTTGCTCAGAAAAAGGTCGACGATGGCGTCGGAAATCTGGTCCGCGACCTTGTCGGGATGCCCCTCGGACACGGATTCGGACGTGAAAAGATAATCGCTGCGCATGGGCTGAAGGCGGCCTCGAACTTCAGGATATAAGGAAGTCTTTATATGGCGCCCTCTAGCGGCGCTTTCGGCCCAATACAATGCCGGCCGCGATCAGTACGAAGGCCCAGAAGATGGGGATCGAATTGCCGAAGCGCGCGAACAGCGGCGGGGCGTTGGCCGCTGGCGGAAGCACCGCGTCGATCACGCCCGCCTGCCGCCACCCGATCTGCTTCACGACATTGCCGCGGGCGTCGACGACGGCGCTGATCCCGGTCGGCGTCGCGCGCAGCACGGGCAGTCCCTCCTCGGCCGCGCGGAGGCGTGCCTGAGCGAGGTGCTGGGGCGGCCCCCAGCGGCCGAACCAGGCGTCGTTCGACGGGTTGAAGATGAATCCCGGCCGGTCCTGCCAGTCGACCACGTGACCGGAGAAGATGATTTCATAGCAGAGGGCAAAGCCGACCTTGCCCCATTGCCCGCCGAGATCGATGGTCCGCGGCCCGGGCCCTGGCGTGAAGTCGAAGTCTCCCGGCGCGAGCCGCGACAGGCCGATCGCCGACAGCAGCGGCCGCATCGGCAGATATTCGCCGTACGGGACGAGGTGGGCCTTGTCATAGCGTCCGATCACCCGGCCGCCCGGCGCGATCGCGAAGATGCTGTTCGCGGCGGAATCGACGCGGACTCCGTCGTTCGATCCTATTGCGATCCCGCCGGTCAGCAGCACGTCGGAAGGGCCGAGCAGCGAGGCGGCGCGAGTCCGCTCGAACAGCGCCATCGCCTGGTGCCCATCGGTGCGCGCGTCCTCGAGCGGCTCGGTCACCGCCGCTTCGGGCCACAGCAGGAGGCGTGGAACCCCGGTCGGCGGGCCCGACAGCGTCGCGAGCCGGCGCGCGGCCTCCTCCTCGAACCCGGGCCGCCACTTGTCCTGCTGGCCGATGTTGGGCTGAACGATTCGGACGTTGCGGACGGTCAGCGGGTCCGGCGGAACGGCCGATGACGGCAGCACCCAAAGGAACACGGCGATTGCGAGGATGACGACGAGCGGCAGCCACTTCTTGTAATATTCGAGCCAGATCGCACCGCCGAGAAGCACGACCAGTGCCGACATCCCGTAGGTGCCGACCAGCGGCGTCACGCCGATCAGCGGCGTCGGCGCGAGCGCGGCCGCCGCGGGGTTCCACGGGAAGCCGGTGAACATGCTCCCGCGCAGCCATTCGGTGATCGCCCAGCCGCCGCCGAGCACGCACACCAGCACCACGCGGTCGTCGCGGCCGAATCGCCACGCGAGGCCGGCCGCGATCGCGGGATAAAGTGCGAGATAGAGGGAAAGGACGATGACCGCGACCCAGCCGAGCCACGCCGGCATGTTCGACTGGTAGGTGAAGCTGGTCGCGATCCAGTTGAGGCTGATCGCGAACTGCCCGAACCCGAACGCGAATCCGAGAGCGAGGCTGCGCCGAAGTGACTTGGTCCGGTCGATCAGCTCGCACAGCGCGGCGATCGCGACGAGCATCAGCGGCCACCAGGCGACCGGCTCGAAGGCGAAGGCCGACACAGCGCCGGCAATGAAGGCATACAGGACGTACAGCATTGTCGCCGATGGCTAGCGGGTACCGGGGTTTAGCGAAAGCCTCGACAAGCACCCCGTCCTGGGCGCAGGGAAACGCCCATGAGTCTGCCCCCGTTCCACCTCGCCTTTCCGGTCGACGACCTTGCCGCGGCGCGGCGGTTCTACGGAGAGCTGCTCGGGTGCCCGGAGGGCCGAAGCGCCGACGAGTGGGTCGACTTCGACCTCCACGGGCACCAGATTGTTGCGCACCTTGCGCCGGAGGAGGCGCGGATTCGCGCCACCAACCGTGTCGATGGCGACGAGGTGCCGGTGCCGCATTTCGGAATTGTGCTGCGCATGAAGGAGTGGAAGGCGCTCGCAGCCCGGCTCGAGCAAGCGGGCGTCGAATTCGTGATCGCGCCGACCGTCCGCTTCGAAGGCCAGGCCGGCGAGCAGGCGACGATGTTCTTCCTCGATCCCGCCGGCAACGCGCTCGAGTTCAAGGCGATGGCGGACCCGGCCAGGCTGTTCGCCAGAAACTAATCGTGTAGCCGCTCCTCTTCCGGGGCATGGAGCCGGACCCGGATGATTCGGCGCGGGTCGGAATCGACCGCTTCGAGCTTCCAGCCCGACGAGTGAGCGACGCATTCCCCTTTCGCCGGAATGCGGCCGGCGAGCAGGAACATCAACCCGCCCAGCGTGTCGACCTCGTCCTCGTCGGACGAGAGCCTGCGGTCGACCGCTTCCGCCAGCTCTTCGAGCTCGATTCGGGCGTCGGCTTCCCACAGCCCGTCCTCGAGCAAGGTCAGCATGGCGGCTTCGGCGTCGTCGTGCTCGTCCTCGATTTCGCCGACGATCTCCTCGACGATGTCCTCGATCGTCAGAAGCCCCTCGGTCCCGCCGAACTCATCGACGACGATCGCGAGGTGGACGCGCTCCGCGCGCATCCGGGCGAGAAGCTCGATCACGCCCATCGACTCGGGGACGAACAGGGGTTCTCGCAGTAAGGCCTGGATCGACCGCTCGCGCGTCGGGTCGATGCTGGCAACGAATACATCCTTGACGTGGATCATGCCGATCACCTCGTCGAGGCTTTCGCCATAGACCGGCAGGCGGCTGTGCCCGGCGTCGGCGAAGGCGGCAACGAGGTCCTCGAAGCTGATGTGCTGCGGCACCGCGATGATGTCGCCTCGGGTCACGCAAATGTCGCCCGCCGTTTCCTCGCCGAAGTGGAGCAGGTTGCGCAGCATCTGGCGCTCGGCGGCGCTGAGGTCGCCCGCGACGGGCGCGGAACCGTCGTCCTCCTCGGCTTCGTCGATCGCCTCCTCGATTTCCTCGCGGAGCGTCGGCTCGGACTCGTCGCCGAAGATCAGGTGCCGCATGCTGCGCCAGAGCGGTGAACCGCCATCGTCTCCCCGGGTCGCCATCAGGCGGTCACCTCATAGGGATTGGCGATTCCGAGCCGTGAAAGCGCTCGTACCTCGCGGGTCTCCATATCGGCCGCTTCCCTGTCGTCGTGATGGTCGTAGCCGAGCAGGTGCAGCGTGCCATGCACGAGCAGGTGCCTGGCATGGTCTTCGACGCTTATGCCTTTCTCCGCTGCCTCGCTCACGCAAACGCCACGCGCGAGCACGATGTCGCCCAGCAACAGTTCCGACACAGCAATATTTGCCCTGTTCAAATCACGCTCGTCAGCCATTGGGAAGGAGAGGACGTTGGTCGGCTTGTCCTTGCCTCTCCAGTGCGCGTTGAGCGCTCGGACCTGTTCGTCGCCTGTCAACGTGACGGAAATCTCGACCTTTCGCTCGATTTCCGCGAGCTCGGGATAGGCGCTTTCGCCGATCGCCGCTTCCGCGGCCTTGCGGACGAGCTGCTCCCAGGAGCGGCTACTGTCCCATTCCTCGTCGCTCTCGAGCGCGATCTCGAGCATCATGCCCCCACGTCACGAACGGCGTTCGGTCCTTCATAGGCATCGACGATGCGGCCGACCAGCGGGTGGCGGACCACGTCCGCCGCGGTGAAGCGCACGACGGCAATCCCCTTCACCCGTTCGAGGCGATTGACCGCGTCGGCGAGCCCGGACCTGCTCGGGTCTGGAAGGTCGACCTGGTGCGGGTCGCCGCAGATCACCATCCGGCTGCGCATGCCGAAGCGGGTCAGGAACATCTTCATTTGCAACGGCGTGGTGTTCTGCGCCTCGTCGAGGATGATGAAGGCATCGTTGAGCGTGCGGCCGCGCATGAAGGCGAGCGGCGCGATCTCGATCTCGCCGGTCGCGATCCGCCGCTCGACCTGCTCTGTCGGCAGCATGTCGTAAAGCGCGTCGTAGAGCGGCCGCAGATAGGGGTCGACCTTCTCTTTCATGTCGCCGGGAAGGAAGCCGAGGCGCTCGCCCGCCTCGACTGCGGGGCGCGACAGAATCAGCCGGTCGACGCTTCCGCTGATCAGCTGCGACACCGCCTGCGCGACCGCCAGATAGGTCTTTCCGGTGCCGGCCGGACCGAGGCCGAAGATCATGTCGTCGCGGGAAAGTGCCTCCATGTACGGCGTCTGCATCGCCGAGCGTGGGACGATCGTTTTCTTGCGCGTGCGGATCATCACCCGCGGCGCGGAGGTGACTTCCTCCTGGATAATGCCGTCGAGGTGCGGCTGGGCGGCCATTCCGAGCACTCCCTCGACCGCTTCGGCATCGACGTCGTGGCCGCTGTCAAGCCGGTTGTAGAGCCCGATCAACACGTCGCGCGCCCGCGCGGCGGCGTCGGCATCGCCCTCGATCTGCACGCGGTTGCCGCGCGCGGCGATGTGCACGCCCAGCCGCTGCTCGATGGTGATCAGGTGGCGGTCGTAATCGCCGAACAGCGGCCCGAGCAGATAGGGCTGCTCGAACTCGATCTCGAGCCGCGCGCGGTCGGCGACGGCAAGGTCGCGGCGCGCCATCAGGCGGCACGCCGGGCGATCGCGCGCGCGGCCCGTTCGGGCTCGGC